>CAZPBB010000020.1:0-20639 GCA_964584745.1 uncultured Bacteroidaceae bacterium
GGGCTATTTCCCGACGCAGCAGGGCGTAACGTTCCGCCAAGGCCTGCAAGGCTTCCACCTCGTTCTTGCAACCGGCTACAAATTCTTCCATCGGTAGTTAAATTTGCAGTTCTTGTATCTGTCCATAATCCGCACATATGTGCCGGAAATCTTATTCGACATCCAATTCCGCATGGCTTCTGTTTTCGCTTTTTCCAAAGCCATTTCGTAAATCATATCGTAATCCTCCCCCATATCCGCCCGATGCGGCGGGGTACGGCGCTTCACATAAAACAACCTGTAGGCCGGCTGGTTTTCTCTATTCTGATAAAGCTGGGCATTGGTATTCTCACCCTCTTGCAGATTCTGGATCGACAGATATACCATCGGTTCCAGTTCTTCCACACTGTAGTTCGGCTTATGCGTCATCGGACTCAGATACACCCCGTCTCCCTGTACTCCGGCATCATCCGAAAAAAGCCCCACGGCTTCCTTTATGGTGAGTTTGCCTTCCCGTATCATATTGGCCACCGAATCCAACTCACGTTGGGCCCGCATCAGATCCGCATCCGAAGCCTCCGGTCGAATCAGTATATGGCGCACCCGCACCATCTCCCCTTTTCTGTCGAGAACTTCCAAAACATGAAAACCGAACTGGCTCTCGAAAACAGGCGACAAAGCCCCTACCGGCAAACCGAATGCCATTGATTCAAATTCACTCGTCCAATCGCCTCTGCCGCCATACCCCAAATCCCCGCCCCGTCTGGCAGAACCGGGATCTTGCGAATACAAGGCCGCCAAAGACTTGAACTGTTCTCCTTTTTCTATCCTTTGCCGTATCTCTTCCAACCGTTGTCGGGCCATATCCCGTTCGCTGAGGCTGATCCGCGGCTTTTTGGTAATATAAAGCAACTCGAACCGGAGGGGAATAAGCGGAATACTGTCGCGATGCAACGCATTGTAGAATCGTTTCACCTCGCTGGGCGTTACCTTCACGTCTTCGGTAATCTTTCCCTCCATACGCATGGCAATGATATTGGAACGTATCATCTCGCGATATTCTTCCTTTATCTGCAAGATAGTCTTTCCATAAAATTCTTCCAATTTTTCACGTGAACCGATTTGATCCACAAAATATTTCACGCGGGCTTCCAATTCCTGTTCCACCTCAGCCTCGCCCACCTGAATGCTGTCTTCCTCGGCCTGTAACTCATAAAGATTCGAAATCATCAACGATTCCAAGGCTTCGCAACGCGAATTTTCAGTAATCGGCATGCCGCTGGCCCGCATGTTTTCGAGCGCACGCTCCACTTCCGACAATTTCACCATCTTGGTTCCTACCACCGCGGCCACTTCATCTACCGTTAAAACGATTCCACCCCTACCGGAAGATCCTGCAGAACCTTCTTCCGGCAATCCAGACGGCACGGGATGCCGTTCTTGCTCCGTTCCTCCGAAAAAGGAAGAATCCACCATGGGGGCCACCCTATTTTCCTGTTTTTTGCGATTGCCGCGTTTCCGGATCGTATCCGCCCCTCCATCCATCGCGCCATAAGGCCTCATCTCCGCCCAAACCTCGGTCAACAGCAGACCTACCGACAAAAAAAGCAAAACAAAACGAAAAAGAGATCTTGTCGTCATGCTAATAATACTCTATCATTCCGGTACCGCGGGCTTCCTCCATCAAATCCCTTTCCATTTCTTCCTGTACCGTTTTCTTTCGCTGATTCAGAATAATGGTGCGAATCCTTTCTTTCTCCAATGAAATAGGGGAAATCATATCACGCACCTTGAAATCCTCTATGGCCACTAAATAGATATAATCGCCGGCATTCACCTCTATCTTTCTGTTATTCTTCAGAAAAACTTCCTGATTATAGGCATGGATGGGCACTTCCCGAAGCAAATCATTAAAGAATATCCAGCGGTCTGCATCCAGAAAATAATTTTCGGCACTCTCCCTGCACAGATCAGCCACCGCCACCAGATTCTTTTCTTCGAAAGGTACGGCAAACAACTCCCGTCGTATATCATTCACACCACCAAAAGTCTTCACCACCTTGACAAAACGAACCCTCACGATATTGCTTTTCAATACGAACTGCGACTGATTTGCCTTGTAATAATCCTCTATTTCCTTATCCGACACCACCGTATCGAGCAATTGCCGCGTAATCTTGTTTTCGTATAAGAATACCAACAGCGATTCTCTGTAACGGGCTATCTGCGCCTCTATTTCCGCTTCCGCTTCCTCATCCAGATTCTGCTTGGCCTTGCGAAGCAACACCTGCTGCCCCACCCATGCCTCCGTTTTCTTTCCGGCCATGTCCGCACTGTCATTAGGCAACATGCCTACCGGCATCATTTTTTCCAAATCCCGCTTGGTAAGATAGGATTCACCTACCCGTGCCACCGCATCGACAGGCATACCCCCATTGGGGCGTATGCACGAAACCGCACACGCCAAAACAAGACACAGCAAGCCGACGGCCCGCACTTTATTTTTGCGACATAAGACTTTCAAAAACATCCTGGTTTATCGTTACCGGATAGGTATCGTGCAGTTCCTTGAGCCACTCGTTTTCCAGATATCCCTGATAGTCGGAAATCACCTTTCCCCGCATTTCGCCAAACGTTGCATGGACGGGAGGAATAGTCTCGTAGATAATGGCGAAAGCCTTGCGGGTGGTACCCGAAAGGATATTTTTGGTAAGCCCTTTGTTCCAAGGCACATTATCCATAAATATATTCTTTCCTTTTTCAAACGCACCGGAATCTATCTGTATCTTACCCTTTCCGAACTGCTGATCGGCCATGGCCCGCATTGTCTGCACACTCCATTTTTCCTTGAACGCCTTTCCCATAAACTTGCCCACCTGTCTGCTTTCCGTTTCCCTTACATCGTAAGCCGCCACGGTAGCCACCACCTGTCCGGGAAGCACATATCTATCCTTATGGGCCGCATAATAGGCTTCCAGACCAACCGTATCAGAAACCGCCTTGCCCCATACCTTACGGTTGTTGATATCGAAAAGATAGATACCGTCTCTGTATTCTTTCATCATGGCGGCGAATTCGGGATATTTCTTATCCAATATCGACAGTTCATGTATCAAAGCCTGCGCACCCAGCAGATTGTTCACCATCTCGTCCAACCAAAGGTTCACGTTTATCGCCACATCACGTTTGGTTGTCCTTCTTGCCAAGTCGAAGAAAGCCCATACCGACACTTCTTCCCCTTCATACACCAAAAGCGTTTTTGAAAACAATCCAGGGTTTTCCATCGAATCTCTCGGCAATTGAGTTCCCACAACCGTATCGGGAAGCGACTTGCGGATTTCAGCCAATACCTTCTTATCCACCTTCCAATCGGTCTGTGCCAGAAGTTTCTTCTGAAATGATTTAATCGGCATGGAACCTCTTTCATTATCGTTATCAAAACTATACACAATGGAATTGCGCATGTTTTCGTACGTATCGATACCTGATTTCTCTATCAGCTTCACGATGTGCCAGCCGAAACGCGTACGGAAAGGTTGGGAAACCTGGCCAGAAGACAGGCCATAAAGTTGCACGATCAATTCAGGCACCATACGGTTGGAGGTGAACGTACCTATGTCGCCTCCCTTCGCGGCCGTAAACTTGTCTTCTGAATACAACTTGGCCAATTCGGCAAAATCCTCGCCTTGCTGCAATCTTTCATAAAGACTGTCTATCCTTGCCCGGGCATTGTCAACCGCATCGCCCGGCTGCACGGCTATCATGATATGCGAAGCCCTTACTTTTCCCAATGCGGGACGCTTGTCAAGCATCTGGATAAGATGATAGCCATAGCGGGTCCTTACCGGCAGGGAGATTTCGCCCACCTGAAGATCATACAATGCCGTTTCAAAAGGATACACCATGCTCAATCCCGTAATATAGCCCAATTCGCCTTCCCTTCCCGTCTTGATCGGAATTCCCTTGCCATTCGGATTGCGGTAATCGGCCGAATATTGAATCACCATGTCGCAGAAATCCGCACCGGTCAATATCTTTTTTCGGATATCCATACACTTTTTGTAGGCGGCATGCGTATCGGCCGGATAGGGATATTTGCTTACAGGAATCAAGATATGGCGGGTAAACACATCGTATTGCATATGGTCATAGGCCTCACGCAACAAGGCTTCTTCCAATTCCGAATCCGTCAGATACGGCTTGGCGAACTGCGCACGATAGGTTTTCAACTCCTGCTGCAAGAGTTCCACCGTGTCGTAACCTGCATCCTTGGCCGCTTCCACCTTAAGCCGGAAATTGATATAGAGTTGCAGATAATTTTCCAGTTCCTGGCGGTCTGGCTTCATGTTTCTCCCCGGAACCGCATTCTGCGTATAGGTTTTGTAAAAATCACCCCGTGTGGTGGTATCCGACCCCACTATCAACAATACGGAATTATCGCTTATCGGCTGAGCTTTCGTTGCTCCCCAAGCCAAAACCCCTAATAAGCACAAGAAAAAATTCCTTTTCATCTGATATGTTGTTTTTATGTTATTCTTTGTCCATCAGCCCAAGGCCCCCTATCGGGGCGAGTAGTTGGGCGCCTCATGCGTAATGGTGATATCGTGCGGATGTCCTTCGTTTACCGAAGCCGGGGTTATCTTGATAAACCGCGCCTTCTGCAACGCCTTTATATCCTTTGAGCCCGTATATCCCATACCGGCCCGCAAACCACCCACCAGCTGGTGCAAGACTTCGGCCATCGCCCCCTTATAGGGAACCCGCCCTACAATACCTTCCGGCACCAACTTCTTGATATCGGCTTCCATATCCTGAAAGTAGCGGTCTTTGGAACCGTCCTGCATGGCCTCCAATGACCCCATACCGCGATAGGTTTTGTATTTTCTTCCCTCAAAAATGATAGTGGCGCCCGGCGATTCCTCGGTTCCGGCAAAGAGGGAACCCGCCATCACGCAAGAAGCGCCGCCGGCCAAAGCCTTCACAATGTCGCCCGAATAGCGGATACCGCCATCGGCAATCAAGGGGATCCTATATTTCTTCAAAGCCTGCGCCACATTGTGCACGGCACTCAATTGAGGCACGCCGATACCGGCCACGATACGCGTGGTGCAAATCGAACCCGGGCCTATCCCTACCTTCACCGCATCCGCACCGGCTTCTGCCAAGGCCACGGCAGCTTCTGCCGTAGCGATATTACCCACCACCAGATCAACCTTGTCGCCAAACTTTTTCTTGAACTGCGCCGCCGCCTTCAACACGCTTGCGGAATGCCCGTGCGCGGTATCGATCACCACTGCGTCCACGCCCGCGTCCACCAAGGCTTCCGCCCGTTCCATCATATTGGTGGTAATGCCAATGCCGGCCGCCACACGCAAACGCCCCGAACCATCTTTGCATGCCATCGGCTTCGACTTCACATTCATGATATCGCGATAAGTAATCAAGCCGACCAGTTTGCCGTTCTTATCCACCACCGGCAACTTCTCGATTCTGTGCCTTTGCAGTATTTCCGCAGCCTTGTCAAACGAAATCTTTCCTGTGGCCGTAACCACCTCACGCGTCATCACTTCGGTAATCTTGCGCTTGTAATTTTTCTCAAAACGCAAGTCGCGGTTGGTAACGATCCCCACCAACTTACCCCCCTTTTCCGTCACAGGCACCCCACCTACACGATAACTTTTCATCAGTTCCAGGGCATCCTGCACCAAAGCGGTGTCGGACAAGGTAATCGGGTCGGTAATCATGCCGTTTTCCGCGCGTTTCACACGACGCACCTCTTCTGCCTGATCTTCAATGCTCATGTTTTTGTGCAACACGCCGATACCGCCCTCCTGCGCGATAGCGATAGCCAACGAAGCGTTGGTAACCGTATCCATAGCCGCAGAGACAAATGGAATGTTGAGTTTTATATGCCGCGAAAACCAAGAAGTGATATCCACTTCGCGGGGCAATACCTCCGAATAGGCGGGCATCAACAACACATCATCGTAAGTCAGACACTCTTCCACGATGAACTTGCCGGCAGAATCTTTCATAATATACTTTTTTTCATGTTATAAAAACCGACCTCCCCGCCCTTGACAAGAAGGCTGGGGTAAAGGGACAAAGATAAAAAAAAGTACAATACTTTCAGGAGCCGCTTTCCATCTGCGCCCTCGATTTGCTCCGGGTAACCAGAAACACACCGGAAAACACCAAAAAAGTGGCCACGGCCTTGAGCCAGCCGAAACCGTCCTGCCCCAAGATCAGCGCCAGACAAGCCGCCGTAATGGGTTGCACATAGTTATACACACTCAATACCGTAGGGCGGATACGCTTTTGCGCAACCGGAATCAAAAGATAAGTAAGACAAGTGGCACCCAATACCGTATATCCCAAAAAGAAATAGATATCGGGCGTAATACGGGCATAATCCACCGCCGCCACACAGGGCCATAGGAATGGCGCGGAAAGGACGCATGAAAACAGAAACATCCATCGCATCACCGTTATCGGCCGGTAGCGCGCCACAAGATTACGGAAAGCTGTCAGGTAAATGGCATATGAAAGGCCGCTTATCAGACAGAGAATGATACCGAAAAGACTGTTTCTGCCCGCTTCTTCCACAGCTTCGCCCGTCCAATACTTGCCGGCTATCATAATCACCGCGCCGCTCAACCCCAGAAAAACGCCGCCCGCTTTCATCCATGAGATAGGCTCCTTAAGAAACAAGCCCGACAAAAGCATGGTAAGGATAGGCGTAAACGTTACCACTATGGCTGTTTCTACAGGCGAAGCGTATTCCAACCCCATAACGAACAGCATCTGATTGAAAAGCACGCCGAAAACCGCCGCCAACGCCAAACCACCCAAATCCCGAAGCGGCACCCTCTCCCATTTCACGAACAAGGAGAGTAACCAAAAGAAAATCACAGCGCCCGTGGTTCTAAAGAATGCCATTCCGAATGCCGAAACATAGTCAGGCATCACGATTTTCGATACCGGAATATTGACCCCGAAAATAATGTTGCTCACCAATATGGCGATATGCCCCTTATACGCGCCTTTACCCGGATATGACATGACGAATGGATTGCAAAAGGGTTGCAAATTTAGCCTTTTTCAGCAGGCTTCAAAACCTGGCCACAGAAACGGATATATCAGAACGCTACAGATTCTCAATAAATGCAACAAGATCGGTATTGGTGGTATGCAACCCCAATTTCTTGCGCAGACGGAAGCGCGCCTGTTCCACGCTTCCCACCGTAGTATGCGTAAGGTTTGCTATTTCCTTGGAACTCATGTTGAGTTTAAGATAGGCGCACAGCCTTTTTTCGTTGGGAGTAAGATTGGGGAACTTCTCGTTGAGCGTCTTGAAAAATCCGGTATAGACCCTTTCAAACCGCAGTTCGAATTCGTTCCAGGCATTTTCGTTAACCGAAAGCGATAGCTTGCGGATTATGTCATTGATAACTGACCGGTCGTTTTTCTTTAATCCTTGTTTAGATTGCGACAATTGGGCTATACTATCGGAAATAGCCTTATCTTTCTGCTGTATCTGCATGGTCTTGGCGGTAATTTCCCGATTCCGCAGGTCTAAGTCAAGCAAGATGTTCTGCTGCTGCAGTTTGGCATTATTAAGCTTGAAACGTTGGCGCGAGAGGATAAGCCATAGCACGGCGGTAAGCAAAATCAAGATAACCACGCTGATTGCCCATACGGTATTGCGTTTCTTGCCCGCTTCCTTAATCTGCGCCATCTGTTGCTCGTATTGATATTCGAGGCTGAGCCGGTACAGTTCGTTCTGCCCGTTTTTCTTATTGAATGCCTGGGTAACCTCGTTCTGTTTCTTGATCCACTGATATGCCTGTTTGAAATCACCTTGTTGCTCGTAGATATACGCCAGATGCCCGGCGGTATTCCGCTGGATTTCCAACAGATCCAGATCGGTGGCGATGCTATCCACGATCAAGAACTCGGTAATGGCGGTATCGAATTGGTGCACGTCCAAATAGATATTGCCTATATAATACAGCACCTGCGCAATGGAACGGCGGTTGTTGCGTTTGCGGGCGGAAGCAAGCGCGAGCTTACCGAATTGCAACGCCTGCGGATAGTTTTCCAAGTCGGAATAGAGGCTGCACAGACTCAGATAGATGGAAGCCGGATTGTACGAGATGTTATATTGGCGGATAAGTTGGATCTGCTTCTTGAGCAACTGTTCGCACTCCTCCGTTTTTTGTTGGTATAAATAAATGATAGCCAGATTGCTGTTTATCAAGATATACTCCCTTTTATCAACCGTGTCTGCCAGCGCGAGCCCCTTTTCGAAATAAGACTGCGCCTTTTCGATCTCATTCTGTTGCGCATAGAGGATCGCCATAACATTGTATATGGCGGCGACAGGGGTTTTGTCGGGCAAGTTCTCGTAGATCTTCAAAGCGGAATAAAAGTTGTGGTAGGCCGCATCCAAAATCTCCATACCCAAATAGGCAGAGCCGATTAAATACAACGACTTGGCATACAAAGGTTTACTATCTATCCGCTGGGCTAGTTCCTGTAGGGTGTGGGTAAGATCCAACGAGATTTCGTAATTGCCCTTATAGCGGTTCACATATGCCAAGTAAGCTAAGGCTTCCGCCTGTTTTTCAATATCTTTCTGTTCCAAAGCCTCCCGATAGGCCTCGTTGGCGAAGAATAAGCAAGAGTCTTCGTTGATAAACTTATAATAATCAGCAAGACACAAATAATCAGAACAAGGCAATCCTCCCGCCATACCCGAATGCCAGGCCGTGCATAGAAGAATGCTCAAGAGTATCCGATAAAGTTTCATGACGCAAAGATACATCTTGTCTTTTAAAAAACCATGCCACAGAGACCTTATAATAGAGTATCCCATTTATTCTGCAATACGTTAAACCAATCTTACGACAATAAATTATATTCCATAAATAACTAATTAAAATTATTTTATATTACTTAATAAGGAAATATAGAGTACGTTTTTTATTATTGATAAGGGTTTGTCTTGCCATTTTTTTTGCTCACTTGAAAATATTATAACAAACTTGCATATTGGGAAGAGAGTACGCGATGCGTTTTTCCCTATATAATGGTAAGTCCAATCAACAATATCAATAACTTAAAAATCAAAACGATGAAGAAATTATTTTTCTCTGTTCTGACGTTACTGCTGTGCAGTGGCCTCGCATGGGCGGATGGATTCAAAGTTTCCGGTGGAATCACCTTTAAGGTTGGGACTTACACGTCTTTTTATCCCAACTCCAACGATTCCATATGGTTGACTGCGGAAGACGGCGTTAAAATCGGAACCAGACTCAGTAGTGCATACCTGCCGCCAACCTACGCCCCTGTTCATAGTTATGAGTTTGCCTCCGTGGAAGCGGGAACTTATACGATTTCCTATCATACCTCCGGCTATGCCGGTAGCCAAGTACAGGTATCGTATTCCTCTTCTATTACGGTGGCGAATGAAGATTTGCAGCACGATTTTGAGGCGCAATACGATCCGACGCATGTTATTGTCTCGATTCGTCCTCAATATCTGCATCCTCAATACAATTATTGGGCAGCCGGATTGGACAGCGTTAAGGTTGTGTGCCAAAAAGATTCAGAAGAACCTGAAATTCAATGGACAACAGAGAGCATGCCATCTGTGGATTTTCGTTGCGACACCGTTAGTCTATATACGTTCAAACTCAGTTGTAAAGGATATAAAGACACTACTTTCCAAATAAAAGCATTGAAAGAGGTCAATTCTTATGGTATTTCTGTAGGACAGGATATCCAGATACATATGTTGGAAGAACTGGGTACGGAAGTGTTTCTTAATGGAGCTGTAACCATGCAAGGCTCCACCGAACAAGACACCGTCAATGGATTGTATCTGGCGGTTTTGTGGCAAAAGAGAGGATGGGTTACCGAAATCAAAAACGGCCGTCAGTATGCATTCGACGAACCTATCCCGTCCGGTGAGATCGTATATCGCCTAACGACTTCCCCGACTTATTCATCAAGTCTCCAGCCGGCCAAAAACTGGCGTTTTACAAGCAATAATGCAGACACCTTGCATTATGAGCTGGCAGACAACAAGGACACCGTAACCAATAACCTCTCGATTGTTCGTGTGGGCGTGGATATTACCGGTCGGTTGCTGGATACGCTATCCTCTCCCGGCAACCCCGAAGGACTCATCTCTGCATGGGCGAAGATTTACAATGAAACCTATCAAGATAGCGCACGGACCAACAATGGTATTTTCGAATTGTCGGGTGTCCAGAACGGAACCTATACCTTGGCTTTTTCCAAATCCGGTTATGCTACGGTAACGAAAGAAATCACCATTGATTTGGCCACCATAGCCTTGGACAGCACGGTTCAGTTAGGCGATTTTTATTCCGACCCCGTTGAAGACGACTATGTTTTCTATGGTCATATCTACTATATGGATCCCGATACCTATAGCTATGTGGATGTAGATTCCGCCAAGGTGGTTATAATCGATAAGGCCGGAAATAGGCTCGATAGCGTTTACACAAATGAGCAAGGGAATTGGGAGATAACGACCAGATGTTATGCCCAGACCCAATTTACTTTCGAAGTCACCTCTCCGAAAATAAACAAGGCGGAAACCACCATTACGGCTTATTCTCAAAGAAACAACGTCTATATCTCTTGTACCGCTAAAACGCCCGATTTAATCGGTATGCAAAATGCCAAAGCCCGCCAGATTAAAGACAGCCTGAAAGTGGAACTGACATGGGAATGGCCCGAAGCGTTGACAACAGGCATTGCCAACGGAACCTACAATATCTTCAGGATATACATCAACCGCACTGAAACCGGCTCGCAATACCCCACAAGCTTAGGCTTTTTGATGCCGGACAACAATACGCTGCCTACCAGTTATGTGGATTCGGCCCAAGCCAATCAACTTGAATACGGCAAAACTTATACCTACTTCTTCTCTGTTAATTATATAAAGCCCAATGGCTCAATAGATGTGACCGATTACGACAACCTGACCGTAACCATCTATGATATTATCCCTGTCGATTCCTTCAATCTGGTTCTTGAAGTAGAGGATCCCCGGATGGGAGGCGTTACGGGCGAAGGTCGGTATGAAACCGGTACAGAAGTAGAAATAAAGGCAATACCGCGTCCCGGTTACATATTCGAAGCTTGGATGGCCGGTGATACCAAAATCTCCACCGACGCTGAGTTCACATTGGTGTTGACCTGCGACAGCACGCTTAAGGCCATATTCGCCGTTGAAGTTGTCGTTCCCGATTCCGTAACCTTGACCCTCATGGTAAACGATGCAGCGATGGGCACGGTTGAAGGCGATGGAAAATACGAAAAGGGTGAAGCAGTCACAGTGAAGGCTACCGCCAATACCGGCTATAGTTTCGTGGCATGGATAAGGGGCACCGACACCGTAGCCAAAACGGCCGAACACACATTTACGATCAACGAAAACACTACCCTTACCGCCTTCTTTGTGAAAGAAACCACCAATGAAAGCCGGGAAGAATCTGCCTGGAACGTGTATGTCGAAAACGGCCAAATCGTGATTCGCGGCAATACCGCTTGCCAATACGATGTTTACAATATGGCGGGTACTTTGGTAAAACAAGCCAAAGTTAACCAAAATGAGTATCGTATTTCGGTCAACAACAGCGGTTTGTATATTATCCGACGCATCTCCGCCACCGGATCTTCGGCAAAGAAGATTGTGGTACGCTAATCCTTTTAAGGAAACGGCAATCATGCCGGTTGCCGTTTCCTTTTTTTAAAACAAAACGCAGTTAATATAATACAAAAACTTCGATCTGCTATGAACTTTACAAAAAAACTGATTTCGGGAATCTTGGCCGCTAGCGGATTCTGTATTTCCGTTTGTACGCAAGCGCAAGAGAATATCCCGTGGTATGCACCTGATACCATTACAAAGATTGCAGCTAACGGATATGGAGAGATGTATGTCTGGAACTTCGATGAAAGGGGCAACGCATTGGTTATCGAATCGGTTTCTGTTACCAAGAGGGGAAAAGTTACACCGGAACAAAAAATAGTGTCCCACTACAACCGGTTTGATTTAGTGGATACTTCTGTAAATTATATTCCTGACCGCACAACCGGTGAATATATGGTTAATGCCCGCAAGATTTCAACTTATGACAGCCAAGGCAACCATATCGGTTTGATTAATGAAAGTTATGATAAGGGATCCGATGTCTGGATTCCCGATACCCGCTATACATCCACTTATAATGAAAAAAATCTAAAGACGGTAGAACTGGTGGAAGTTCCCGATCCTTCCGATTCCGAAAAATGGGTATATTCCCAAAAAACCGAAAATACTTACGATGAAAAAGACCGCCTGATCGCTTACGAAGTCTATACATGGAACGGTGCCTCCTGGATGCCTTATCTGAGTACATTCGACAAATATGAAAACGACTTACTGGTAGAAAGATCGGGTAAAGGATTGAATGCCGCAGGCAGCAGTTTTGTTGATACCTATAGATATACCAATACCTACAATGCGGCAGGCAAACTTGAGCTATGGGTCTATCAGACCTTCATGTACGGAGAATGGGAAAACGCCTACCGTAGGGAATATTTTTATGATGCCAATGGCTTCGATACCATGTTGCTCTCCTACGAATGGAATTTCTACTATACCGACCAATGGGATTGTACCATTAAGGAAATTTATACGAACGATCCTGAAGGGAGACGTGCCAGCGTAAAACATTACTCCATAGATGGGGCACCCGCCTCAGACGAATGGTTTCTGGCGGTTGAGATGGAATATGAATACAATGAGGCCGGTCACCGTACCGCCTATACTTTCAATGATTACCGCGATGGAGGCGGACTGTACCTCTATGCGTTCGAATTGAATGAAAACAACGATGATGTGCGCGCTACCGCCTATATTAAGAAAGGCGAAGAATGGCTCCCCACCAACAGATACAATCTGGAAGTGCAATACCATGACGGCACTTCGATTCTCTATGCCAACAGCGCCGCACATGAAATAACGGTACACTACAAGAGCGGAATAAAGACACCCTTTACTACAGACAACCAGACATGGCAGGATATGCCGGATTTTTCGATAAACGTATGGCCTAATCCCGCCCGCGAGATCCTGTCTGTGGACGTGGAAGAGAGCGGCTGTTTCAATATGGATTTGTTCGATCTTTCGGGCCGCAAAGTAGAAAGCCGCCGAGCTGTGCAACATGCCGAATTCAATGTAGCTGAATACCATGGCATCTATCTGCTCCGTGTAGAAAAGAACGGAGCGGCAGCAGTTCAAAAGGTAATAATTCTTTAATTGATTGTAAAACAAGCAAAAACAGATATTATGAAAGTTCGCGATTATTGTCTATCTGCAGTCTTGTCGTTTTTCGGCATCGCTGTCCCGGCATTGGCTCAGACCGGGAACAATCCACAGGATTGCAAACCGGAAGTAAAACAGATTCGAGACAACGTTGTTTCGTTGCAATGGAACAACGCCGAACCGGTTTATGGGATTTTCGATGATTTTGAAAGCCATCCGGATTTCGCTTTCAATTCCCCCGGAGAAGTAGGTTGGAGTTATCTGGATATGGATAACGAAAGGACCTATACCATCGGTTCCTACATTTATGACAACTCAGACCAACCGAAAGCGTTCCAGATATGGAATCCCAGCCAGACCATCCCCCCCTATACCGCCGACAAGGGATTGCCGCATAGAGGCAACAAGTGTCTTGCTTCGATGGCAACTTTTACGGGCAAGCGGAACGACTGGATTATCAGCCCCGATTTGAGTGACCAACATTTTACGGAAGATTTCACTTTTTCTTTCTGGGCATATTCGATGACTTCCAGTTACGGCCTTGAAAAGATAAAAATCGGCTACTCGCTTACCGATAAGAATATAAACTCCTTTATATTCCTCAATAACGGTGAACCCTATGAGATTCCCGAAAAAACAAGGGAACACACCGATGATTACTATTTTTCTTTCCGTATTCCCAAAGAAGCCCGCTATGTAGCGATAAACTGTGTTACCGACGGCGATGGCGGCCAGGCCTTGTTTATCGACGACATAGCGATAGCCGTCAACAAGATAATGCCGAACAAAACGGCGACCAATTATCTGACAGGATTCAACCTGTACCGCGACGGAAAGAAAATAAACAATGAGCTGATTACACAACATTCCTATACGGATACCGTTCCCGATTTCGGTATCCATACCTATCAGGTAGAATCCGTTTTTGAAAACGGTGAACCCGTAAAAGGCATAAGCGTGAATGTGGATGTGCCCAATATTCACCTTTTACCCTTTGTTGAAAATTTTGAAAGTTACGATTTCGAAACCAATTTCTGGGAGATTTCTTGTCCCGGTGCCGCTCAATGGGAGTATATCACCCGTTCTTGCTTTTGGTCTGTCAGCTATAAACCATACTCTCTATTCAAGGAAGCGGCCACCTTCTATCCTTCCAATGCCTTACAGAACTACACAGACTTTTGCCTTATCAGCAAGGAGTTGGATGCCAGCGACTTGGACAGTGTGATGATGTGCTATGACATCAGTTTGGACGCTTATGAATTGTCCGGTTCATCCCGTAATGGTGAAGCGATTGCGGTGGAAGTTTTCGACGGTACACGATGGATAAAAGTGGACGAACGGCGCGATGACCGTGGGGATTATGATTACACCCGATTCTATGTAGATTTGTCGCAATATGTAGCCGGCAAGAAATTCAGAATTCGTTTCAACGCTCAGGGGAGAAGTGCCAGCAACATTATCTCGTGGTATATCAGTTATATACGGGTATATGAAAAAGCCAAGGCGAATGTTTCGGGTACGGTGCTCTGCGGCAGCGATCCGGTGCCGGATGCGTTGGTGCGGTTTACCAGTGATGAAAATGATACCTATACCGTCCTTACCGATGAAAACGGAGCTTATACGATTGCCGACATGGATGCCCACCATTATACGGTCGCCATTGATTTGACCGGTTACAATCCGTATTCCGATACCCTTACCATCACCAAGGGCAGCAAAACGATCGATATCAACATGACCCGCCCTGTAATAAGCTTAACATCGGCCTCGGAATCCCACGATATGACCGCGGAAGCCACCGCTACGGGTAACATCAGCCTGCAGAATACGGGCAACGGCACATCACGGTTAGGAATGTGGATCAATTATGAAGACAAGACCGTTGCCGCCGAACCTTCGTTCGAAGTTCTCAGGACGTTCAATCCATCCGAAATCCTGCAAGCCTCCATCGGTTTTGACGGAGAGTTCTTCTACATGGCAAAGTGTGATCAATATGCCAATGATGGCCTTATCTACAAATACGACAAGGATAACAACCTTGTCGGTACGTTCATGCCCAATATCCATTTGCGCAAATATCTTGCCATGACGTTCGACGGAGAGAACTTCTATATCGCCACCGGCGACAGCAATATCTATATCGTCAATATGCGGGACGGCGTCTTTTTAGGCGAAATCCACACCAATCTCGAAAGCGTTTCCCATATCGCCTACGATGAGACGCAAGACGCGTTCTGGGTAGGGGCGCTCAATAGTTTGGCCTTGGTGGATAAGAACGGCAACACTTTGAGAGCAGAAGTAGTGTATGATCCGGGAAAAGTACTGTTCTCCGGTTCGGCTTACGACCCCTATTTCAAAGGAGGCCCCTGCTTGTGGATCATGGACCGTTCGCGCGGCAACACTCCCACCACCAATCTTACTTCGGCGGTTATCCGCCGTATCGACCTCAAAGACATGAAACTCAAAGAGGACTATGCCTATTTCTGCGACAACCTGCCCGGTTTCCAGTACGGTAACAACACTATTGGCCCGGTATGGGGAGAAGGTCTGTTCGGCACTACCCGTTACAAAGACGGTCATTTCGTATTGATGGGGGTTATCATGAATTCTCCGGGATTGGTGGGGATTCTCGATATGTACGAAGTACCCAACTGGCTCAAGATTGATGGATACGGCTTCAAGATGAACGCTTCCGACAGCAAGCAGGTAGCCTATACGGTGGATGCCTCCTCCATGTTGGAAAACGACACACGCAAGGCTACGGTTACTTTCCGTATGGATCCATATGCCACGCCTTTGCAATTTGAAGTAAACGCCAACATAAATGCCAAGGCACAATACGCCAAACCGCTCGCCCTGCGTGCCATTGCCGAAAAAGACATTGCCGCCAAACTTACCTGGACAGCGCCGCAAGCCGCCTCCGCGACACCGGTAAGCTACAATATTTATCGTAACGGTGAAAAAATCGCTTCTTCCACCACCCTTACCTATACCGACAACAACCTTAAGGCCGGGGTGTATTCCTATACTGTTTCGGCGGTCTATGCCGGAAATCATGAATCAGAACAGAGTCACGAAGCCATTCTTAAAATCAAGGCCGGGGTTGCCTGCTATGCACCTTACAACCTTACCGCAGCCAATGTGCACAACACATCCATCGCCCTTGCATGGAAAGATCCCGCCACGTATGGAACGCAAGCCACGATCCTGCGTTGGGGCAACGGTATCAATGCAGACGGTATCTTGGGTCCTGATGATTTTATAGGTGCCGCCTCGTGGTCAACACAAGACCTTGAACCTTATCATAATATGATCTTGCAATCGGTAACCTTTGTGCCGATGACCACCGAAGCCGATTTTACCTTGAAAATTTTCGAAAACGACGAGTTGGTTTACAGCCAAAGGATAGAAGAGGCTTCCATTATCAGCAAGAAACCTTGTACGGTAACCTTACAAGAAACATATAAGATCAACGATCGTCAGGAACTCAAGGTGGGGATTGAAGTCTCCAACTACGATGAATTGTCCGGCGATCTGGCATTGGGTCTGGATGCCGGTCCTGCCGTAAACAGAAAAGGCAACTGGCTTTATATCCGTGGTGTCGGTTGGATGACCATCGGTGCAACCGGGCTTACCGATGTCAACGTTAATATAACCTTGAATCTTGAGCCTAAAACCGATAACGATCCTTTTGCCAAAGGCTACAACATCTATCGCGACGGGGAGAAGATAACCAATACCCCTGTAACCGAATGTCAATACTCCGATCCTATCAGCACGCCGGGGCTTTATACCTATACGGTAACGGCAATCCACAACAACGGAGAATCCTATGCCTGCACGCCGGCAAGCGCCCGTATCGTGGATATTTCGGCGCATAACGCCCCCGAAGACCTTACGGCACGTGTTTCGATGAATCGCAACGTAGCCTTGCATTGGAACAATCCCAACACCCATGTGGCCTCAAAATCCACCTCGAATTACAAGCCTTTTGGTTATATCAGCCATTTTGACGTGCTCCAACCTGCCGAGTCGGCGGTGGTTACCGACGGTCAGTTTATCTATACCGCCCACCGTAACCGCAACGGCGAGTTCCACAAATACGATATGCAGGGCAAGTTTATAGAAACCTTCACCATCGAGGGCGTACGCATCATTACCGACCTTACCTATGACGGCACCTATTTTTACGGATGCGGCGTGGGTAACACCATATATTGCCTCGATTTTGAACAACACAGCCTAATAAAGGCCATGACCGTTATCACAACCGCCCGTCACCTTACCTATATCCCTGATTTGGACAATGGCAAGGGCGGCTTTGAACTCGGAGACTGGACTTCTTCGATTTTCGTCAATAAGGAAGGTACGTTTATCGGTGATGGCTATCCTTATTTGGATGGTGCCGCCGGTGCTGCCTACCACGATGGCAAGATTTATTACGCCCAACAGGGAAGCGCCGGTTTGTGCGAAGTGATGGAAGTGGATTTCGCTACACTTGAAGCCACCGGAAACAGCACAGACCTGAGCGGTTCCAAAGTTTTGAACCTTGCCGACAACACCCGTTCAGGCGGTCTTGACATGTATATGGCGGCAAACGGAACAGCCGTATTGTTGCTCGTCTTGCAGCAGCCAGAACCTGCGCTCAACAAGATAGTTTCCTTGGAAGCCACGCAAAACGCCTATGTATCGGGATTCAACGTATATCGCGACGGCACGAAAATCAATACCGAACCGATTGCCGTAAGGGACTATACTGATGTGGTAACCACATCAGGCGATCATTCCTATACGGTTTCCGCCATCTATGTGGATGAGCAGGAAAGCGGTCAGAGCGCCCCTGTCTCGATTACGATTGTAGAACCCACTCACCGCGAAGCGCCAGTCCATGTACGGGCCGCTGTTGACAAACGAAACGTCCGTTTGCAATGGACTTCGGTTATCGACATGGGAAACCGGGGCGACAGCATGGAAGCCTACACCCATCTGGCAACCGGCAAGGTAGGCGACTGGATCACCATAGACGGTGACAAAATGCCGGTATATATAAGCGATGATTTTGCTTTCCAAGGCATCGACAAAGCCAAGACCTTCTTTATTATAGATGAAGAAATCATCGATAATCAGAATGCAGGATTCGCTTTCTCCGGCAAAAAAGCATTTGTTTCTGCGGCCGCCTGGGATACAGAAGAGCCTGCCCAGACCGATGACTGGCTCATTACTGAAGCCAAAGATCCCGTAACAGGACAAACTGCCAAATGGATTTCATTCATGGCGCGCGGTCTGGAAGTCGGTTATAAGGAAAACTTTTACTTGGCATACAGTACCATGGGAATCGAGGCAAACAACTTCATACCTCTTACCGCTTTCCCTGAACGGGTGGATTACCTCTGGACCCGTTATACCTACCAACTGCCTGAAGACGCCAAATATGTGGCCATTCACTATACTTCGTTAGATGGAAGGGCGTTGTTTATCGATGATGTTCTCATGGGTTCCGGCATGTGCCCGTTTACGGTAATCGACGACTATGGTTCAGACGACGAATTTATCGAAGCCGTAGTGGGATACAATATCTATCGCGATGGAGAACGCCTGAATACCGACCCCGTCAAGGCTTGCACATTCTTTGACGGAAACCTTGGAAACGGCGAATACACCTATGAAATCCAAGCGTTGTATAACACTTCTTTTGAAAGTCCGAAGAGTGAGCCTGTAAAAGTGAAGGTGAAATACGAAAGTACCGGCAGTGCCCCCGGAAATCTTTCTGCCGATGTGGTAAACCGTGATGTGTTGCTGGGGTGGACAGAACCGTTCTACGATGAGGCCATTGAATTCTCCTATATGAGAAGTGTCGGATTGGGCGGTGCTATCGGTTGGACGATGGCTTCCACTTATTATGTGGCATACAAATGGAATCCCTCCGACCTGATGGGCGTTTACGGTTATCGTCTCGATGCCGTGGCCGGTATATTCTATATCGCTCCCTCCGAACTTACCCTCGTGATTTACCAAGGCGGAGAATTGGTTTATGAACAGGACGTTACCCGTGAATGTGTAGACATGAGCCTTTCTGTCTTTTGGTTGAATACACCCTACCAAATTGATTTTACGAAAGACTTGATGGTGGGCTTCCGCATTTCGGCAGAAGACGGTGCGTTGAGCATGTTGTATTCGGATGAAATGGCTGACAACGGATATGGGAACCTTTATTCCGATGACGGATCGCTATGGTTCTCGGCATATTCCTACAGTGCCGGCCAATGGAAAGGCAACTGGTTCATGGTTATGCTTTTCGATATGGGCGTGTCTTCATTAGGCGGCGATTTCCAAGGTTATCGTGTTTATCGAAACGGTTCGGCCATTTCGCCGGAACTGCTGTCGGAACGTTCCTATACCGACCGGAATGTGCCTAACGGAACCCATTCCTACCAAGTGGCGGCCGTTTACAGCAACACTGAAAAACGGAGTGAACCTGTCATTGTACGTATGACGGCCAACGGTGAGGATACGGAAGCCGCCCTCGTCAACATCACACCTAATCCCGCACACGAATCCGTAACGGTTTTAGGTGAATACCGGAAAATTGAGATTGTAGATGTACAAGGCAAGGTTCGCCTCACCTCACCCGCCGGAAAAGACGGTAATCTGGATATCAGCAATCTCGCCGCCGGCGTTTACTTCGTACGTATCGAAACTACACGCGGCCAACAAGTAAGCAAATTGATTGTTTGGTAATTATAGAATGTGAAGTCCGGTGCGGCCTTAGCCGCACCGGTTCATTCCCCCCCGTTGCAACATAGTTGTAACGGGGGTTTTTGTTTATGTTCCTTTCGCCTGTTCTTGATTTTACCGTCCAAAATGCCGACAGAGGCCGCCAAGCACGGGATGAACAGGAATCCTTCGGAGAATGCAACCGTAAAGACGCGTCACAAAGCCAAAGATTTTTTCCATAACCCGCCTAAAAAACGCAAATCGGACTTCATTGAATATACGGCGTCTCGGCAAAGCCAATCCGAAAGTAAACTTTCGATTGGCTCTGCTCTCGACTTTTCGTATATTTGCGACCTTAACTTCGTTGAAGGTACTGCGCCTCGGCAAAATCCAAGTAAACTTGGCTTCTGTCCTCGGCTTTTGCGACCTTGACAAAGAATCATAGTTGTACCGATGAGCAAATACAACGAATACAGGCAGCTCAATCTCCCGCAGATAGGAGAGAGTGTGCGAAAATATTGGGAAGAGAACCATTGTTTCGAGCAGAGCCTCAAGAACCGTGAGGGGCATCCTGATTTTGTGTTCTACGAAGGGC
>CAZPBB010000021.1:0-6537 GCA_964584745.1 uncultured Bacteroidaceae bacterium
TATGGCTCTTTTTCGGGGGATATGCGCTCACCCGTTATCTTGCCCCTTTGATTTAAGCGGATTGACTTTTTCGCGAAGGAAAAAAACACCCCCCGAAGCTGAAAGACTTTCGGGGGGTGTTGGCAAAAGGGAGACGCTGATTTACCGGTGTAGCAGTTTAGTGCGGTAAAATCCTTTGGCGGTGCGGGCTTCCAGTAAGTATAAGCCGGCGGGAAGACTTTCTATATTTATTTCGGAAACATTTCCTTTTACGCGCAAGATTTCATGTCCGTTTATCGAGAGGATACGGATATAGAGCCACGTTTCTGTATGGTCAAATGCTTTTAAATGCAGCAAATCCCGACATGGATTCGGGTAGAGATGCAACAAGGGCGCTTTTTCGCTTTTGATGGAGAGCGTATCCTCGGGTATGGTGTCTGTTTCCAATTCTCCTATGCGGAACATGATGATGGCACTGTCTTTATAAATACCGTCATGCTCGGCGAATACCCGGTCGTCTTTTTCCGAAAAACGGATGAATCCTTCTCCGATGCCGTCGTGATGGCTGTCGTAAATGGTAAAGGTATGGCAGCCTTCCGCGATATGCAGCGGATAAATATGTGGAGGAATCGTTTCATTGGCAGATAGATTTTGATAAGGACCGCCTTGCGCAACCGTGTCGTTCCTTTCGTTTTTCAATACCCATGTGATGTCTTTTCCGAAGCGGTCTTGCTGCAAGGAGAGCGTGATGTCGGGGTTTTCTGTAATTCCGAAATGCTTGATGGCGAAACCCTCCGATACGTTTTGTCTGCGGTTCATGAAACTTCCGCCATTTACCGAAACGATACGGAAACTTACCTCTTCTTCACGGTTGGCTTTGGCAAGTGTTACCGCTTGAGTTTCAAAACGGAGTTCTTGCCCTGTCTGAACGGGTTCGGAAAAGTGATAGGTCTGTTGCACCTTTCCCGTCTTGCCGCTGCATTCCAATACCAATTCAGAGATGGGTTCGGCAGAAAGGGCGTGGTTCTGCAACAGGAGTGAGAAACGCACGTCCTTGTCGCAGGTGGGGTGAGGAATCTGTTCGGGATCGGACAGGCAAACGATGCGGTCGGAGCGGTTCAGGTTCTCGGTTTCCACTGGGCAAACGTCCATGATTTCCTCTTTGTTTTCTGAAACGAAGGCGATAAACTGCAAATCGAACAGGTTCAGATCCACGTTCCCGATTTTTTCGGGCAGGGTCTGGGTAAAGGTTTTTTCAATCAGTTGGCCTGCTCCTTGTGTTGTTACCTCTTCGCCCCATTGTCCGGTAAGGAAGTGGCGGAAAACGTGCATGTGGAGATATTTCTTTTCGGGCGTAACCTGAGTGGGGTTCATGTTCGCTCCGTTCTGATAGCCGACGATGCTGTCTTGCAGCACCGCCACATGGATAAAGTTGGAGGTTGACGAAGGGATGCCGGTATAATACAGTTGCACGGTTACCGAAAGTTCCCGGCTGACCCAATCCAGCTTGGCTTTGGCCGCGATGTTGACGTAGGTGGGCATGGTGAGCATTTCTTCAATGCGTTCTTCCCAAAAGTCGCGTCGCAGGGCTGTTGTTGTTTCAGGCATAAAGACATGCCGGTTCACCGAACCTGCAGGAATGCCCGTGCGTTCCACGCCTGCCTGTTCGATAAGGCTTTCTCCGTAGGGAGATCGTAAATCCACTTCGTTGCTCACAGGGGCGGCAAGGGCTGTTCCGTGAACGTTCATCAGAAAAACTTGTTCAGGATGCCTGGTGATGATTTCGTTTGCCATCCTATGGCCGTCGGGGCAGTTGCCGCAATGGATACCGGTGTATTCTTCCAGCAAGACGTGCCGGTTTTGGGGTATTTCGCTTACAAAACGGTTTTGGGCGTCCGCGGCGAAGATACAGGAGGCGGCGAACCAGATTGTTGCCCATATTTTTTTCATCATGTTTGGGTTGAGAGGGTTGAACTTCGGTTGAAAAAAGAGAGGGGCATTCCCGCAGGGAAGCCCCTCTCTGTAGAAAGAAGAATCTGTTTAGCGGACGATGAATTTCCGGACTGCTGTTCCCTTGTCGGTGGTAACCCGTACAAAGTACATTCCTGATGTAAGCTTGCCGGCGTTGTATCGGTAGTTGCCGGTGCCAAGGTTGCTTGCCGACCGGTGTACCAGAACTCCGCCCGGGTTGAATATCGCCACTTCCTTGATGGAAGCGTCGGGCGAAAGTACCGTCATCGTTTCATGAACGGGATTGGGGTAAAGCGTTACACGGAAATCGGCGGTCTGTGCCTGCTCGTTGGTTGCTTTTTCCCCGATAACGATATCGTCTATCATGAACATGGGGGCGTCAGCGGTCATGCATCGGATCGCCACATGAATATCTTTGCCGTTGAATTGACTCAGGTCGAATACCACATTTTCCCATTTTTCACCCGTGGCAATCAGCAGGTCATCGCTACCGGAAGGCGGATATACACGCGTAAAGTCAAGATCTTCCGGATTGCCGCTGCCTTCGGAAACCCATATTTCATACCATTCTTTGAAGACGCGGTCGAAAGACTTGACCCACATGGAAAGTTCGGTATTGTTGGCGGGCATTTTCAGTTTGGGTGAAATCAACCAATCGTCTTTAGAGATATCGGCGTTGTTGATACCCAAGGAAGCACCGAAACGGACACCGGAGTGCGGACGGCAGTTGTTGTAGAATTCATAGAAAAGCATTGAAGGTTCGGTGGTGTAAGGATTGAACGCGATAAAGCCCAGATCCGTTTCGCAACCAGGAAATTCTACATAGTGGAATTCTCCTTCCAATACATGGCGGAGCGGCAATACGGGCGTTCCGTCGAGGCTAAGCGAAGTCCATGCAGGATTGAAGCCTTCGGTGGCGAAGTCAAGGCAGGATTCAAAGTCCATGCGGTAAGGATTGGCGGGAACGAAAGAAACAACTTCTTTTGTCAGTGTGTCGTTGCTCCGGTCTTTGTCTTCGGCAAGAGCGGTAAAGGCGGTAATGACGATATTGCGGTCTTCGTCCTTGGCGGCCAGATCTGCGCTGAAGGTAACGTCAACGGTGGCGTACGAAGGAACGGTTACGTTTTGGGGTTCGAGCACGGTATTGTCCACGCTTACATATACCGGAATTTCCGCTACGTCGATACCGTTGTTGCGCACGCTTATCACGATGGGTTCGTTATCGGCGAAAATGCCACCCGCGATAGGCTTGGAAATGGCGGTAACCATGGCATCGTCGGAAACCAATTGGCCGTTGTTGCCAAAGACGGTGCGGATAACCGGGTAGCCGGCTTGGGTGTAGTAGGTCCATTTCTGTTTGGCGATATCGTACGAATAGAAACCGCCATCGGGATGTTTGTCCATCGCGAGGTTGAAGGCCACTCTGTCTAACTGTTCCACCGAAACGAAGTAATCGTCGGGAGTGAGCAGGAAAGCAGGAATTTCGTAGGTGGTCAATCCGCTTGCCAAACCTCTACGTATGGAGGTTTGGTATATCATGTCACCCAAAATGAATTTGCCTTCTTCTTTCCGGATACGTTGAATGGCGATACCGATTTCCGTATTATCGTCCATTTCGCCCCAACCGATGGTAACGGCTGTGATCGTATCGGTCTTCACCACAGGGAAAATCAGTCCTATGCGGGCGCCTGTATAGGATTGCAATCCATCAATGGAAGAGAAATCGGTCATATAATCGAAAGCGGCTGTGTTTTCAGAAACGAGGAGCCGCATATCCGCTTCGGTTTCTCCGATAGTGGCTTCTTCCAGCGTGATTTTACCCGAGAATTCAATGGTCTGGCCTGCGATGAATCCCGAAACGGGAACGTCCATCGAAAGTGCCTGCGCTTGGTCAATGTCCAGCGTTATGGCTTGGCGGGTGGCTTCATGGCCGTTTACAGAAATCACGAGGTTTGCGTTTTCTATCTTTCTCAAGCCTCTGTTCTCAACATTCAGGTTGATTTTATGAAGGGTGGCATTGCCCCAATCCTGCGGGATGATACGGGGAGAACGCACGGAAAATTCATTGAAGCGTGCTTCATAAGGATTAACCTGAGATACCTCCATATTGCGGAACTTGAGGTTGTCTTCATCATTCACCACATCGGCATAGATGCAAAAAGCGTAATCGCCGGGTTCTTCTATGTCGAAGATCACTTCTTTCATCGTGAATTCATCGTAATTGGAAGAACCGGTAATGGTGTTGTCGGTTATGACAACCGGCCATTCCTGCCAGTTTTCGGAACTCTTGCCAACCCGGATCTTGTAAGTGTCCACATGGTTCACCAACACTGACCCGTCAGGCAATTCCACATATCTTCCGCAGATGTATTCATAATCCAGACGGTAAGTTCCGGCATCTTCAATGGCGAAACAGGTGGAAAATGCCGGAGTGGAGGCATCTTTGGCGGCAGTGAGGGCGTTGTTCGCATCCAATTTCCAATCCTGCGTTTTTACCAGATTCATTTCCGTGGTCTTGATTTGCACGGGCAATGCGGCGGATTCGGTACGGAGGGCGGTGAAACTTCCGATGTTGTCTTCGACAGCTATTTCCCCATTTACCAGAACAGCCGCGTTGATTACCGTCTTTTTCCCGGTTTCCAATCCGAGCTTTTTACCAAAAGTAAATACGGTATCTTTGCCGGCCGCCAAAGTGGCGTTTACCGTTTCCCTTACCGTGTCGTTTCCTGTTGTGTAGTAAACTTCATAGTGTGTTACGTCTATGGTGCCGATATTGGCGATGGACAGGTTCACCGCTATCGAATCCATTTCACAGGACGGTTTGCTCTCTCCCAGTATTTCTTTCAATTGCAGGTTGACAGGCATGATCAGTTCCGCGTGGGCACCACGCATGTCGAATGTAACGAGGAATGTGTAGGTGAGTCCCGCCTGAAGTGTGATGTCGTCTACATAAAAGCGGTCGGAACCGTCTGTTACTTCCACGCTGCGGATGATATCCTTGCTAAGCCAGGAAGCATAATAGGATTGAAGCAGGAATATATCATAAGTACCGGGAACGACTTCCACGGAAGCTTCATTGTCGAGATCTACACCGGTGGCTGAATTGTCGGCAGACAGATTGGCGGGAATCGTGGCGTTCGTCGATTCGTAGATACGGGGCAAGATATCGGCACTGAGGTAACTGCTGTTCAATTCATCTGCATAGGTGTCCGCAAGTTCATGGTTCACGTCAAGCAAAAGTTGGTATTGGTTACGGTCCGGATGCGGGCAGTTGGCGCCGTTGACTACCAGCCGTACGATGGCTTTGTCGGAAACGGGCATAATGGTGTAGGTGGCTTCGGCTATTTTGGAGTCAACCATGTCTTCTTTTACGGCGATGGCCTTGATGGTCATGGGCTTGTCGATAACGATTGCAGTGGTGTATGCAGTGCTTTCCGTTGTGGGAACGCTGCCGTCCACAGTGTAGTAAATCGTGGCGCCTATGGTAGTACAGCCAAGGATTACTTTCGTGCCTTCTACCACTTCACCGGCTGCTACGCTGAAGGTAGGCGTGGCAACCGTGTCATTCGGAACCGTATAGGCAACCACGGTGTCGCTTTCCCATTGATAGGAAGATGTGTTCCATACAGCCGCTCTCAGAACGGGTTTGCCTGTGGTGATGGTGGGTTGTCTGGAGTCGGTGTATTCTGTCATATCGCCCCAATCGGGGGCATCGGGTGTACCGTATGTCCAGGTTTTACCATTTGCCTCCGATTCGGTAGCGAACAGTTCGTAGTAGAGTTTAAAGCCTGAGGACAAAGCAGGCGTTGTGGAAAGCGTTACTTTGGTATTGGCGGCGACTTGGCCGGCTTCGGGGTCAAAAGAAATCACGAAAGGTTCTCTTGCTTGGCCGATGGTGTATTTCTTGACGGTGATGGAAGAAGCTATCCATTTGTTGGTGCGCCTGTCGAATACTCCGGCTTTGAGTACGGTTCCGTTCGTGTTGCTGATTTGTGGCTTCTCGTCAGGATAATATGCATCCAGACCGGCAAAAAGGGGTGCGTTGGTACCATCATTCCATGTTTCTACGCTGGATTCATCTTGGTAGAGTTTGTACCACAAGGCATAATCATTGGTCAATTCAGGGGTGGCGGTAATGGTAATACGCTCTCCCGAAGCCACATTGGCGGTGTTGTCGGGGCTGAAGGCAAGCGTGAAGTCGGGTGCCGGCGTTATGGTCTTGAGCGTGTATTCGGCGTAGGAGAATACGTCCCATTTGCCGGCATCTAACCATGAATTCGCTTTTACCACGAGTTGGTTTTCTTTGATGACCGGTTTTTGGGTTGCTTTATATTGTGTCAGATTCGGGTTGGTGGGGGCGTCCCAACTGGCATCGTCTGCTTCGGCCTCAGCCTTGGTGGCATAGACCCTATAGTAAACAGTACCTTCTCCATTACTGGAGATTGTGATTTGTTGGTCAGGGTTGACTTCAGCACCGCTGGCTGGCAAGAATTTGTAGATGTCTATCGGCGTGGCGGGTTCGGGTGTTCCACTGCCGGCAATGGTGTATTCGGCATAGATATCGGTTTTAGTCCAGGCCCACGCATC
>CAZPBB010000021.1:6637-19934 GCA_964584745.1 uncultured Bacteroidaceae bacterium
TACTCATTGTAGTAAACATAGTCATCAGACTCCAAGCCTGTTACCGTAATCGTAACGGTGGTACCTGCGGTTATCTCTCCGGCGTTGGGAGCGGGAGAGAAAGTTACGATAGGTCCGCTGGGTTCGTTGCCGGCAATGGTGTATTCGGCATAGATATCGGTTTTAGTCCAGGCCCACGCATCGCCATTGAGAATACCGACCCTGATAACGGGGCTGTTCGCTTTGATTGCAAATGAAGGACGGGAGTCGAAAGCAAAAAAACTGCTGTAACTATCGGGATCGTTCCATTTCGTGTCGTTTTGGGCTTCGGTCAATGACGCATACTCATTGTAGTAAACATAGTCATCAGACTCCAAGCCTGTTACCGTAATCGTAATTGTTGTTCCCGCAGTTACCGATCCAGCACTGGGATCGGGCGAGAAGGTTACAGTCTGCGCCTTGCCTACGCCTATCAAGGCGAGAAGCATCATCAGGGCGGCGAGACCCGAATAGAGCAACTTTTTCATTTTCTTTAAAATGTTTGATAATTAATATTTTGTGTTTCAGTTGGGCTGTTCTGTGCGGGATTTGCAAGTAGGTAATCTCCATACATCCCATCCAAACTGTTTACAAATATAATAAAATTTTAAAGAAAAATACACTTTAAGGTATTTAAGATATCGAAATATAAAGGCAATTCCATCAATTCCATATGACAGGGGGGGATATACCTACTTTTGAGTAGCGCATTCTTGAAAAATACCTACAATCGTGTATTGTATGCGTGTGCGGGAATTGCCAATTTTGCATCCGAATTAAAACCATACACGAATGAAAACGCTACTTTACCTTTCGGAGACAGCTTTGGTGTTGATGATGTTATTGGTTTCGTGCAAAGAACCTGAGGAAAAGAATCCGGTATCCGATGCCGTTACCTTGACCGATGTGGATGTGAGCGCCTATGACAAGTGGGTTTATCTTTCCTTTGCATCGGGTACGCCCATGTCCTTGGGTGTGGAGGAGGATGCGCCCGCGCAATGGGATATCGCCCTTCATCGTGAAAATGTAAAGACCAACAAGGGTGCGGCGCTCAAATCGGAAGTGACTTCATTGGCGGTACTTACCGAATTGCCGGCCGGAGATTTCGTCTCCGATGTCATGACCGATTCCACTTTGGTGGTGGATGTGAGCCAGATGATGCAAGGCGTACTTGTCTATAAGGAATCAGAAATCAATAAGGTGTTGAATGCCTGGGTGGCGCGTTCCGGCATGCCGCCCGTCTATACGGTGAACGAAAACGTGTATGTGGTACGGAATAAGGAAGGCAAGTATGCCAAGATAAAGTTTTCTTCATATAAGAATGCAGAAGACAAAACCGGTTTTGCCACATTCAGTTATGTGTTTCCCGCTTTTGAATAATCGGTTTTGAACGTATGATGCCTTGGGTGATGCGCAGGATCCTCTACCTGTTCTTGATGTTGGCGGCCATCCTTTCATGGGGCAGGGCGCAGCGTTTGAGCGGCCGTATCTTCGATGCGGATGGTTCTCCGCTACCCATGGCTACCGTTCAGGTTCAGCGGATAGGCAAAGGGACGGTGTCGAATGTGGACGGCAGTTATCAATACAATTTTTCATCCCAAGGCGTTTATAGAATCTCCGTTCGTTATACAGGTTATGAACCTGTTGACGCGGTGGTGCGGATAAACCGCGACACGATGGTGGATTTTACACTTCGCCCCGTCCGTTCACAACTGGAAGCGGTGGTGGTAACCGGAACACGCACGCCCAAAATACTTAAGGATGTGCCGGTGGTTACTACGGTGATATCTTCAAAAGAAATAGAAAAAACCGGTTCGCTCACGATTGCCGATGTTCTGCAGGCTGAGATTCCAGGCGTGGAGTTCAGTCGGCAGATGGACGGGCAGGTGGTGATGAACATGCAGGGCATGGGGGGAAGCGATGTGCTTTTTCTTATAGACGGGGAACGTATGGCGGGTGAAAGCCTCAACAATATCGACTACGAGAGGCTCAATATGGACAATATCGAACGGGTGGAAATCGTGCGTGGGGCGGGTTCGGCGCTCTATGGTTCCAACGCGATAGGCGGTGTGGTCAACATCATCACCAAGGAAGCCGACAGACCGTGGTCTCTCAACGTGAACGGGCGGTATGGTTCACATAACGAGCAGAAATACGGGGCCACGCTGGGGTTCGACAGAAAGAACTTCAACAGCATGACCGGTGTTTCGTATAAGGCGATAGATACATATACGTTGCGCGGCAAGGATTCGGCTTCGGCGATCTCTTTCCTTTACGGCGGCCGTACGGTCAATGCCAATCAAGTTTTCCGTTACGATTTTCTACCCAATCTTTCGCTCAAGCTGCGGGGTGGTTTCTATCATCGGGAACGCGACTATTCCCAAACGCGCATCGACCGCTACATAGACGGCACGGCGGGGGCTTTGCTTACCTACAACATAAAGGAAAACGCGCATCTGCGCGCCGATTATGCGTTTGACCTTTACGACAAATACAAGTATTTTCCTCGGGCAGGGCGTTCTGAAAAAGAGTACAGCAATATGCAGAACAAGGCGAATGTGCAGTTCGATTATGATTTCTCGTCCGATAATGTCTTTACGGTAGGTGCCGAGTACTTTAACGAAACCTTGATGTCGAACCAGTTCGATACCGTGGAAAACGGAGAATACCGCAATTACATGGCGCATACGGCAGTGGCCTATGGACAGCATGATATCAGTTTCAACAAGCGGTGGTTTTTGGTGTATGGGCTCCGGATGGACTACAACAGCCGGTTCAGGTTGCCGCATCTTTCGCCCAAGGCTTCGCTGATGTATAAGATCAAGTCCGTTTCGCTGAGGTTCTCGTATGCGGGCGGATTCCGCGCCCCTTCGCTCAAGGAGATGTACTCCAACTACGATATGGGGGGTATGGGGTGGTTCATTATCTACGGTAATCCGAATCTGAAACCGGAAAAGAGTCAAAACGTGATGTTGAGCGTTGAGTATGCCCATAAGAGCGTCAGCCTGACAGTAAGCGGTTATTACTGCCACACCCGGGATAAAATCACCACGGTTTACAATCTGGCGCAGGATACGGCTTTCTACCGCAACGTGAACCGTTCGCACACGGCGGGAGCGGATATGGGCTTTATGGTGAAGCTGCCTTATGGGTTCGGCATAAAGTTGAGTTACGCTTATGTGTTCGACCGGCAGAAAGAAGGAGGGGTGAATGTGAGTTATGCCCGTCCGCATACGGGTGTGGCGCGTTTCGACTATCATTTCGAGAAGGATTGGTACAGTCTGGGTGTGTCGCTGAGCGGGCGCGTGCTGTCGGGGTTGAACACGGTGGGCGCCACAAACGATTTGGATGAAGAAGGACGCACGATATACGAAAAGGTGCATTATCCCGCCTACACGATGTGGAAGCTCAACTTTAGCCAGCGGTTTATGGATGCCCTTTCGCTCAATATAGGATTGGATAATCTGTTCAACTACAAACCTTCCAATTACGATTTGGTTTCTTCCACCTCTCCGGGACTTACCTTTTATGTTTCGCTGTCGGTGGATATAGAAGGTTTGGCGGGCTTTGCCGAGAAAAAACGACGGAATCGATAAGCCGGCGATACATTTTACAGCAAGACGATAATCTCGAAGACGATGAAAACCGAAAAAAAATGGGTTGTTACCTCTGGTGTGGTACTTATATTTATTATTTTGTTGATTTTATATATTTTTTTTGTATCTACAACTAAAATAGCGCTTGTTAACTTTCAGGATTTCCAAGTGGCGAAGATGGTTCGTGCCGCAGAAAACGCATTCGTGAAAGTGTGCCCGGTGGGAGTGGATGAACTTTCACGCGTCAAGAAATACGATGCGGTATTGGTGTTCGGCATGGGGTTGCGCGTTACGGCTGAGGAACGCGCTGTTTTGCAAAAGCTTGCCCGCAAGGGTATTCCTATTTACAGTTATGCCGTAACCAACCCTGACAACGATATCTGTAATCTGGACAGTGTGCAGACCGCTACCCTTGAATCCTATCTGGAAAACGGCGGCACGGCCAACTACCGCAGCCTGTTCAATTATATCCGCAAGACGCTTTGCGGCAAAAGCCTGTTTACGGGAACGGTGGATACGGTAAAGCGTATCAATCCCGATTGCCTTTTCCATGTGGGCGAGGATTTAAGTTTCAACACGGTGCGCGAATACGATGTCTATCTTGAACAACAAGGTCTATACAAGAAAAAACAGCGAAAGATAGCTTTGCTTACCGGTATCGCGGGACCATTCAATACCAATACCGAACATCTGGATTCCCTTATCATCGCTTTTCAGGACAGGGGTTATAGGGTATATCCGATAGCCGGTTTTTCAAGACGTTTGGATTTTTTGCGTGAGATAGAACCCGATGCGGTGATATACCTGCCGCACGGACGTCTGTTGATGGGGCAGGGAGAACGTGCCGTGGATTGGTTGCGGGAGCGTAATGTTCCGCTTTTCTGTCCGCTTACGATAAATGCCACCTATGATGGTTGGATGGCCGACAGACAAGGTATGACGGGCGGTTTCCTGAGCCAAAGTCTGGTGATGCCCGAACTTGACGGCGGGATTCTTCCTTATGCGCTGATTGCCCAGTATAAGGATAAAGACGGCATTCATCTTTTCAAGACGATTCCCGAAAGGCTCGAAGGTTTTTGCAATATGGTGGATGCCTACATTTCCCTGAAAGAAAAAGCCAATAAGGACAAGAAGATAGCCGTTTACTATTTCAAGGGCCCCGGTTCGGCGGCTTTGACGGCGGCGGGCCTGGAAGTGGTTCCCTCGCTTTACAATATGTTGCGCCGTTTGCAGCAAGCGGGATATGATCTGAGCGGACTGCCCGAAACGGTGGAAGCATTTGAGAAACTGTTGATGGAAAGGGCTCCGGTATTCAACAGTTATGCGGAAGGCAGTATGGCGCGTTATATGACCTCTCCTTATCCGCAGTGGGTAAAAGGGAGCGAATTCGATACTTGGCTCAAGGCCGTGTTGCCGGCCGGAACCTATGCGGAAATGACGCAAAGGCACGGTGCCGTTCCGGGCGATTATTACACGCGTATGGAAAACGGGGAAAAGGAGATTGCCGTTACCTGCCTTAGGTTCGGTAATGTGGTGCTTTTACCGCAACCGGTGCAAAGCATGGGAGAGAACTCTTTTCAGGCCGTGCATGGTGCCAATCCGGTGCCGCCCTATCCTTATATCGCCTCTTATTTCTGGGTACGCGAAGGATTCGGCGCGGATGCGATGTTGCATTTCGGAACACACGGATCGCTTGAGTTCGTGCCTGGCAAGCAGGTAGCCTTGAGTTCGGCCGACTGGACAGACCGTTTGGTGGGCGACCTGCCGCATTTCTATCTCTATACGATTGCCGATGTGGGCGAGGCCATGATAGCAAAACGCCGTGCGTATGCCACTACGGTAAGCCATCTCAGCCCTCCGTTCATGGAAAGCGGCTTGGGGAGGGATGTGGCAGCCTTGCAATCGATGATAGGGGATTATCTGGCCAATGCGGAAGACGAAGGTTTTATGCCGGAAAAGAATCTTCAGATAAAAAGGATGGCTGTGCGAATGGGGTTGCACCGTGATCTGGAGTTGGACAGCAACCTGCAATATCCCTATACATTGGCGCAGTTGCAGGTGATAGACAACTTCGCCACCGAGTTGGTGCAGGAAAAGATAGGGGGCGGGCTTTATACCCTGGGCGTTCCTTTTCCGGAAGAGAAGATTTTGAGTTCGGTGCGGCTTATTTCCAAAGACCCGCTGGCATTCAGTCTGGCGGAGATGGATATCGCCAGAGGCTTTGTCGAAAGGAGCCGGCTCAGGGAGCAGACCTATTTCGCGCGGAATTACTATGCCAAGGCGGAAGCCGCCATCGAGAAGTTGCTTGAGCATCCAACTGCGGATATCCGTAACATTATCCTAAGCTGGGGCGTTACATCGGAAGTGTATGAGAAGGCTTGCCGTTGGGGCGAAATGCAAACGGCGGGAATATCGTCTATGGGCATGATGGAGCGGACACCGCAGATACAGGGCCGTCATCCGCAAGGTATGCGGGAGGATGGAAAATCCGATGCGGGTGAAGAAGCTCTATGGCAAGCTGTCTATGCGTTGAAAACCGCGTTGGAAAAGGTGAACGAGAACCGTCGGTTGCTTAAACAAAGTCCGGAATACGAGTTGAAATCGCTTCTCAACGCGCTTGAAGGCGGTTATGTGGCTCCCACTTCAGGTGGCGATTTCATTGCCAATCCCGCCGCTTTGCCTACCGGTCGTAACCTTTACGCCATCAATGCCGAAACCACGCCCACGGCGGCGGCATGGGAAAAGGGGAAGAAGATGGCCAACGATATGTTGTCTGACTATGCCGCCAGACATGGAAACAAGACGCCCCGAAAGGTGAGTTTTACACTCTGGTCGGGTAGTTTTATAGAAAGCGAGGGCGCGACTTTGGCGCAGATTCTTTATTTGTTGGGTATTGAGCCGGTGCGCGACCGTTTTGGCCGGGTTTTGGATATACGGCTTATTCCGCAGGAGGAACTGAACCGTCCGCGTGTAGATGTAGTGGTGCAGACTTCGGGGCAGTTCCGCGACTTGGCGGCTTCCCGTCTTGAATTGCTGCAAAGGGCGATCCTTATGGCGGCTTCTGCGTCTGACAATGGAGAAAACTTTGTTGCCCAAGGTAATGTGAACGCCGAAAAAGTGTTGCTCGCAAAGGGATACAGCCCTAAGGAAGCCCGCGAACTTTCCGCCATCCGTGTATTCGGCGGATTGAACGGCGGTGCGGGAACGGGTATCACCGGAATGGTGCAGGCCGGCGACCGCTGGGAAAAGGAATCGGAAATATCGGAAACTTATCTTCACAACATGGGGGCGATGTATGGTTCTTCACAGGATTGGGGCGATTTCAAGGAAGGGCTTTTCGAGGCGGCCCTCCAAAATACCGATGTGGTGGTGCAACCGCGTCAAAGCAACACATGGGGCGCGTTGAGCCTTGACCATGTGTATGAGTTCATGGGCGGTTTGACGCTTACCGTGCGTAATGTTACGGGTAAAGACCCTGACAACTATTTCAATGATCTGCGCAACCGTTACAATGCCCGTGTTCAGGACTTGCGTTCGGCCATCGGTGTGGAAGCGCGTACCACTTTCTTCAATCCCCGTTACATCCGGGAGCAGATGAAAGGCGGGGCGGGCGCGGCGGCGGGTTTTACCGAATTGGTGGAAAACACCTATGGCTGGAATGTGATGAAACCTTCGGTTATCGACAACCGTATGTGGGAGCAGATATATGAAGTGTATGTAAAGGATGTGAACGGGCTCGGAATAAGGAATTTCTTTGAAAGAGAAAGCCCGGCGGCCTTACAGGAAATAACGGCCGTGATGATGGAAACGGCGCGGAAAGGATATTGGCAAGCCTCCGAGGCGCAACTGGCCGACATTGCCGGCTTGCATGCCGAGTTGGTGGAAAAATACGGTGCCTGTTGCAACGGATTCACCTGCGGTAACGCGCTTTTGAAAGATTTCATGGTACAGAACCTCCGCCCCGGGCAAACTCGTCCGTATCTCAACGAGGTGCGCAAGGCGCTGCAAACTGAACCTGTCGCAGACAACGGTCAATCGGTGGTATTGGAAAAAGAACGGCAGGATATTGTCCAATCCCGCAGTTTCGACAGTTCCCGTATCATACTCTCGGTGTTCGGTGCGGTGGCTGTGGTCGCGGTGGCGGCATCGGTCTTTCTGCTACGGAAAAAACGGAAAACCGCCTGATATGGAAAGCGTGCTTCTTCTCATAACCTTGCTTTGTCTGATTTCGGGCGTTTTCCGCAACAGTCTGGCGCCCGGCAGGTATTATCCGGCTGTTTTTGCCGCGGTGTGCGCCTTGTTCGTATGGCTTGCGGGCGGTTATGCTGTGCGGGTAAACAAACTCAGTGTGATCCGGTTTTTTGACGATTTGGCCGTGATGCAGAACCTCAATGTGTTGCTTACGTTGCATCTGTTTTTTACATTGGGTTTCGCGGCGGCCAAAATGCAAAAGGTTTTCGGACTGAAATACGGGGCGTTTTTTATCAGATATTGGGAATACATGCCGCCGTTGATGGTGTTTCCTGCCTTGTTTTATTTTTATGTGGTGTTGCTGTTCTCTTTTGCCGGAACCTCTTTCGGTCTGATAGGAACGGTGGTCGCGCTATTAGCGTTTCTTGTGCTGGGTGGGGGGGCGTATCTGTTGCGGGAGGCTGTTCCGGAAACAGAATTGCGTACCGAACTTTTGTTGGTGATCGAATTGCTGCTGTTTGTGTTGATGGTATGCAGCACCGTTTTCCATCCATCGGCAACATTGTTTTCCGTTTCATCCGCACCCGACTGGCGAAGCTTTTTCTATATGGCGGGAACGGTTACGGTATTGTTCTGGCTGGGCTATTTGCGGCTGATACCCAAGCTTAAAGCTTGGATAAACCGATTCTGAAAATTAAAACGAAAAAGAAATGAATACTTTATCGAATCTGATGTTCTGGATTTCAAGCGGTTTCCTGATACCGGTGATGATTGGGCTGCTGTATTTCTTTGTGCGCAGCATCCTGCTGTTGGGTGGTTTCATGTCGAAATACGTGCAGCGTTCCCGTATGGAAAAGGAAGTGCGTGCCGCCATTGAAAACCTGAATGAAGGCAATGTGGCTGAACTGACTTTCCCTGCCGGAGTGGCTGCCCATCCTTTTATCGTTAGCCTCAGCCGTATCGCGCATACCGAGTATAACGAGGCGGTGGTGAACAAAACCGTTTCCGAATATGAACTTTCGTTGGGAAAGGAAATGGATCAGGCAAAAATCTTGGTTAAATTCGGCCCGATTCTGGGTTTGATGGGCACCTTGATACCGATGGGGCCGGCCTTGGCGGGGCTTTCGTCGGGCGATATCGCTTCGATGGCCTATAACATGCAGGTGGCTTTCGCCACCACAGTATTGGGTTTGTTTGCGGGGGCGGTGGGCTTCGTGCTGTGCCAGACCCAACAACGCTGGGCGCAAAAAGACTTGGTGCGGCTCGATTTCGTGAGCCAGTTGATGAAGCAACGTCAAACTGCCTGATTTTTGAAAGATGAGACGCAGAATACTTCAAGACAATGAAGAACAGGACCCGATAGCCATGCTGTCGAATCTTTTTGACGTGGCCATGGTGTTTGCCGTGGCTTTAATGGTGGCTTTGGTATTCAAGTTCAACATGACCGAAATCTTTTCGCAGGAAGATTATACGATTGTGAAGAATCCAGGCAAGGAAAACATGGAAATCATTACCAAGGAAGGCCAGACTATAGATAGATATAAACCATCTGAAAACCAAGTTGGTACAGGAAAAAAAGGAAAGAAAGTGGGGGTTGCCTACCAGCTTGAGAACGGTGAAATTATTTATGTGCCGGAATAGGAATTATCATTGTATCGCGAATTTTAATAGATTTGCGGTCTGATTTTTCCGGGTGGCACTTGTCTTGTAGACAACGGCAGCCCTGCCGGAAACAAACCTTAAAACTTAAAGCCATGGTGATTTCAAAAAAACTTGAAAAGGCGCTTAACGAACAGATAAACGCCGAAATGTGGTCAGCCAACCTGTACATGTCCATGTCTTTCTTCTGCGAAAAAGAAGGCTTCGGCGGTTTTGGCAGTTGGCTCAGAAAGCAGGCGGCTGAAGAAACCGAACATGCTTATATGATGTCCAAATTCCTTATTCAACGAGGCGGTACCGCCAAAGTGGGGAAAGTGGCCGAAGTGCCTTGCACTTGGAAAACGCCCATGGTCATGTTCAAAAACGTGTATGAACATGAATGTCGCGTATCGGAAATGATTAACAAACTGTTGGATATGGCCGTAGCCGATAAGGACAAGGCCGCCGAAGACTTCTTCTGGCAGTTTGTCCGCGAACAGGTGGAAGAAGAAGCCACGGCTTCGGATATCGTTTCCAAGATCGAAAAGTTCGGTCAAACGGCATTGTTCCAGTTGGACGCCCAGATGGGACAACGCAAATAAAAAGCCGAAACATTTGTCTTTTCATCTGCGTTCTACTTTTTGTACCTTTGCTATGGATTCCCGTCTTGATGACGGGCATTTTTGTGGATAGGGAGGCCTGTCCGATATATGGATACGATAAAAGAGGCAGATACTTATGGAACGGATTGAATATTTGAAACGACAGGTACGGGACATACAGGATTTTCCGACCCGGGGAATTTTATTTAGAGACCTTACCACGCTTTTTAAGGATCCCCGTTCGGTTGAATTGGCCACCGACCTTCTGGTACAACGATATGCCGGAAAGGGAATCACCAAGGTGGTGGGGATAGAATCGCGCGGTTTTATTTTCGGCAGCATATTGGCCTATAAACTCAATGCGGGTTTTGTCCCTATCCGTAAAAAAGGCAAGTTGCCGGCCGAAAAGTTGCAATATTCCTATCAATTGGAATACGGGCAAGATATCATTGAGATCCACAAAGACGCGCTCTCGCCCGACGATAAAGTGTTGCTTCATGACGATTTGCTGGCTACGGGGGGCACTACGGCAGCCGCTTTGGAAATGATAAGACAACTTGGCGTAAACGATATCAGAATCTGTTTTCTTTTGGAGTTGGGCGGTATGAAAGGTAGAGATAGAATCGGTTCCGACTACGACATCTTTTCGTTGCTGCAATATTAGAATACGGACGGCTTGCCAGGTTGCTGCATACCGGTAAGCCATTTCATCTGCCAGGGGACCAAGGCGGAAACGTCTTCTTTCTTTCTTATTTTTTCACGGACAAGGGTAGAAGAAATATTCAGGAGCGGCAGATCTTCAAGCACGGAAATCCGATCGGGAAAAAGGCGTGCGGCTTCGTAAAGGGGAATTTCCTCCAGCTGCCCTTGCCGGCGCGGATATACCCATATCCGGCAGTGGGCCAGAATCTGCGTGTAATCTTTCCATTTGTGCAATCCTGCCAGATTATCTTCTCCCATCAGAATCGAAAACATGGTTTGGGGATGTTTTTCTTGTAGATAATGCAGGGTATTGATGGTGTAGGAAGGCCGGGGAAGCTCAAGTTCGGCGCGACAGAGCGAAAAAGCGGGAAAGGGTTTCAGCGATTTTTCCAACAGGCCGGCCCGCACTTCTTCCGGCCAAAGGTCTTTTTGTTCCTTAAAGGGGTTCTGCGCCGACAGCACGAACCGGATTTCCGCTTGGGGCATACGTTCAGCAAGGGCCTTGGCCAAAACGATATGGCCGTTGTGCACGGGATTGAAAGAGCCGAAGTAAAGTACCGCTTCCTGCATATCCGCCTAATTGAGCGGTTTGTCTAAGAATTCACTCACTACAGCGCGGGTTTCGGCCACTGCTTTTTCCAAATCTTCGTTGATGATGATTTTATCGAATCCGGACGCGAACTTCATTTCAGCCTCGGCTTTTCCCACGCGTTTCAACAGGCTTTCCTCGCTTTCGGTACCTCGGTTCTGCAAGCGTTTTTTCAACTCTTCCACCGAAGGGGGCTGAATGAAGACAGCCAGTGTCCGTTCCGGAAATTTCTTTTTGATATTGAGCCCGCCTTGCACATCTACATCGAAAATCACGTGTCCGCCTGTTTGCCAGATACGTTCCACCTCACTCATCAAGGTGCCGTAAAACTGATTGGCATACACTTCCTCCCATTCAAGAAATTTTTCTTCCGCACAGTATTGTTTAAACTCTTCTACCGAAAGGAAATAGTAATCTTTCCCGTTTTCTTCTCCGGGGCGTCTGGCGCGGGAAGTGGCAGATACCGAAAATTCAAGTTGGGGGAATTCGGCCAAAAGGCGGTGGACGATGGTGGTCTTTCCTGCGCCGGAGGGGGCCGAAAAGACAATGAGTTTGCCGTTAGGGTTCATAGAAAAAGGTTTTTCGGAACCGTTTAAATACCAGTGGAACGGGAGATTCCTGCCCCGAATTTCTTTTTGAGTAAGTCTGAGAGTGTGATGTAGGCCAATGTCTGCTCGTTCCAATTGTATTTTTCAGCCAGTGGCTGCATCACGATATTCATTTCTTCCCCGTTTTCAGCCGCATCGAGGTTTTGCAGCATGTCGTTGTATTCTTTTATATTACCCTTAAAGAGTTCGTTGATGAACAGGAATTTTTCGTTGATTCCGATCATGGAACGGAAATCCGTTACAGGTGCCTGATGTACATCGTTGACGGTTTTGTTGGTTTTAAGGCGATCTACCAACGATTTGAGCGAATTCTGCGCCTGCGAGACAGGGAGAACCTCAGTTTCCTTCAACTTGGTGAAGATATCGGAGCGGTTCTCCACTTGTCTTACCACGTTTTCATCGGGCATGGCCGTGGAGGAAACCGCCACCTGCGACATATCCTGTTCTCCGGCTTTCGCCTGCGCCATGGCGGTAAGGCTGGTTACGTAGGAAGTGGGTTCATCGTCCGCACGGGCAATAAAGTCAGAAAGGTCGGGTTCGGGAACATCGGTTTCGGATTCTTGTGCAGATTCGTTCTCCGCCTTTTCCTCGAAGTTTTCTTCGGCTGTCGTCGTTGCCGGTTGAGGACTGGCGTTCATTTCGGGTTCGAAATGGGGTTGGGGTTCGGATTCAGGTAGGGGGTCAGGTTCTGTAATCGGGGGAGGGAGGATTCCGGTCGAGATTTTCGCCTCGTTTTCAAAATTTTCCCGTTTGGGAAGAAAATCTTCTTCATCTGCGGAATCTTCTTCTGCAAGAGGGGCGGGGGCTACGTGAACGAAATCATTTTCCGTTTCTTCTCGTTCAGGATCTTCTTCCACAACGGGACGGAATACGGGATCGTCTGGAAATGCTTCCGGCTCGTCATTCAATGCGGTAAGTTTCTTTTTGAGTTCGTTTACCGAATCTTTCATCTTGTGGACGCTCACGATGGGAGAATCCAGTTCGGTGCGCTCTATCTCGCACACTACCTTGTACAAAGTACGGATATCATTTTTGAGAATGTCTATGTTGATACGGGTCAAGGCTGTCGAATCAACCACCATTTCCTCGATTCGTGCCACCACATTGTCGAGATCTTCAATCAGCGATAACTGTAAATTCTTGTTTTTCATGACTTGGAAAAGTTAAACTTCCGCATCCGCAAATTAATTGTAATTTAGCAACGCTTCGGCGCGGAATGCCGGTTATTTTTAAACATTAAATAGTTAACAGAGAATATGTATTTTGACGGTTCGGATTGGGTGCATCGTCCGGCGGGTGGCATCGAGGTGATTTGCGGTTCCATGTTCTCGGGAAAGACCGAAGAACTGATAC
>CAZPBB010000022.1:0-19594 GCA_964584745.1 uncultured Bacteroidaceae bacterium
CCACATCCACAAGCGGTTTTTATTGCGTGAATTTATAGGTGAGGCTGATGCCGCCACGGCCGTTGCTGTTGTAGTATTGGTTGGCGATATAGGGTTTGTTGAGCGTCATGTCGTAGAAAAGACGCACCGAAATCTGCCGGGTAATCTCATATTCGGCATACACATTGATAGACGTGATAAGGGCACCTTCGGAAGGCGTATTGTATTTCTGGTCTATCTTGCGCAGAAGGCGGATATTGTCGCGGATGCTGAAATCACCGCGCAACACGATATCGCTGCTGATACGCCGCTTACCCGAACCGCCCCCCGAATTCACCTTGAATCCCACATTCTTGATACGGTAACCCGCTCCCACAATCCATTCGCGCGTACGCATTTCCGTTATCTGGTTGTTCACAAAACTCAAACCTATCTGACGGCTTTGCCTATATTCGAAATTCAACGAGAGGTCGTTGACAAAAGTCATGTTGAGTTTGATGAGAGGTGAGAATTGTTCGCTCAACACAATACCGTCCATCACATAACGGGAACGGAAGTTTTCGTTTTCATCCAGATTCTCCATAAACTCCATCGCATCCTTATACAGCAGGTTGTTGGTGTAGGCGCCCACGCTGTAAGATGATGTATAGGCATGCGAAATGGAAAAGTTCTTGAACACTTTCCGCAAGGCCTTTATCTTGGTAAGTCCCGTATAGGTAAGCGACCAGTTGGGCATCGGGAACTTATCAAGGGCCGAAAGCGACACCTTACGCGGATCCCGTCCCGTATAGGCGGCAATCAAGGCCGGAATCAACACATCTTGGTTGGTTGAGTTATATCCCTGCGGGAATTTCATCCCCGCCACCGTGTCGTATCGATATACCGAAGGATCATAACCGGGTGTCTTATTGTCTTTCGCCAATCTTTCGGCTATAATGATCCGATTGTCCAAAAACGCCTGGTAGGTCTTGTCGAAATAATCCTTGTCATATTTCCGGAATGCGGTGCCGATCATCACGTTGGTAACCGTGTAACTTCCGTTCAGGGCGGGATTGGTTTCAAAGAAATCGCCGTGTTGGCTGTTGTAAGTATAGTAAGAAGAACGGTTTTCCACCTTGCTGTAACCGAAGTTCACCGTAATGCGGAAATCAACGAAAGGTTCAATCGATACCTGCGCGGTAACATTTTCGGTAAACATCCTATGGTACGGTTGTGCCAGCAGACTATCGGTGGAAAGCCAACCGTTTCGCGCCGCACGGCGGCGTATGTCGGCCTGCGATCCGAACAAGGCGAATCCCGCTCCGGGCGCGTCTTTGCCGAAATTAACGCCGAACAGGTCGGGTTCAGGCATAAAGCCAGGCAGAGAGGTTCCCTGATTCCGGCTCCAACTGATATTGGCATCCCGCACCATCATCAGGAAACGCAAAAATCCTTTGTAGAAAGTTTCCCAACCCTTACCCTTTTCTTTTTCCTCCTCTTTCGTCTGACGTCCCATCACCGTATTGCTTCGATTGACACGACGGTTGCGTTTGCCCGACTCGTTTATCTTTTTCAGAAACGGCACCTTGTTGTACAGCCCCACCAGATTGGCCGAACCGTTGGCCGAGAAGTCCATCGAATTCGAGATCGTGTTTCCCAAACGCGCCTGCGTGGCCAAAGCCCCGCCTTCCCAGCGGTAAAGCGCATTATAGGCCGCACTTCCCTCTATCCAGTCGAGAATGGGAATCTTATTGATAGGCAACGTATAGGTTGCGCCCACATTCTGGTCATAGTTGGTTTTCCTGCCGCCTTGTATAAAGCTTTTCCATACTGAATCCCGCTTATCGGCGGTATTGATGCGCCCCGGCGGTTCATTCAGATAAGTATTGGCATTGGCCGAATAGGTAAGGCTTATCGACTTGGTGAGATCGTAGCGGAAATTGTAGTTGCGGTTCCAATCGAAACGCTTGTAACTCGTGGCAGGCATCACTATATCCCAATTGGCGTTCTTGTTTCGCATCTTGCTTTCTGAATATTCCCGTTCCAAATCCATGTTGAACGAGAACATATTGGGCATATAATTAACGTTGAAATCGGTAAGGATGGCCGCCCACGGGCTGGCCGCCATCTTGGTTTTCTCCAACGGAATGAAAAACTTGGAAGCCGTGGAAAAGTCGTAGCCGAATCCGCCTCGATGCGTTACCTGATTGTCGTATTCCATGTCTTCGTCGCGATGCTTCACGCTCGAATAGGCGTAGGAGAAATTGAAGTTCTCTATATCCCAAAACTGCGGCTGCCTTTCCGAATTGGTGCGCTCCTTGCGCACATTCATCAGATTCACGTTCTGACGGATGGTATAGTCCTGAATCTGCTTTTTGAAGGTTTTCTTTTCTTCCTTCGTCTGCAAATTCCTCAACTCATGCTTGGTCTTCACATCCGGATCAAGCGGGTTGTATTTAGGATCGCTTACCGTGGTGGACAAATCGTAGTGTACGGGCAGCTTCACCCCTGCTTTTTCAGGCAGGAAACGCCCCATCTCCAAATCCACGGCTATATCGTAGGAACCGGTATTGCTCTGCGAAAGTTCGGTAAGTTTCTGTTCCAATTGGCCGAAATTAGCCTGCGTGTAAGCCCCTGCCACCGAAATGGAACCGATATCCCCCAAAGCGAGTTTGGCACGCGCCATAGCCGCCACTCCGCCTTCTTTCTTAAACTCGTTCAAACTGAATTCGTTTACCCATACCTCCACCGATTTTCCCCGTCCGTCATCCGAATCTCCCTGCCGTTTTTGCGGATTCCGCAAACCTATCATGATACATTTTACCGCACTGATGGCAGGCGTGCCCTTTACCGAATACCGTGCCTTGTCTATCTGTTCACTATACAATTCGGTATAAGCCGTTGTACCTTGTTCGCGCATCCATCGGTTCCGCCTTTCCTTGATACCCACCAACTCGCCCAGATCTATTTCCACCTTGTTGGCTTCCGGCCACACCAATTCCCGTGCGCTCTGCCCCCATTCTGTATAATTCAGCGGTATTTCATATTCGTAGAAGTTGTCGTTGTAGTCGGCACCCAGACGCACAAACAGCATAACATCTCCGTCCACCGCATTGTCCAGTTCATTCACTTTCTCCATGTGCACGAACATTTCCACCTTCTTGAACTGCCGCATGTCGTACGATGCATTCTTGTAGATACCACGCGCATCGCCATCGGCCAGATTGATTACCTTAAGGCTCAACGACTGTTCATTCATCTCCACGTTGTTCTGCGCCGAAGGGTCCAAGGTCCGCTCAATACCCGGAGGCAGCACATAACGGATAGGCTGACGCTGGCCGTTTTCCTCCACATTCACCGTCGTCACTTCAAAGGTAGTCTCACCTGACCCCGAAACATACTGGCCGTTCTCCAAAAGTGAATTACCGTATTTGCGCCAATCGGAACGGACCAGATCGAGCGAAGCGAAGCGCAAAATCACCGGTTCCTTGAATCCGCGGAGGAACATGCGCACGAAACGCACCGATTGCAGGTTCTGCATCTGACCCACCACGGCGCTCGGCTCTTTTACCGGCACTTTAAACTGATACCACTTTACCCGCTCGATATTGTTGTTGCTCAACCTGACGCTGGCCTCATACACATCGGTGATATAGTTCTCGCCCACCCTCATGTGGTCGGGATCGAGAGGAATCTCATACTGGTAGTAGTTTTCGGCTTCGTTGAGCGTATTGTCTTCGCTGATATCCTCGGTATTGGGATAGTTGGTCTGCTGGGTGGGATAACTTTCGGGATTGTCGGCATTCGAAGGCGAATTGCCTTCGGGATTGTTGTAGTATTTGTAACGGTCGGCGATTTTGTTGGAAGAATGGCGCACCGTATCCCAAAAGCCTCTCCTGAAATAAAGATAATCATCTGAAGCGGGGTCATTGTAGATTTTACGGTAGGCCTCCGAATTCTGTCCGGCAATCTCCCCCATCTCATTGAGGAAAGCGGAGAAAAACGCCCTTTCATCCGAAGAAGAAAGGCCGTCCAATCCCACATCCTGATACTTGCGCGAAGCGGGATCGTTGTCGAAACTGTTCACGATGGCCTGTATCGAAGGTACGCGTCCCCACTGGGTTTCTTCCACGTTTTCCACCTCTGCGGTAGTGGGCAGGCCGTTTTCGAAAGCCTTGCGTCCATCGCGCAACACATCTTCGGATATATCCCCTAGGTTGAAATACAACTTACCGCCCGAATGACGGGGATTGCCGTCCCTGCCGTCCATACCGATAAAGGGATCCATGACCCAAAACTCGATGTATTCCACATTGGCCGCTTCAAAATCGGTATTGCTTACCTTGCGCATCACCCCACCCCAACGGGTTTCAGGATTTTTCAGGCTTCCGTCAGGGTTGGCACCCGCCGTAACGCCGGTGGGCCGGGCATCATAATTGTACGGTCCACGCTCGGACGGATAGAACGCCAGATTGAGCACTGTCAGGGCCTGCGCCTCGCTCGACGAGAGCCGCCGCCCCGGGAACACTTCATTCACCAACACACGGCGGACATAGTGGTTAGACAAGTCTTCCTTGGAGATATTACTTGGTCTGGCGCTGCTGTAAAAAATGGGGTCAACCGTGTACCATGCCAGTTTGGCGCGGTTCCTTCCCGTAATGGTGGTCGAGGCGTACTGATCGGAAGATTCGGGAAACAAATCGTTCTGCTTTTGCGGCGTACTGGCCAGATACCACGAATAGGGTTCTTTAAGATTGATGGTACTCTTGCTGCTTTCAAAATCATCGATATACGTGGTACCCGATTTCCCGATGGCCCGTGAATGCCCCGGCAGGAAATGGGCGAATTCCCCATACAGACTGATTCTCGAAGGTGCCTTGCTGTCTTCAAAAGGCAAGATGGCATCCACCGCTTTGGTAAGCCAACGGCTCTCACGGTCGTAAGAGGCGTCGAATCCGTAAATGGTATTGGAAATGGGTTCCTCTCCATAATTCACCTTTTGGGTGAGCGCGCTTTGGCGCAGATTCATCAAAGTGGCGCCCACATAGAAATGTTCGTCAAAGAAATGTTCCACCCGCAAACCCATCATGCGTTTGGTAAGCAGGCTGTTCGACATGCTTTCGGTCTTGATATTGATGGGAACGCCCGAATTGAGCACCCCTTGGTTGATGATCTGCACGATACCAGAAGCATAGTTTACCGTATAGTCCTGGTTTTCCACCAAAGGCGTATTGCCGGCCATCACCTTTACCGAACCTTCGGGAAGATTGTAGGCACCGATACTGATTTCGCTGCCGCCGGAAGACTGATAACTGCCCACAAACGAATACTTGTTCTTTTCGCTGTATTGGCGGGCCTCGGTCTTGGTTTTTCGGTAAAGTTCGTCGAAACGGTATTTGGCCGCCGCCGCACTATCGCCATCAAACATTTCCACCAAATCCTTTCCGAAAGGCTCCGGCCAAGGCAGATACACCAAGCCTTTGTCTGCCTGGACGTACCCCGCGCCTCCCGCCGCTCCGTCCAGATAATCGAACAAGCCGTCCGGATTACGGTTCTGACGCATATCCAGATTATCCACACCAAACACCTGAATCAGCGGAACACCGCTTCGGGGGCCATCGGTGAAATAACCGCTGGGAACGCCGCGTTCATTGCCCGAATACATAATGTTGAAGCGGAATTTCTCCGCGCTCAGCTGATAGGTATTCAGTGAATACACGTTTTTCATCATGAGGTCCCAAAGCGGCAGTTCGGTATTGAGCACCGAAGATTTCAACAGTTTCACCACCAATACCTGCGGATCTTTGATACCCTGATCGGAGAATTCCCCCACCTGATACACCGCCGTATCGCCCACAATCTGGTACTGGAAGGCCACGGCCAGCACCTGATCGCTGCTCACGGCCTGGTTGAGCGTGATGAAACCCAAACGGGAATTGAACGTATATTCGGAAGCCTCCAGACGACGGGCGCTCTCCACTTTCTCGAACTCCTTGCCGTTGGTGATGCCTCTGCCCGTGAGATATTGCCCCACCGTATTGAGGTTACGTAGATTTCCCTTCGGATAAACCCGCAAAAGGTCATTCGACTTGTCTTGATCCGGGTAACGTACAAAAGGATTGCCGTGCAAGTGGGCCTTGTCCTCTATCCTTGTGTTTTCACCCAGGTCGGTAAAGGCCACGATATTGCGGTTATTTTGCACCGGAGACCCCACATTGGTTACCCATACTTCGATTTTGGTAATGGTGATGCGGCTGTTTACCAACGGCAACTCGGCCAAAGCCTCGTGATAGTGTTCGCGGAAATACTGGGCAAGGAAAAAATGGCGGTTTTCTTCATAATCATCGGCAATGATATTGAATTCTGTGCTTTGCGCCCCGCCTTCCACCCGGATGTTGGTACTTTCGGAACGTTGTTCGGAAAAGACACCGGTAATGAAAGTCTTGCCGAACTGCAACCGGGCTTTCAAACCGAAAAGTTCCTGCACACCGCTTATCAAAGTGGTATTGAGCGGAAAATCTATATTTCCCGCACTGATGGTCTTGATAATTTCGTCTTCCTTGCCCTCGTATTCGAGTTTGAACTTGTTGTCGAACTGAAACAGCGCCTCTGTGTTGTGGCTGATATTGAACTTGAGACGGTCGGCAATCGTGGCGGTGAGGTTAATGTTGATATCGGACGAAAAATCGAAATTGAAAGTACGACGGTGCTTGATGTCCAAAGAAGGGTCATCGCGGCGGGTTCCCACCAAGGCGAAATCAAGCCCGATGGAACCGTTGAGATCGAACTTGATGAGATCCTTGCCCAATTTCTGATCCAGAAAATCCAGATTCAGGTTCAATCCGGGAATCAAACCGCCCAAGCCCGTAGATGTAGTGGGCGTATATTCCGCCTTGGTTTTCCAATAGTCGCGGATGGCTTTGTCATTGTTGTACTTGAGATACTCCGACATGCTCATGCTGCGGGTGGAAAGCACCAGATCGCCCATCTTTCGGGTAAGGATATACTCTCCCGTGGCGGGATCGAACTCCGCCTCCTCAACAATATTGCTTTTGATGTAAAGGCTTTTGTCATCGGGCAAATCTTCATTGGGCGAAGACTGCGGAATGGGGTAGCGCAAAGAATCCTCATCGGCAGATTCAACATCGGCCGCGAACGGCACTTCCACGCCGTTCTGTGCGGATGCCGTTCCATAATAGGCATCATAGAGCATACCGGCCACACCGGGCATATCCTCCCAGCCTGGCGGCAAAGGAATCCCCTTCTCTGCCAACGGACGGGCGGCATACGACAGACTCACCCCCGCAGCGAGAATCCATGCTCCGAGTATGGTCAATATGCTACAAAACCAATACTTCCACATAACCGCAATTTCAAAAAGTCGGTTTTACAGCATCCGCAGAGCTTGTTTGATTAGGTCTTCCGTATTCAGATCGGGCCGCTTCGCCAACAGAGTATCTACGGTCTTTTCCACCGCGTTTTTGGCGAATCCCAAGGTTATGAGCGCCGATACGGCTTCATCCCTTTCAGGACGGAACTGGGGCAACAAGGCCGAAGAAGCCGAGGCTATTTCCAATTTGGATATCCTGTCGCGCAAATCCACAATGATACGTTGCGCCGTTTTAAGTCCAATACCTTTTACCGACTGCACTTTCTTTACATCGCCGTCGAGAATGGAGCGGACGGCAAGTTCCGGCCCGAGCGTGGAGATGATCACACGGGCGGTATTGGCGCCCACGCCCGAAACGGAAATAAGCTGCAGAAACAATTCCTTTTCCATTTTGTCGGCAAAACCGAACAATAGCAATGCGTCCTCGCGCACCGCCTGATACACCCAAAGCCTTACCTTTTCCTTCTCTTTGATTTGGGCATAGGTATGAAGCGATATGTGTATCTCATAGCCCACCCCGCCACAATCAACCGTTACACACGCCGGATTTTGCTCCGACAGCTTCCCTTCTATATATGCGTACATGCCTTCTATTGCAAGTTTAGAACCAACAAATGTAACGGATTATCCAAACATATGCAACCCTAAGGGGCAAGTTTGGTTTCTGCGTCCGACTTTTCGTATTTTTGTAGTCTGGGTTTAAAGTTTTGGATTAAACATTGCCATCAGACTGCAAGATGTCGAAAAACAGAAGAAGAATCCCGATTCCTGAACCGGAGCCGGAAATAGCCATAGAGGGAACGCCCGAAGAGGAAGTTGTTGAAGCGGTTGAAACCGGGAACGAAACCGAAGACGAAGCCGCCCTCTCCGATCCGCCCCTTTCCTTTGCGGGCAGGATCAAAAAAGCCGTGTCCGCGCTCCCTTCAGACAAACCGCGCCGGATAACGGGCTTTTTATGTCTGTTTGTCGGGCTTTTCCTCGCCCTCTCCTTTATTTCCCATCTGTTCGTGTGGTGGAAAGACTACGATGGAATCCAGCAACTGCTTACCGACGGACCTTTCCGCGACTCAGGCCTGGAATTATACAATCGCGGCGGCCGTCTGGGCGCATGGCTGGCTTTCTTTTTCATCAACCGAGGATTCGGCATCGCATCTCTCCTCGTGCCTTTTATGATGATTGCCGTTTCCTTGCAATTGCTCAATCTAAAAAAGTTCCACTGGTTGGGCTTGTTGCTCCGTTCATGCTTTTTCCTTATATGGGTATCGTTGTTCACCGGCGCTCTCTTTACAAGCGGCAGGCTTTATATCGTCGGCGGTTCGGCAGGTTTGCACGGAAGCCTTTACCTGCAAAAACTTTTAGGACCGTGGGGGCTTCGCATGTTGCTTTTGTTCGCCCTTATCTGCTATCTGATCATCAACTATAATTTCAGACGACTGCATTTCTCGTTACGCAAGAAAAGTGCGTCCACCCCTTCCCAGACACCCTCATACAGCCATCCTGAGGAAAAACCTATCGCCATTATCCCGCAACGGCCCGAAGATCCCGACACCGACGGCATGACGTTGAGTCTCCGCATCAGGATGCCCGAAAAAAACACTTCCGTTGTACCGCCTTCTTCCGACTTGCCGGCAGAAACGCCGAATGTATGGGAAACACAACCCGAAACGGAAAACGAACCGGTATCTGAAACAAAAAAAGAAGAAGAGGCACAAGAGGATACGGTATCGATAGAGACTACGGAGACAACCGATACCGAGGGCGATGACGAAATGAAAATCATCGACACCCGCACCGTTCCGGACAACAAATCCGAATTTCTTCCGCCAGTCCCCACGCATTTCGGCATAGAAACACCTTTCGATCCCCGCATGGAGCTTTCCCAATACCGCATGCCCGGCCTCGACCTGTTGGCAGACTTCGGCGACCAGTCGCAAAAGATTCAGGACATGAATGAGGAGTTGCTGGCCAACAAGAAAAAAATCGTCGATACCCTGCAAAACTACGGCATCGGTATCAGCAAGATATCCGCCACTATCGGGCCTACCGTCACGCTCTATGAAATCGTGCCGGCACCCGGAATACGCATCAGTAAAATCAAGAACCTCGAAGACGATATCGCCTTGAGCCTTTCCGCGCTCGGTATCCGTATCATCGCCCCTATCCCCGGAAAGGGAACCATCGGGATAGAAGTGCCCAACAGCAAGAAACAGATCGTGCCGATGCGCGACATGATTACCTGCGAGAAGTTCCGCAACAAAGACTTCGCCTTACCCATCGCCTTGGGAAAAACCATCTCCAATGAGGAGTATGTTACCGACCTTGCCAAGATGCCTCACCTTTTGGTAGCAGGAGCGACCGGTCAGGGCAAATCGGTGGGTTTGAACGCCATCATAGCCTCTTTGCTCTACTCCAAGCACCCTGCCGAACTCAAGTTCGTGATGGTCGATCCCAAAAAAGTGGAACTAAGCCTTTTCAATAGAATAGAACGCCACTATCTGGCCAAACTCAGCGACTGTGAGGACGAAGCGCCTGTAATCACCGACACCCGCAAAGTGGTGCGCACACTCAACTCGCTCTGCATCGAAATGGACAATCGCTACGATTTGCTCAAGGAAGCCGGCGCACGCAATATCAAGGAGTACAACCAAAAGTTTATCGGACGCAGGCTCAATCCCGAAAACGGGCATCGGTTTCTTCCCTATATCGTACTGATCATCGATGAATTCGCCGACCTCATCATGACCGCCGGGCGCGAAGTGGAACAGCCTATCGCCCGTCTGGCGCAGCTGGCGCGCGCTATCGGCATCCACCTTGTAATCGCTACCCAACGGCCTTCTGTCAATATCATCACGGGCTTGATCAAAGCCAACTTCCCTGCCCGCATCGCCTTTAAGGTGAGTCAAAAGATAGACTCCCGCACCATTCTCGATGCCGGAGGCGCCGACCAACTGATTGGACGTGGCGATATGCTTATTTCGGTGGGCGACGGTCTTACCCGTTTGCAATGTCCTTTCATCGACACCCCCGAAATCGAAAAGATCACCGAATTCATCAGCGAACAGCATGGCTTCGCCAGCGCATACCTCCTGCCCGAATGTCCGGACGAAAACGAAGACGGCGGCCACGGCGATATCGGTTCAGAAGAATGGGATCCTGTTTTCGGTGATGCGGCACGTCTGGTGGTGAGTTCCCAACAAGGTTCCACCTCCATGCTGCAACGCAAATTCAAACTCGGCTACAACCGGGCCGGACGCGTTATGGATCAACTTGAGAACGCCGGTATCGTGGGTGGTTTTGAAGGCGGAAAGAAAATCCGGGATGTAAAAATCAAGGATCCGCAAGCGCTCGAAGATTTATTGACGGCTATTTTTTCCAATCGATCATGAAAAAACTTCTTTTAAGCGGGATTCTCCTGTTCGGATTCTTTTCCCTCTCCGGCGGTGTTTCGGCACAGTCTGCCATTCCACAAGCCACAGTTAAAACGCCCGAAGGCGCCAATGACCCCGAAGCCCATGCCTATCTTGCCAAGACCCGCAAATGGATAAATGCCTGCAAGAGCCTTGACTTCCGTTTTGTGGCCGGCATGATCGAAAACGGGAACGAAACGCCTCTGGAAAGCCGCCGCGGCTCCATCCTCGTGCAGGGTAACCGCTATCGTCTGATTACCGGTTCCGATGAGTACTACTGCAACGGCAAGGAACTATGGGCATACGCACCCGCCTTGAAAGAAGTTTCCGTTTACGACTGCACTGAATCGCTTTCGGACATGAATCCCGTAATGCTGTTGCAGAACTATGAAAGACTCTACCGTGCCAAATACATCCGTCAGCAAACGCTGGAAGGCAGTGCCCGCAATATCATCGACCTCACCCCTGTTGAGCACGCCGAGGTAGTCAAGATACGGCTTTATCTCAACAACAGCGACAACCGCATCTTCAAAATGGAAATGTACCTGCCCCAAAACCGTCGCTTCGACTACAAAATCCTTTCCACCAAAGAAAATGTACCCGTTTCAGATGCCGATTTCGTATTTGACCGGCAGAAATACCCGCAGGTGCAAATCAACGATATGCGATAAGGCTCTGGTATAACAAAAAAATCCGGCATTCGGTACCGATGCCGGATTTTTTTGTCTGTCTGAACTCACCTTTACCGATGTGTTCAAAATTTAAGATTGTGTCCCATCTTGTCTTGCTTGGTACGCAGATAGGCCTCGTCATACTGGTTGGGTTGCTCTATGATGGGGACGGTCTCCACAATTTCGATACCATAACTTTCCAACCCCACTCTCTTGGCGGGATTGTTGGTGATAAGACGGATCTTGCGCGCCTTAAGGCTACGCAATATCTGCGCACCGATACCGTAATCGCGCTCATCGGGCTTGAAGCCGAGCAATACATTGGCTTCCACCGTATCTTTTCCCTCGTCTTGCAATTTATAAGCCTTGAGTTTGTTGAGCAATCCGATTCCACGGCCTTCCTGGTTCATGTAAAGCACAACGCCCTTGCCCGCTTTTTCCACCATGTCCATCGCATCATGCAACTGTTCACCGCAGTCGCAACGGCAGGAAGAAAGTACATCGCCTGTAAGGCAACAGGAATGAACCCGTACCAGAACCGGTTCGTTTTCTTGCCATTCCCCTTTTACCAAAGCCAGATGCAGGGTTCCGCTGTTGTTTTCGGTAAAGGCGTGCAACTGAAAATTGCCGTGATGTGTGGGCAACTTTACAACAACCTCTTCCTTAACAAGACTTTCCGTCTTAATCCGATAGGCTATCAGATCGGCAATCGAAATCAGTTTGATGTCATGTTCATCGGCAAACTTCCTCAATTCGGGCAGACGCGCCATCGTACCGTCTTCACTCATTATCTCCATTAAGGCGGCCGCCGGATACAACCCGGCCAGACGTGCCAGATCCACACAGGCTTCGGTATGCCCTGCCCGGCGCAACACGCCCAGATCCTGCGCATAAAGCGGGTTGATGTGTCCGGGACGCCCGAAATCTTCAGGTTTCGCCTTCGGGTCGGCCAATGCCAGAATGGTGGCGGCGCGGTCGGAAGCTGAAACACCGGTTGTGCAGCCTTCCAGTTTATCGATGGTTACCGTAAAAGGCGTTCCCAACATCGAGGTGTTGTTTTCCACCTGATGGGGCAGGTTCAATTCCTCGCACCGCGAAAGTGTGATAGGGGCACACAATACACCACGGGCATGCTTGAGCATGAAATTGATTTTTTCGGGTGTCGCCTTCTCGGCGGCGATAACCAAATCACCTTCGTTTTCACGGTCGGCATCATCCACCACAATCAGGAATTTACCCTCTTTGAAATCTTTGATAGCGTCTTCCACGCTGTCCAGCTGTATTTTCATGGATGTATATTTCTTGTTGTCGGAAAAGGGCTCAAGGCCCATTTTACCTAAGAGCGCAAAGGTAATACTTTTTGATTTTTTTCCTACCTTTGCAAACTTGAAAAAGCATCGGCTCACCGAACGTCCGATGCATCTTTCAACACCAATAATCCAAAACCAGATACCGGCATGTAGTCGATTCAAAAAAGGAAACGCGGTTCACCACCGGCGGTCAATCCGCCCGTTCTGATTCGGCGCGTTTTCACGAAAGGGGGTAACGTCATGATTGAAAGCCTTGACTTGGGTGCCTTGACTTGGCACTATATACAGAATCCCACGGAGGAAGATTTAACGTTTCTGGAAGAGAACTTCCATTTTCACCCCCTCGATATCGAAGACTGCCGCAGTATGGCGCAACGTCCCAAGATAGATACCTACGAAGACTACAATTTCCTCATCCTCCACTTTCCCGGTTTCGACAAACTGGGCAAGACGCTTAAGGTGCGTGAAGTGAAGATATTCTGGGGGAAGTCTTATATCATTACGCTGACCCGTTCGCAATGGATGCTCAAGAATATTTTTGAACAAACCGAAAGACAGCCCGAAAAACTGGAGGAAGACTTTGAGCAGACCAATTCCGACAACCTGCTTTACACCATTCTCGACCGCCTTTTGGTGGATTCCTACTCGCTCCTTTTGCGTGTAGGTGCCAGTATCGAAACCATCAACCGGGAATTGTTCAACAAGAAACGCGCCGACATCACCATCGAAAGCCTCTCCATTACCCGGCGCAACATCATTTTACTGAATACCATTTTCAAACCTCAGTTACGACTCTTCCAAAGACTCGAATCCGGAGCCATCTCCGGCTTCACCGAAAATATCGACTTTATGGAAGTATATTGGGGCAATATCGTGGACTACTACCAAAAGATGTGGGACATGGTGGAAGACAACGGCGAACTTATCGAAGGTTTGTCCAAAACCTTCGATTCCATGCAGACCAACCGCATCAACGAGGTGATGAAAATCATGACCCTCATTTCCACCATCTTCCTGCCTTTGACCTTTATCACCGGCGTATATGGCATGAATGTGAACCTGCCGTTCATGCACCATCCCTACACTTTCTGGGGTATCATGGCCATTATGGTGGCCTTTGTGGTTTTCTTTATCGTCTTTGCCAAGAAAAGGCGTTGGATGTAAGCTAGGCCACATTCCGTTTAACGTCCTTCCATATTCCGTAACCGGCCAACAAAAGCATCAGCAAGAGATTGATGACCGAACCGATATTGGTGAGCGGTCCGCTGGCGGCCTTAATCGGGTTGCGGCATTTGAGTTCCAGTACATGGCCGCCCTCAGGCAAGGTAACACCGCGCAGAATATAGTTGACCCTGTATAACGGCACTTCCTCTCCATCCACAAACGCTTTCCATGTTTTGTAATACACTTCCGAAAATACGGCCGGACGCCGCGTTGAAGCGGAGTATTCGTATTTAAGCGAATTAGGATAATATTCCACCAAACGGATATTGTCTGAGATCGAATCGTGGGCGGGAAACGCGAATGCCCCCACCGCATTTCTCCAAACCGTATCGATAACCGCTTCCTTGGCCGGCTCGAAACCGTAAAGCGCCATGATCTCCTCATCCGGGCTGTTTACCCAACGGATGCTGTCTACAAACCAGGCATTGCCCAATGCCGCCACGTTGCGTTGAACGGTAGGCTGACCGGAAGCGTCGGGCGCGATGAAATAACGGGTATTGAGCATATTGAGCACTTTCACGTTCAAATTGCGCGAAAGATGGTAATCGATGATATCCTGATATCGCCGCATCTTGATGGGACTGTAGCCGCCCACCGACTTGTGGAAGCGGGAAGTGGAGGCATCGTTGAAAGTGTTTACCGTTACGTTGAATACCCGGTAATCCGGGTCTTTATCAGCCAGAATCATATTATCCAAGGCCGTAGGCATCACCGCCTGTACGGAACGGGCAGGGAAAAAACTATGGTCTCCCACATACTTGCGGTCAAGCTGCCACAGATCCACCAGCACGAACACTGAAAGAAGGGCAATGACCCAAGCAGGCTTGAAACCGCGTTTGAGATAGAGCCAAAGTGTTCCCGCGGCCAACACGATAAAAAACAAGGAGCGGAGCGCTGTGCCAGTCAGAAGACCGGCCCTATCCGCATATACAGCCTGCATGATCCAATCGGGAAACTGGTAGGCCGCATCGGAAGCAGACGAGAAATCAAAAATGCTTTTGCCGAATAAGGCAAAGAAAAGACAGATTCCGCCCGTGATACCGGCCGCATAAAACAAGTCCTTGACATACCGGGCTTTTTCCTTTTCGTTGTCGAGCAAAGTCTTTACGGCCAACACCGCCAGCACCGCCATCGAAAGTTCGGCCATCACCAAAGCCATAGAGGGTGTGCGGAAACGGTTGTAGAGCGGAAGATGGTCAAAAAGAAAATTATTGAAACCCGGCAGGTTGCGCCCCCAAGAGAGCAAAAGCGAAAGCACCGTCACCGCCAAAAGCCACCACTTTTCAGGACCTTTCACCACAAAAAGCCCCAACAGGAACAAAAAGCAGATGATGGCGCCCATATACACCGGCCCTGCCGTAAAGGGCTGGTCTCCCCAATACATCGGCGCATTCTGCGCGAAAGCCGTTTGTCCGCTCGGACGCAACAATTGGTAAAGTTCCGATTTTTCACTTAAACGATAATGGCTGCTGCCACCGTAAAAACCGGGAATCAATAAAGTAAAGCTTTCCATCTTTCCGTAACTCCACTGAAAAGCATAATCCCGTTCCAGACCCGCGCTTTCAGGTTTCCCATCGGGTTTTTGCTGCAACACACTGCCCCCGCGCATGGTGTCTTTGCTATAGTCGTAAGTTACCAACCATGCGCCCAAAGAGGGGAGCATCGAAACGAAGGCTACCGCAAGCGCCACCACACCGCCTTTAAGGTAGGTTTTCATCTGTTTCTTGCGGAAAGCCTCCACCGCGTAGGCAATGGCCACGATAAACAAGATCATCAGAAGGTAATATGTTATCTGCTGATGGGCATACATGATATGCAATCCCGTAAACACCAGGATGGTCAATGCCCCCCAGATATACCGTCCTTTGAAACAAAGTATCACCCCGGCCACTATCGGCGCCATGCAGGCCATCGCCCAGCATTTGTTGGCATGACCGGCATCGATGATAAGGATATTGTAGGTAGCGAACGCATAGGCCACGGATCCGATAATGGAAAGCCATGAACGGCAACCCAGCACGCACAGCAGGATGTAGAATCCCAACATATAGAAAAACAGGATTCCGGCATGCAGAACGGGTAGTCCTCCCATCACCAGCCCTCCCACTTTCGAATACAGGTTCATCCCTTCCGAGCCCGTATTGGGCATCCCGCCGAAAAGCATATTGCTCCAATCGGTGGAATGACCGGTGGCCTTCATGCAATCGCGGTTTTCCTGTTGGATCCCATATACGCTATGAACGTCGCCCTGCCCCATCGACTTGTTCTGAAACACCAATGGCGCGAAATACCCCACACTCAACGTCATAAAGATCAGCATCGCCCATACATGCGGCAATATCCTTTTTATAAGAAACTTTCCATCCATATCCGTGTCGCTTTTTATATGCGGACGCAAAGGTAAACAGATTCTCTGAGCCTTTCCGTCTTGTTTTTGCAGTAAAATATTGCGGTTACAAAAAAAAAAACTATTTTTGCCCCCTGTTTCCGATTGGCCAATGGTGTAACGGTAACACAACAGATTTTGGTTCTGTTATTCTGGGTTCGAATCCCGGTTGGCCAACTCTCCTTTATTTTTCCTGTTCCAAATATTCGGCCACATCCAAAACGTCTTTCACGATAAAGGCATAGGGGTAGTCGTGCTTAATGGCACGCAAAAAGAATCCGGCTTCCATCCTGTGCTTGAAATTGCCCGCTTTTACCTTAAAATAGGGTTCTTCAAACAGAATATAACTCTTGTATTCGGGATATATCAGATCGAAGTCGGCCTTGGCTTCGATGGCCGCATTCTTGGAACGGTTGCCGCTTTGCGAAAACAACAGTACCCTATAGCCTTCATCGAGATATTTGAGCCGGGAATCCATAAGGTTTACCAATAAGGTATCCACCTGCCGGGGATATTCGATTTGCGCGAGTACCGCGGGCAAGACAACATTACTTCTCTGCGGAAGAACTTCCACCTCCTGCCCTCTCGAGAGATTGACCGAAAAAAGCAGAAGAAAAATCAAAAACGCTTTATTTTTCATGGTTTGCATAATGCTTCTCCTATAAATTTCCTGCCCCTGCGGTAACGATACAGAAGTTGGACATTTCCAACCAACGAGCCGCCGTCTGCCTTATCATTTCGGGCGTGATGGAAAACAGCACTTCTTCGTTTCTTCTATAAAATTCAGGGCCGATACCGCAAAGAATAAAGAACTTCATACGCTCGGCGATATCGAAAGTTCCGTCCAAATCCCGCATAAAGTCCCCCATAAATGACTGACGCACAAGCTCCAGTTCCGACTTCGATACAGCTTTCCTTTGCAAGACGGAAATTTCCTTCTCTATTTCGGCAAGCACCTTGTCCACACAATCGGCCTTCACTTCCGAACTTATCATCCACACCTGCCGGTAACGCAACGGAATGATATAGGAGGAAATGCCATAGGTATAACCTTTTTCTTCGCGTATGTTCCGCATCAGACGCGAACCGAAATAGCCGCCCAGCACATAATCGGTTATCTTGAAAGGCGCGAACTCAGGATCCTGCAATCCGCAAATGGGCATTCCGACACGCACCGAAGCCTGCAGGGAATCTTTCATCTCTATGTCTTTACGCCGCATTGCGGGCAAAACGACCTTCATGCCCTCCCCCGAAGAAAGCTCCACCGCCTTGCCGCTCCAATCCTTGCCGCCAAAACTTTTTTCCAACATTTCCACATGCCGTTCAGTATAACCTCCAGCCAATACGATACGGCAATTCTCCGCCACAAAATAACGATGGTAAAAAGCCGTTATATCCTCACGTTTCAAGGCGGAGAAATCCGCCTCCTCTATCACGCGCCCATACGGATGCCTGTGGCCAAACACCAGCGAATAAAAGGCACGACGCGAAACTTCAGCCACTTTTTGGGCATTCACCAGAAAACGATGGTGCTGTTTGCGGATATAGGTATCTATCTCCGCCTCCGGAAACACGGACCGCTTCAATGCTTCTTCGCAAAGCGGAATAATCCGGTCCAGATAACGGCTCAGGCAATAAAACACGATGGATGCCTGATCCCTGTCGGGATAGCGTTCCACATACGCGCCGTAATAGTCGAACCGCTCCGAAAGGGCATCCGCCGTGTAATGCTGCGTACCTGCCCCCAACAGGGAACAACAGGCACCTGCCTGAAGCGCTTTCTGCTGAAAGTAACTCCCCGCTTCAAAAACAAATTCCAAGCGTACCAGTTCCAAACCGGCATCGGGAAAAGCATACACCGGCACCCCGTTGGAAAGGTACCGTGTCTGGGCTTGCAATTTGGTATAATCGAATTTCATCTACATTCCTCCTTTGCGGGCATACCCTATTTTATCGCCTCATAATAGAGGGTGCTGCTGTTTTCATGAACCAGATACTTCCGCACCGCCGCCTGCACCTGCGCCACACTTACATCGCGGTATCTCGCATCCTCCCCGTTCAGGTCCGCAGCCGTGCCCATCAGCTCGAAATATCCCAGATTCATGGCCTTGTCGAGTGCCTTCATGTTCGAAAACAGCAATGCCGTTTCCAGTTTGTTCTTCACTTTTTCCAATTCAGACTCCTGTACCGTCTCGCCCGCCAAGCGCTCAATCTCTTCATTCACGGCCGCTTCCGCCTCCACGAAAGACACACCTTTTTCCAAAAATCCCGACACAAGGAACATGCCCGGTTCGATATCGCCCGAAACATAGGCATTCACGCTATTGAACAGCTTCCGTTCCTTTACCAGCGATGTGTAAAAACGCGACGACTCTCCGTTGGAAAGAATATCGGAAACCAAATCGAACACATAAAACTCATCGCTCATCCGCGGGCCGATATGAAACGCCTTGTAAAGCGCGTCGGAAGGCACCTTGCGCCGTACAGTCCTGAAACGGGCTTTTTTCTGAGCCGGTTCTTCAGGTAAAAGCCGGGGCGGACGGTTTCCTCGAGGAATGGAACCGAACCAACGTTGCGCCATCCCGAATATTTCATCGGCCTCCACAGGACCGGCCACGGTAAGGATGGCGTTGTCGGGTTTGTAAAAAGTGCTGTAGAAGTCTTTCACCTCAGCCAAAGTAACGTTTTTGATATGCGCTGTCTTTTTGCCGATGGTGGACCATGCATAAGGATGTTTGCGATAGCAGAGCGGACGTATCAGCAAATCCGAATCGCCGTAAGGTTGGTTAAGGCAACGTTCCTTGAATTCCTCTATCACCACCCCCTTCTGCACATCGAGTTTCTTGGGGGTGATGGTCAAATTTCGCATACGGTCGCTTTCCACCCTGAAGGCCACTTCCAACACATCGGGCGGCACGGTAATGTAGTAGTTGGTGAAATCGTTGTTGGTAAAAGCGTTGTTCGCAGCTCCCACCTTTTCCAGTTCCCTATCGAAATCCTTCACGTTTTTGGAACCGCTGAACATCAGATGTTCGAAAAGATGGGCGAAGCCCGTCCGTTGAGGGTCTTCATCTTTCGCCCCCACATCGTAGATAAGGTTGAACGCCACCATGGCCGTGGTACGGTCTGTATGCACCAATACCTTCAACCCGTTATCCAGCACCGTTTCCCGATAGGTTATCTGCATAGGTCTTTTCCTATATCTTTGCGGTAATACATTCCTTCAAAACCGATTTTCTCCACCTCGG
>CAZPBB010000023.1:0-18788 GCA_964584745.1 uncultured Bacteroidaceae bacterium
ACGCGCCTGCAAGATTCCTTTCTCGCCTTGAACCGTGGGGTTTTCGAGAGGAAACACCATCTGCAACGCGCCCTCTTTCCAACGCTTGTTGTTTCCCACCAGACATTTGAAACGGCAGCGGCCGGCAGCAGCGAAAGCCGTGGCGATTTCGGCGGGGAAAGTGGGCTCTAGACAGAAAATCTCGATGCGCGCTCCCTGTTCCTGATGACCTGCCCGATGTTCCGCGCCACGGTGCTTGGAAAAAATCAAACGCGCGTGCACCACCCGCGTATCGTTGAACACCAGGAGCGCGGAGGGAGGCAAAAACTTTCCGATCTGCCGGAAAACCGATATTTCGGGTTCTCCGCCCCGATATACCAGAAGTCTGGAGGCATCGCGCTCGGCCAAGGGGTAGAGCGCGATGCGTTCTTCGGGCAGCGGATAACTGTAATCTTCTATCCGCAGGCCACGCAATGGGGAAACAGCCGCCATTAAAGGTTTTTCTGATAGTAGTCGTAAATCTTTTCAAAAAGGTGGTCGCGTTCCCTGCCGCGCACGTTGTGTTCGTGTTCGGGATAGAGGAAGAAATCTACCGGAATCTTCTTTTGGATGCACTTCTGCACGAAATTCACGGCGTTTTTGGGCAGCACCACGGGATCGACACCGCCCTGCATGATCATTACCTTGCCGCGGATGGAATCCACGCGGTTGAGCAGGTTGGCGGTTTCGTAGCCTTCGGGATTGTCTTGGGGCGTGCCCATATAGCGTTCACCGTACATCACCTCATACCAGGCCCAATTGATGACCGGGCCGCCGGCGGTGGCCACCTTGAACACGTCCGGGTAGCGGGTCTTGAGCGTGAGGGTCATGAAACCGCCGTAACTCCAGCCATCCACCCCGATACGGTCGGCATCCACATAGGGCAGGCTCTTGAGGAATTCGATGCCGCGCATCTGGTCGGCGCTTTCGGCATCGCCCACATGGCGGTGGATGGCGCTTTCAAAAGCGAAGCCCCGGTTGGCCGAACCCCGGCTGTCAACCGTCCAGACGATATAGCCCTGCTGTGCCAAAAAGCGCAGGAAAGTGCCGCAGCCGTAGTTGTAGCTTTGCGTGATGAGCTGCATATGCGGGCCGCCGTAAACATACACGATTACCGGATATTTCTTTTCGGGATTGAAATCGGGCGGCAGAATCATGCGGCCGTACAGGTCGGTAACGCCATCGGCGGCCTTGAGGCTGTAGATGCGGAATTGAGGGGAAACATAGCCTGCCAGGGGGTCTTTGGTCTGTTGCATTACCCGGATCACCTTGCCTTTGGCGTCGATAATCTGCGTGCAACGTCCCATGGTGGGGCTTGTCCAGGTATCGATGAAATAGCGCGCCGAAACGTGCATCTTTATCTGGTGCACGCCGTCTTCTTTGGTAATGCGCACGATCTTGCCCGACTGGATGTCCACGCTATAGAGGTTTTCCTGCAGGGGGCTGTCTTTGGTTCCCATAAAGTAGGCCTGCTTTCCGTCGGACGAGAAGCCTACGAAAGAGGTAACCATCCACGCCTCGTTGTCGGGCGTTACGGCCTTGATGCATTCGCCGTTGGTGCGGTAAAGGTAGATATGGTTGTAGCCGTTGCGCTCGCTCATCCAAACGAACTGGTCAGGATTTTTGGGGCGGAAAAAGATACCGGCTTCGGGTTCCACATACACATCGTTGCTCTCGCTGAACACCACCCGTTTTACGTTGCCCGTGGCCACATCGTAGCAAAGCAGCATGAAATCCTTTTGGTTGCGGTTGAGCATCCCTACATAAAGTTCCTTGTCGTCGGGACTCCAGGTTATGCTCGTGAGGTAATTCTCGCTCGGCTCGGCATAGGGTTCAAGATACAGGTTGGTGTGTGCCACGGCATCGAAAATCTTTATCTGCACCTGGTGCATGAGGTTGCCCGCCTCGGGGTAGCGTGTATAGTCGATATAGGTGGAATCCGGGCCATAGACGGTAAGGGGGTATTTGGAAACCATCGTTTCATCCATCACGTAATAGGCCAGTTTGTTGCCCGCATTGGACCAGAAAGTGCCTTTGGTGATGCCGAATTCGTTGCGGTGGACCACCTGCCCGTTCACGATGCCCGGGTTTTCATCGTGGGTAACGGCAAAGCGCATACGGTTGCGGGTAACGTAAAGGTTGTTGTCGCGCGTATAGGCCACCTGCCGGGTTTCGGGCTGCACATCGAAATTGGTGGCGTTGGTACGCTGCGAGGCTTCGAAAAGCAAGGTCTTGGCATTGTAGTCGAAAACCATGCAGTTGTCGTGGCATTTGAGAAACACATTCTTGTTGTTGCCGATACTGAGGATGGGGGGAAAATGTTCCATTTGCCTGTGTTTGCGCATGGCAAGGTCTTTGTTCAATTCCTCCAGCGTAAGGGCGGTTTCGACGACTCCCGTGGCCAGAGAGAAACGTTTGAGCGTGTCGCCCTCCACATAAACGCAGGCCGGGTCATTCGGCAGGGAGTTCCATTGCAGTTGCGAAATGGAGCGGGCATACTGCGGGGCGTTCATCAGATGGCCTATCTGCAGGCGTTTTCCTTCGGTAACCGCTTCCTGCGTGGCCACCAGTTGCGCCTGCTGGGCAAAAAGGTTTCCGCACAACAAGAGAAGAACGGACAAAAACAAAGTTTTGGGCGTTTTCATGTTTCTATGTTTTAATCGTTTGAAAATTCTTTTACTTTGTTGCGGTAGTGGGAGAAAACGTTTGCGCGGGACACGAATCCCACATACGTCTTGCCGTCCAGAACCGGAATATTGTAATCGGAGCTGCTGTTGAACTTGCGCGCTACCTGCGCCATGTTTTCCTGTCGGTTGATGATGGTTTGCGGCTTGTACATCAGCTCTTTGACCGTAATCTGCCCGTAAAGCTCCGGTTTGAAGATAAGCGTTTTTATATCATCGAGGAAAACGATGCCCAAAAACTCGCCGTCGGCGCCGGTAACCGGAAAGATATTGCGAGAGGAACGGCTTATGTCCTGTACCAGCGTTCCCAAGGTATCGTCGGGAGAAACCGTAACGAAATTGCGTTCGATAAGCCTTTCCACGCTCATGAGCGAAAGCACGATGGAATCTTTATTGTGGGTGAGCAGCTCACCTTTGAGCGCCAACGATTTGGTGTAGATGGAATGAGGGTTGAAATGCCGGCTCACGAGATAGGAAGCGGCGCTTACCAACATGAGCGGGATAAAGAAATTGTAGCCGCCCGTTACTTCGGTTACCAGGAAAATGGCGGTAAGCGGAGCATGCATGACCCCTGCCATCAGCGCCGCCATGCCCGCCATGGCGAAATTGGCCAGCGGCAGCTGCATGCCGAACAGCGTGTTGAAGGCTTCCGCCACGAAAAGCCCCAGAAAAACGCCCACGAACATGGAGGGGGCGAACACGCCGCCCACGCCGCCGGCCCCGTTGGTGAGACAGGTGGCCACAACCTTGAGCAGGACGAGCAGTATCAGGAAGCCGAAGAAAACGATATGGCTGTCTTGCCAATTGTATAAAAACGTGTTGTTGAAAATACGGGTGGTGTCGCCGTTGAACACATCGGAAATAAACGTAAAGCCTTCGCCGTAGAAGGGAGGGAAAAGGAAAATGAGCAGACTGAGGGATATACCGCCGATAAGGATTCGCCAGATTGGTTTCTCGATATGTCCGAACCATTCTCCCATGCGTTCGGTGATAAACAGGAAATAACAGGAAACGAAGCCTCCGGCAATGCCCAAGACCAAGAAGAACGGAAGGTGCTGCAGCATGAAGTCGGCGGTTACATCAAAATAGAAAGTGGCCGCTCGTCCCAGAAAAAACACTGAGGTTACCGCACCGGTGGTGGAAGCGATCAGGATGGGAATGAGCGATTCCATGGTGAGGTCTATCATAAGCACTTCCAAAGTGAAAACCAGCCCTGCCAGCGGCGCGCCGAAGATGCCGGCAATCGCGCCCGCCGAGCCGCAGGCGATGAGCAGCACCAGATTGCGGAAACCCATATTGAAGAAACGCCCCACGTTGGAGCCTATCGCCGCGCCGGTAAGCACCACCGGGGCTTCGGGCCCCACCGAACCGCCAAAACCGATGGTAACGGTACACGCCACTAATGATGAATACATCTTGCTGCGCCGGATACGCCCCCGCGTGCGGCTGAACGAATGCAACACCCGCGTAACGCCGTGGCTGATGTCGTCTTTCACGATATAGCGCACATACAGGAAGGAGAGGGTTACTCCCGCCAAGGGTAGAAAGAGGAACAGATAGTTTTCCTTATCGGCTGTCCGCAGATTGAGAATGAACTCACTGAAATAAAAAATCATGTCTTTGAGCAGCACGGCGGCCAGACCGCTGAGAAGACCTACGATGATGCTCAGACCTATCATCAGGTTGCGGTCGGAAAGATGCTTTTCACGCCACGTATCGAATAAATTTCGATACAGGCGGTAGTAATGAAGTTTTTTTCCGTAAAACGTGTGCATGCCGATGCCTAGCATAAAACATGCAAATTTAAAGGAATAGCGGTAATGCCGCAAATAGGGGACACAAAAAATGCCCGGCAGATATCTGCCGGGCAACAAATCTCAGGGTGCAAGATGGGGCTCGAACCCACGACCCTCGGAACCACAATCCGATGCTCTAACCAACTGAGCTACATGCACCATAAAGGTTCGTGTGCAGAAACCGCACACCGAAAACCAGTGGCAAAAGTACTATAATCCCGCCGAATTTGCAAAAACCGTTTTTCTTTCATCTTCTCTCTTTCCGCGGAATGGCTACGGATGGAGTGTGTCGGTGTGTTGGACCGAAAGTGTGTCGGTGTCGTCAGGTATGGGTATGGTGGGGAAATTCACCTTGCGGATAACCCTTCTCTCGCGGTTCATCCAGCCTTCGAACTGGTTGATGATTTGTCGGCCGAGGTCCAGACGGGCGCTATCCACCTTGCGGGTTTCAGCGGGTGTGAACGCGTTTTTGTACAAGGCTTTGCTTATACTGAATTTGAGTTTGTCTATTTTTCCACGCACGTTGATGCCGAGTTTGAATGGCACGGGCGATTTCAGTACCGAAATATGGTAGTTGAGGTTCATATCCATGTCCTGTCGGCCGCCTACCCCTACCCGATAACGGTCTATCTCTATTTCGAAAGGAAATACGGTGATTTCTCCGTCTTGCACGGTGATGACGGCTGAGATACTGTCAATCAGGTTACGTTCTTTATTTTTGAACATCAGTATTTTGGATATTTCGGCAAAGGTTTCGCCGTCCATCAGCACCAGGTTTTCGCCATGCAGACGCAAGGCGGCCGTAAGGGAGGGCAGAAGTATGTTCATATTGGAATCCAGTTCTGTGGAGGCCACGGTTTGCAAATCTACCGTTCCTTCGAAAGAGCGGAGCATGGGTAAGGTGGAATCCAAAGATGGAACGGCTTCTATGAGGCGGTCTATCCGGATGCCTTGTATATTCAGATCAACGCCGGCATCTCCGGTATGTCGTGTCGGTGTGGCATAAACCATGGAAAGATGCATATCGGCACCCAATGCTTGCAGATCCAGACTTTTGAGGTTGATGGCGCGGTTGCGTATCTCAATGTCTCCCTTGATGTTTTCGATAATCAGTTTGTCATATACCACCTTCTTGGCATCCAGGCTCAGTTTCACATCCATATTTCTGGGAACAAGGAAAAGCTTGACAGCCTGTTGCAGGGTATCGTAGGTATCGGTGTTTTCCGTTTCGTCCATTTGGTCCTGCAAGGCTTCGGCTTCTTCCGGAATTTCATCCAGGTTCTGCATGGAACTGTCTATAGGGCTTGCCAAAGCGTTGATAAGCTGGTTGCAGTCGAGCATCTTCGATCTGAGGGCGATTTCACCCCGCAGCAATTCTTTTTTCTTGTACACGCGCCAAAGCTTGTAGAGTTTACCTTTTACAGACAGATGGGAGTTGCCCATCCGCAAAGAAGCGCGCTGAACATCCACATTGCCGCCGTCTATGGAGGCTTTGAGGCGGTTGAAGCGTAAGGGAAGGGCGAATTCAGGAACTACGAAAACGGCTTTCCGCATGTTCACGTCTGCTTTTGGCCACCAAAGGGTATCTTGGAAACGGGTCAGTTCCACATGTACTTCAGCCCGGCGCAGTTTGGCTTCCGCCGCACCGGAACGAACATATACGGTATCGGTTTCAAAATCAAACAAGACCAAAGGTTTGCGGGGATTTTCCGGCAACGGTTTCACCGATGCTTTGGCGAAAGTACGCGTGTTGTAAAAACGGATGGTATCGAACAGGCGGGCATAAGCTTTCGACAGCCGCACGCTTGCCCCTAAACGGATAATCTGCGTAGTGTTGGTGTCTTTTGGAGGAACGGTGTAGGCCCGCAAACGCAAGGTATCCATATAGGCTTTGATATGGGCGCTTTGCCAATGCAGGCGATTCACGGTAAATTCGGCACCTAAGAAGCGTTGGCCCTTGAAACGGAAAACGGCATCGGTACGGGAATAGAAATCGTGGTTGGTGTCGTTGTAGAACACGTTGTTCATGTCAATATGTCCGTTGGCGACCAATTTTCCATAGTTTTTCTGCTTGATATCCGACAGTCGTACCCTGCCTTGTATATCGGCATCCACATTGCCGGCCATATCTATACCTGGCTGGAAGGGGAAAATTTTCTTGAGTGCGCGCATGTCGAGTCTGGAAGTGGTTTTGAAATCAGCTACGGGATCGGTGAGCAGGCTATCTACGCGGCAACTGGCCAGAATATCCACGTCCATAGCCTTGAGGTTGAAAATCTTCAGGTCGGCGTAGGAGTTCTTTTGCTTGTTCATGTCCAAAAAAGCATTGAAATCGGCCGTAACGGTATCTATCGCGTAAGGCATTCCGGCATAATGCGCCGATCCGTTCTTGATTTTAATCTTAAGCGAGGCTTCCGGCATTTTTCCATTGCCGTAAACACCGGTAAGTTTGCAACCGAAATCCACCTTCCCCTCGGCCTCGATTCCGGTTTTCTTGAAAACACTTTCCGGAATCAGCGAAAGCACGTCTTTGAGAGAGGGAGTACGGAGTCCGAAGCCTACATCCATCGAAATGTCACGGGACAAAGTGTCGTAGAAAAAGTCGCCTTTGGCACCGAAACCTATGTTGTTGAGTTTGATTTTGGCGCCGCGCAGATGATAGACGCAGGAATCTGCATTGTGTTCGATACCGGTCTTGATATTCAAGGCCACTTTGTTCAACAACAATTTGTTGTCTTGCCAAAAGAGGATGTTGTCGTTCGAAAACTCAAGTTTTACTTTCGATTTTACTTTGGAAAGCCGAATCTTGGCTTGCAGGTTGGCGTTTTCGATTCGGGTATATACATGATTGGCGCGGTCGTCGAAGTAGAGGTAAGTGTTGTTGAGGTTCAACGAGCGGCAACCGATACTTCTGAAGGGGGGGGCGGAGGTGGCGGTGTCTTGGGCGGTGCTGTCGATGGCGAAAAGGTCGTAGTTGACGCGGCCGTCTTCGGCGCGGAATACATACAGGCGCACACTGTCAAGTACCAATTCCCGTATGGCAAGCCGCTTTTTCTTCATGTAGGCGCTCAAGTTTACATTAACCCGGCAACGGGAAAATCTTAAGAGCGTGTCTGTTTTATCAAAGCAACTGTCTTTGAGGACTTTCGAAACAATCAAACCATCTTTTACCTCCAGTTCCACACGGGGATAGGTGGAAAAGAAGGTCAGTTCCACCTTGCCTATATGTACATTGGCTTTCAGTTGTTCGTTGGCGATTTTTTCCACCATAGGCGTGATTCGCCTCGGAGTAAGTACGAAATTCACCGCTATGGCCATGCAGACCGTAAACAGAATGAGTAAGGAAGCCAAACAGATCAGACTGATTTTTATCGCCTTTCTTATTTTCCCCTTTTGGAGGGGCTTGGGGGTTGTTGTTTCTGAATTTTCCGCCATTTTTTCCTGCTTAAAGTAAAATATTGTCTATCATATCTGTTTTCTGAGCCTTGCCACGGGAAATCCGAGGCCTTCCCTGTATTTGGCTACAGTGCGGCGTGCCACGCTGAAACCCTGCTTCTTGAGTTGTTCGGTCAGGATATCGTCAGTAAGCGGTTCAGTCTTGTCTTCTTGGTTGATGAGTTGCCGCAGGGATTCTTTTATCTGGGTGGTGGAAATCTCTTCACCTTCTTCGTTCTCGATGGATTGGGAAAAGAATTTCTTTATCAGAAAGGTTCCGAAATGTGTTTGGATGTATTTGTTGTTGATGACCCGCGATACGGTGGAAACATCCATGCCGATGATGTCGGCGATGTCTTTGAGCCGCATGGGGCGCAGGAGAGTGATATCACCTTCCAGAAAATAATCGTGTTGGAATTTCACGATAGCCTGCATGGTGCGGAGCATGGTATCGCGCCGTTGGCGGATCATGTCCATGAACCAACGAGCGGAATCTATTTTCTGCTTCACGAAAAAAGCGGCCTCACGCGTCTGTTTCCGCCGTAGTTCTTCCGTCTGCCCGGCGTTTTTTCCCCCTGAGGCTTCCTGATTGCCGTATTCGAGCAGCATCTGTTCGTAGGAAGGATTCAGACGAAGACGGGGATCGTTCTTGCCGTTGAGGGTCAACAGCAATTTGCCATCTTCGTTTATCAGATAAAAGTCGGGAATGATCGCCGCCGCTCCCTCATCGGAAGATTCTTCATCTCCCCGTCCGGGTTTAGGGTCGAGGGTCTTTATCAAATCGACGGCATCTCTAAGGTCGTCTTCTTCCACCTTGAGTTTTTCAGCGATACGTGCATATTGCTTTTTGGAAAATTCATCGAAACATTTTTCCAAAAGACGGTCAGCTGTCTGGAGAATGAAGCGTTCTCCCAAACCGGCGCCCCGGTGGAGGGCTTCTTCGGTTTTGTTACGGATTTGGATACGCAGACACTCGCGCAGGTCCCGACCGCCTATGCCGGAAGGATCCAGACGTTGTACCTGTCGCAGTACCTCTTCCACTTCGGTTTCGGTTACGATAAGGTTGAGTGTGAAGGCCATATCGTTTATCATGGCCTGTACGGAGCGTTCCAGATATCCGTCTTTGTCTAAGTTTCCGATAATCACCTCGCCTATTTTCCGTTGACGTTCATCAAGGGGCAACATGCCCAATTCCTCGGTAAGCTTTTCTTGCAACCCTCGCCGGAAGCGGATCGGTGTCCGGTATTCGGTTTCGGGGTCGCGGTAGTTGTCAGACTTGATTTTGTAGGCATAATCTTCACGGTCGGGGTTCACATAATCACGTACGTCGAAATCTTCCTGGACAGGAAGTTTGTCGAAGCCGGCATCGAGACCGGAAGCGTTTTCTTCGGGTGTGCGGTCTTTGTCGAGGCGGGAATCGGAAGCGCTGTCATCATCGTTGAAATGGCCTTCCTCCTGATTTTCCTTGAGCCGGCTGAGGGGGATTTCATCGCCGTAGTGACCGCCTTCGCTTTCTTCAAGCGCGGGATTAGACTGTAATTCCTCTTTTATGCGCTGTTCAAGGTCAACGGTGGTAACCTGCATGAACTTCATCAACTGCACCTGCTGAGGCGACAGCTTCTGCATCATTTTTTGTGCAAGACCTTGTTTGAATCCCAATGCCATAAAATCCGGAAGGGGATATGCCCCTTTTGACACGCGAATTTACAAAAAGAGGAAATTATCCAACAGGAAAGACCGTTTGCCGTTTCTTGTGAAAACGGGTTACGGCAAGAATGCCGTAGAGTCCCACAAAGTAGAATAAACCGCAATAGAACAAGACATCTATCATACAGAAACTAAAAATCATCAGTAACCACAGCCACCAGAACAAACGTCGCTCTTTACCGGCCATGCGGATAGCTTCTATCCAAAACCATAAAAAAAGCAAAAAACCTGCGATTCCGGTCTCCATTCCGATAAAGAGAAACTGGTTGTGCGGATGCCGGTAGTGGTTTCTGTAAAAAGGGTGTTCGGAAATGAAATTGTTTTTGAATCTGACATGGGCATCCGCACCCCAACCTGTCAAGGGGCGTTCCTTTATCATATTGCCGGCGATTTTCCAGCAATAGAGGCGGGGAAGAGCCGAACCGTCGCTTTCTATATGGAAATTATGTTCGCGGATACCGCTTATAACGTTCAACGATTGTGCATAACGTCCAGTGATACCTTTTCCGATAAAAGGAAACAGCAGACAGCAGAAAATGGCGGCCGTTGCCAGTACTCCGCCCGCAAGATACCTGCGGTGGCGACGGAAGGCCAATACGGTAAGACAGAACAGACTTACAACAAACAGCGCCTGTCCGGTTTTGGAGTTGGAGGTGAGTAATCCTATGGCAAACAAAAACAGCGACAGATCCGCCAAACGCCGGCGCAAGGGCGTGTTTAAAATGCGGTTTCCATAAATGCGGGCAAGAAAAACGAGAATGAATGCAGTATTGATGAACAACGCTTCGATGGTGGTATGCATCGGCATCTTCATGCCGGCGAAACTCATATAAATGGCCTGAAAAGACAAGAATTCGTTGAGGGCAGTAAAGAATCCCGCCATCCTGTAATTTTCAAGATCGGGTACGTTGAGAAAACATCGGGTCAAAACCACTGTCCGTACGATGGTTTCAAGCACGCTTCCGATTATCAGAAGGAAAGAGAAGAGACGGATCCGTTTAGGCGAAAAAAAAGTGGGGGACATGCCGAAAAACAGGAAAGGAATCAAAAGGAGGGGAAGTTGCCCGCCGCAAGACACGATAGCCGCCTTATGGTTGCAGGAATAGAGGATAGACAGGCACAAAAGAAAGAAAAGTGCCAAAAGCGGCAAAAACGGTTTCCAACAAGGCAGGGATGCTTTTATCTCACCTTTGGGGAGAAGCAGGCAGAACACGGCAGAAAATCCCACGCTGACCCCCAGAAGATAAGAAGGTATATTGAAAGGCGCCCAGAAAAAAAGCAGGAAAAGGCTGATAGTGACGGTTTGGAGCGATACGCACAAGCCTCGGTAAAAATGCAGGGCAGGATGCCGGGAATTATCGGAGGCGAAAATATCGTTTTTGTTTATTGCTTGTACCAACCGCATATTTCTTCGGGTAATCATTTTATTGATACAGCCTTTGGTTTTTACGCCAGGAAGTGTATCGGTAGGTGGTTTCGGCCAACCAACAGAATTCATACAACAATATCAGGAAAACGGGAACCGTAATGGCGTTTAATGTTTGCACGTACGGGTCAAACCAACCTAAGGCCAGCATGCCGTATAACCAACCCAAAAACGCCAAAAGAAACAGATTGCCGCGTTGACGGGCAATAAAAAAGACCATGCAGACCAAACCGGAAAAAAAGAATACATAAAGCACCGCATGCCATTCTCCTAAAAAAACATACAAGGTGCCCATAAAGGAACGCACATTGGTGCCGTTGTCCAAACGGGTGGTGGTAAGATAGTGTTTGTTCAACGCGTCTTCCATCGTGATTTCCATACCGCCTTCGGTTGTTTTCCCTATATGCAGGAAACGGGCTATGTTGACAAATGGCGTGTAGATTTTGGAAGGTTGTTTTTCTTCATTTATTCCTTGCGCCATATCTTCGCTGAGTCCGTAAACCCCGGCTGTGAGATAGGTAACGAAATGTTTTTGAATATAACCGGCCACATCTTTGCGGTATTCGGCGGGGGTCATACCGTATCTTGCCCTTGTTTCTTCGGCTTTGCTCATGAACCCGATCCAGTAAATGGAAAAGAAGAACAGGAATCCGGCCAACGCCACCCCCAGTCCCACTTTTAATTTCAGCCGCATACGCCCTATGAGAAGCCGCAACAATATGCTGCCGCAAAAAGGCAACAACAGCCATCCTTTTACCGAATACAATAGATCCACCAACAGAAAGGCAAACAAAAAGAGCCAATACCGTCTATGATTTTTATCCACCAACAAGACCCAGATGATGAACAGCACCATAAAACAAGTGAACAGATGCCCGAAAATACCTTCCCCGGCAAGCTGGCGCCCGAAGGCTTCGCTGCCTGGTGAAAACGGACAGGTCAGCAACATATACGCTATCTTTAAAAAAAACAGCATAATGATGAACCATGTTATTTTTTCCAAAGTATTCCGTGTGGAGGGAGAAACAGAAATACACATGGAACGTCTGTCGGGAGTGGCGGCGTGGTAAACGATGCCCAAAAAGAAACTGGGCACGAAAAAAACAGTGATACCGACCACCCAGACCCAGATACTCGGATAATAAAAATGCCGATAGCCCATTTCCCCGTCTATCAACAGACATATTCCCAAAACAATGGCATAAGGAATCATCAGGCAGTTGAGCGGGGTATAGGGCGTTTTCCATACCTTTTTCTCCACAAGTGCCAAAAGGAACACTTCCAAATAAAGTACGATTGCCGGGAGAAACTCCATGTTCCGTTTTTGTTTAGGGCGTGTAAAGATAGGATTTTATTGCGGTTGGCAACGTTTTCTTTTGTTCAGGAGGGTATCGATGCCGTAAAAGACGAGCAGCCAGAATGGAATTTCGTAGGTGTTCAGTAAAGACAGGTAAGAATCAAACCATCCCATGAAAAGCATCGCGCACAACCATGCGTAAAGAAGCAACACATAAAAGTTTTTCGTTTTTCGATACAGTCCGAAAAACAGATAACATATCGTGCTGAGGCCGAGTATGAGACAAACAAAACCGGCTGGACTTGAAAAAATATAGATCGACCCTATCAGGGTTCTCACGTTGGTGAAGTTCAAGCCTGTGTGAAACCATTCGGGAATATGGCTGTCGGCCGGAATCCCGAGAAAGGGCGGAAAGATATAGCGCCATTGGCAAGGTTCGAGGATGCCGTTCTGCATATCCATGCTCAGACCGAAAGTGCCGGATGTAACGTAGTGCACCCATAGCCCTGATATGGATTTTAATTGTGTGCCCAAAGTGGAGGATTCGGGAAAGAGCGTGTTTCCGGAAAAGAAAATCAACAGGTAACTCAAAAAGAAAACGCCCGCTCCGGCGGCCACGACACCTATCAGATACGAAATCTTGAGTTTGATCGTATCGGATAAGAGATAGGAGAAAAAAGCGGCGGTCAAAGGAAGCAAAATCCAACTTTTTGTTTGATAGACAATCAAAAAAAGAATCAGAAGCACCAAGACGCACTTCATCGAGAGGTTATGTCGGTCAACGCGAAAGACAGGATGTTTTTTTACCTTTTGGAGCGAAGCCGAAAACAACAGCAATAAGGCCATGCCGATTACCAACAGATGTCCCGTAAAACCTTTTCCGGCAAAAAGATGCCCGAACCTCTCGCTGCCTATCAGGCAATCGGTCTTGCTCTGAAGGATAACCAGCCACACACCCAGAATGATTCCGATAATATAAGCCAGAATGATTTTCCATTGCAGCGGACCGTTTTTCTTTTTGAGATTGCGGGAAAGAGAGGTGAAATTTTTTTTATGGGAGAAAGCAGACGAAAGCCAACTCGGCACGGCAAAAAGCGGCATACCGAGAATCCATGGTATGAGGCTTGGGTAATAGAAAGGCACGATACCGAAACGGCCTTCCACCCCAAGGGTAACAATCAAGACCACCGCATAGGGGATTATCAGAAAATTAAGCGGTGTGAGATAGGTTTTCCACAGCCTTTTTTCAAGCCATGCGAGCAGGAAAATTTCGATAAAAACACTTAGTGTCAAAAAAAACTCCATGGCAGTTTGTTTAAAGGTGCGGTATCTTATTTGAGAAAAGGTTCAAGCGTTGTCCAGGCGGATTCCTCTCCATAGATTTTGGAACGGCTATAGGCCGCTTTTTTCATTCTGTCGAGTTCGTCCTGATGGGCGAACAGATATTCGATATGGGCGGCGTATCGCGCCACTTCGTCTTTTCCAATGGGAACGATATAGCCGGTTTCGTCTTCGGTTACACAGGCGGAGGCGTAAAGCCAGTTTGAGACCAAAACGGGAATCCCCGCCATATAGGCATCTATGACGGCGCCGGGAAGTCCTTCTGTGGCAAAACGGGTGGGCAGGATCAGGGCATCATAGGCCGACAGGGTCTCGGGAATCTTGGCCGGATCCACTTCACCCTTGAAGTGTACGTCAACATATCGCTGTAAGGTGGTTAAAAAATAGGATTCGTCTTCAGGATAGGTTTTCCCGTAAAAATCTATCGCCACCGGACATTTAGCCTTGATTTCGGGACGCGCGAAATATTCGGCCAGCGCGAATACCACTTCTATGCCTTTCTTCTTTATGATGCGCGACATGAATACCAATCGGAAACAATCCTTGTTGCGTGAAGGTACGGCCGGTTTGAAATTCATGAAACGGAAATTGGGCATCACCCCCACGTTCAATATGCCGTATTGTTGCAAAAGGGTTTTGGCCAATTGTTTGTTTTCGAGAAGAAGCACCTTTATCTTCCGCATTTTTCTCTTGATGGCAGGATGCCGGTCAAAGAATTCGGGCAACCATCCCCCGATCTGGATATAGATGATATCGAAACGGAAAATTTTTGAAAAGAGATACAAAAAAGGGAAAAAATGCCGCAGGTTATTATGGGCGGGCAGATAGACTACCTTGTTCGCGCAGAGGGTTTTCCAAAGAAGTTCCAGTATCCTCCACGGATAAAAATGCAGAAGCTCCGTATCGAAATAGCGGAGGGAAACCCCTTTTCCGGCCTGACGTTCAATAAGGGTATAACATTGCCTTGTCTTGATGGTTTGACCATCTTTCTGATCGGTTTTGAAGCCGAAATATCCTAACAGCAATATTTTTTTCGGAGCCATTGAAACCGTGTTACAGGCTAAACAAAGCAAAGATAGCGAATTTAATTTTTTCGGTCGGCATTCATGCTCCATTTACGTATTTGGACAAGCTTTTGCATCGCCTTGAGAAGGATGAAAAAGAAAGCGAATCTCAATCCCTTCTTCCAACGTTTTCGGTAATGGATATATTCGGTGTTTCCGGTCAGTTGGTAAAAAACGGTGATCAGGTCCACGTGAAGTTGCTGGTAGAATCTGCTGCAAAGTGAACCATACCGGTTGTAGTAACTCCAGATGCCGAAACTGAAACGGGGCAGTAATTTACGGAGCGCGCTTTCGAAGCGTGCGAACTCGTTGTATTCTCCCGTAAATGCTTCATAGTCGAACAAGCCTAAAAGGGCGAACATGGAACCGTTCAGGATGGATTTTCCGGGAACGTTGAACTCTTCGATAAAAGGTTCATTGTCAATTGTGCCTGTGCAAAGAGGAGAAAGCATCACTGTTCGGGCGGAGCGGATGGCTTTCAGGCAATCTTCCTCGGGTAGCAATCCGATACGGGTGCAGCGGATCAAAAACGAAATGGCCAAACCTTGTGTCATGCCCGAAACCTTTCCTTCCGCCATTTCATGCGCCACACCTCGGGGCACCTCGAAACGCCATGCCCCATCTTCATCTTGTCGGGAAAGCAAGAAATCCAACACGTTCTGCAAATCGGCATGTACCGCTTCCCCGTCATGCAGTCGGTTCAGAAGCCCCAGGCCGTAGTTCAACACAGTGATGGGAAAAAAAGTGCGGTGAACGCCATTCAGGTAAAAAACAGGAATACCATTTTCGGTCTCGCCTTCATAAAAGCCTTTTCCCTTCATATCCAGATAATAGATATCCGGACTCAGAGCCTCCTTTTCCACGGCCTTTTCCCGCAGATGCCAATAATCGGCTTTTCCTGAGATTTCGGCCTTCAATATAGAGAAACCGTATCGTATCTTTTTAAAAAACAACATATTATTTAGAAAATATCCACTTCAGAAACAAGGCTTTGTCCATGCCGTCCAATTCAGTGGATTCCTTCCATAGGTTCTTTTGGTATCGGAGTATTTCCTTGATTCTGATTTTATCCCTTAACAACAAGGCGAGAGAGATATAGGGCATATAGATCAGTTTCCAGATAAAAAACTTAAAAGGATGCCAATGTTGGCGTACATCCACAAAACGGTTCAGATGGTGCATATACAGATGTCCCGCAGGCAAAAACTGTTTGCGGGATTCTCCCGCTTTGTGGTAGATGACCGAATCGAGCACGCATGCCATTTTCTTTTTTTGGTCTTGCAGACGCAAGGAAAAATCGAAATCTTCCTCGCCGAAAAAGAACCGGTTCGACAATATGTCCGTGGCTTCCGTGCGGGAATGTGGACGGGCGGCATAACGTTTCGATTTTTTCTGCAACCAGGCATCGGGAAAACCGATCAATTCCCTTTTTACGAAAAGGGCGCAACCTGTAATCAAGGAAATAGGCATGAAATGTTTTTCCTTTATTTCCGAGTAGGGTTTGTTCTCGTAACGGTAAATGCGAAGTCCGAATACCAGCTTTCCACCGCAATTCCAAATGAGATTCCTGTTTCCGGCACGTCTGATCTGCGGTGTCATGGCCACATATTGCGGATTCTGTGCTGAAAAGGCTTCGAGTTTTTCCAGGAAATCGGGTTCCACCGATGTATCGTTGTTCAGCAACAGATAATGGTCAGGTTTTTCTCCTTCACGGGTAAGAGCCTCCATCAAAGCGACACCTAGATTGTTGCCTTGGGCAAAACCATAGTTGTCTTTGAGCGTATAAAGAACGCCTTCGCCCGGTTGCAGGTTATAGGAAACGGGTTCGTCTTCCCGTACAGAAAGAAAATCCTTCTGTCGAGAACGCAGATATTCCGCAATCTTCTCCACAGAATCATTATCCGAGCCATTGTCGGCCACTAACCATATAAAATTTTGATTTTGAATCGAAAATAACGATTCAAGGCATTCGATGGTATCTTCGTAACCGTTCCAGTTCAAAATGATGATGGCGGTCATTTTTTATGCTTTAGCAGTTTTTGTTTGGGATCCTCAAGCACAAAACATTGAGGGGAAATGTACAAAGATACGAAAAGTCGAGAGCAGAAGCCAAGCATGCTTGGCTTCTGCCGAGACCGAGTATCTTCAACAAAAGTTAAAGATACGAAAAGTCGAGAGCTTTATCGGTCGGCTATGTTGTAAAGCCTGTGCAATCGCCAGACGCAGAGTGCGAACAAAACAGATTCGGAAAGAGTCATCGCCCACGCACCGGCCGTCTGTCCCAACGACGGAGCGGCTAAAAGCACCCATGCGATGCTTGTCAGACCGGCGGCGAGCACACAGTAAAAAAATTCTTTGGAAAGGTTCAGGTTAACCATACCTACAATGCCGAGCACATAATTCATACCGCCCACCAATAGAATCGGGCTCATGATATACAGTAGGCCGCGGGCTTCGGAAAATTCCGCACCACAGAGAAGTTTTATCCAGAATCCGGAGAAAAGACCTGTTATAACGGCCATCAGGGCGAACAGCGGAAGCAGGAAACAGGAAACCTTGAAGAGCATATGCAGGTTCTCCCGGGTGGTTTTGCTTGCGAAATCGTGTCCCAGATGAGGAAAAAGGGCTTGTGAAACGGGTGAGACCACGCTTTGGAATCCCACCACTATTTTTTCAGCCGCCGTGTAAAGTCCCAGTGCGGCATCGCCTATGAAGAAACGCAGGATAAATATATTCGATTTACGATAGAGGGTCATGCCCAAGGTGGAGCCGAAAATAGCCGCGCCCGAACGGAATTGCTGTTTCATTTCCGCCAAGGAAGGCCATGAAAGCCGCATGCCGAAACAGCCACGGGCGATAATGAGACTGGCCACGCCTCCGGCCATATAACCCAAGCCATCCAAAAGCGGCAGATAAACGTAATCTTCGGGTTTGCGTACCGTCACAAAAATCAAAAGCAGGAAGAGCAGTTTCCCCAACACGTTCACGAGCGTTATATAGCGCATTTTCTCCATGCCCTGAAAAAGCCAGACGGCCGTGAACGTATTGCCCAACACAAGCGTGAGTCCGCCGATAAACATCCATCTTTGGGTGGAAGAAGGCAACAGGAGAAATGAAAGAGCGAAAAAAAAGACGGAAGCGGTCAAAAACAGCAGAAACCGGCATCCGAGTACGGCATTGTAAATCTTGTTCACGCGGACTTTGTCCTCACGGTTGCAGGCTATCTCGCGCGTGGCTGAATAATCAAAACCGTAGTTGTTCACAATCAGCACATATTGTACAAGGATATAGATGAAACCGTAGATGCCGTAGTTGGCCGGCCCCACCACCCGCAATACATAAGGCATGGCGATCAGCGGGATAAGGAATACCACCCCGTTGAGTATCGAAAGCGAAAAGAAACTTTCCACCAACGACTTATGTTTCGCTATAGCCTCACGTATCTTCATAAACGGTATCGGATTGTAAACAGAGGCAAAAATACGCACCATCCGGCAATTTTGTTAACTTCGCAAGTCAAAATCGAAGCAAGAAGAGTGGAAAACAAGGATTCGGACAAGATTCTGGAAGAAATTACCCGAAACGACTACGAGTGGGGATTTGAAACTGCGGTGGATACCCATTCCATCGGCAAAGGTTTGAACGAAAATATCATCCGGCAGATTTCGCAGCTCAAGGGCGAACCCGGATATATGCTTGAATTCCGTTTGGCGGCGTTCGAAAGATGGAAAGAAATGAGGGAACCGCACTGGGCGCATTTCGACTACATGCCGGTGGATTATCAGGATATCGTGTATTATGCCGCCCCGCAGACCAAAAAGGAAAACGCGCTCGACAACATTGATCCCGAACTGCTGGAGACCTTCAAGAAACTGGGCATCGAGCTGGACGAGAAGAAAGAACTGCCCAAGGTGGCGGTGGACGCCATCATGGACTCGGTGTCGGTAAAGACCATGTATTCGGAGGAACTGGCCAAGCAAGGCATCATCTTCTGCTCCATCAGCGAAGCCATCAGGAACC
>CAZPBB010000024.1:0-18547 GCA_964584745.1 uncultured Bacteroidaceae bacterium
GCGACCTCAACCTTGGCAAGGTTGCGCTCTACCAGCTGAGCTACTTCCGCAGAATCGGACTGCAAAGGTATGAAGTTTTTTTTAATTGACAAAAAAATTTTAAAAAAAATTTTCGGCCTATCGGGAAATCTTTTTTCCAGTTACCGAACTTTTTTGTTAAGCCATATTCTGAATCAATAAAAAACAACAGCTTATAATAATTGCGATAAACATCTGGCTTTATTTCCCCTTCAGAATCCGTTTTATTTCATCTAACTTATTGAGTGCTTGTATAGGTGTGAGGCTATTGACATCTAAATCCATGATTTCGTCCCGCAATTTTTCGAGCAAAGGATCTTCCAATTGGATAAAACTGAGTTGATAGGGTTTATTTGTCTTGTTTTCAATATTATCATTATGTATTAAAGCGGGGTTTCCAGAGGTTTTGACCGCTTGAGAATCGGCTGTATTTTCCGAAATGTATCTTTGTTCGTCTATATGGCCGTCTAAACAACTTGCCGATGCTGATAAAACGGCTTTTCCATGCCGTTCTTTCTCCAATTCGGTTAAAAGCGTTTGCGCCCGTTCCACTACAAAGCGGGGCATACCCGCCATTTCCGCCACATGAATCCCGAAACTATGTTCCGAACCTCCTTCTTCCAAAGTGCGTAGAAACATGACCTGTCCGTCTTTTTCCTTTACCTTTACATGGTAGTTGCGGATATGACTGAAATCGGATGCCATACGGTTCAATTCGTGGTAATGCGTGGCAAAAAGCACTTTGGCGTTTTTCTTGGGTTGTTCATGCAGGTATTCGGCAATCGCCCATGCAATGGAAATACCGTCATACGTGCTGGTACCGCGTCCTATCTCATCCAACAACACCAATGAATGTTCCGTAAGGTTATTGAGGATATTGGCCGTTTCGTTCATTTCCACCATAAAGGTACTTTCGCCCGAAGCAATGTTATCGGTGGCACCGACACGTGTAAAAACTTTGTCAACCAATCCAATAACAGCTGATTCTGCCGGTACGAAACAGCCTGTCTGCGCCATGAGCACGATCAGTGCCGTTTGCCGCAACACGGCCGATTTACCTGACATATTAGGTCCGGTAATCATCATGATACGACAATCATTCTTTGAAAAAATGATATCGTTGGGTACATATTTCTGCCCTGGCGGCATATGGCGTTCTATAACTGGATGTCTTCCCTGTTTAATTTGTAAATCGTAACTGTCAAGAATAGTTGGACGTACATAATGATTTACTACCGATACCTCGGCAAATGAAATCATAACATCAAGAAATGCAATATTATGTACAGTATCTTGAATACGTTTTATAAAAGTATTCGCAAATTGGAGAAGTTCTTGATAAAGGATGGATTCTACCGTAGTTATTTTTTCTTGTGCTGTAAGTACTTTTTCTTCATATTCCTTTAAATCTGCCGTGATATAACGCTCAGCATTGGTGAGCGTTTGCTTGCGTATCCAGATGGCAGGAACTTTATCTTTGTACGACTGCGTTACCTCTAAATAATATCCATACACATTGTTGAAACCCAACTTGAGGTTGGGTATACCGCTCTCTTCGCTCTCCTTGCGCAAAAGCTCAGCCAGATATTCCTTGCCCGAAAAGGCGATCCGGCGCAGCTCGTCGAGTTCTTCGCTCACATTAGAAGCGATAACGTTGCCCTTGGCCAACGATACCGGAGCTTCCGGATGGAGCCAATCTTTCAGACGGGTGGCAAGTTCTCCGCAATCGTCAATTTTTTCAACCCATCTGCACAACACATCATTTTGCACCCGCACAGATTCAGAAAGATTTTCAGCCGTCCATTCCTTAATGCTACGGATATGCTCCAACGAAGTTTTAAGCTGTAGCAATTCTCTCGGTTGGGCTTTCATCGCCGCCACTTTCGACAAAAGACGTTCCAGATCGCCCATTTTCCCGAAGGTCTGCCGCAAAAAAGCCGCGGCTAACCGATTTTCAGTAAAATACTGTACATGGTCGAACCGCCTTTCTATTTCAGCTCCTTCCTTGAGCGGCAGACATATCATACGGCGCAATAAACGGGAACCCATCGGTGTACAGGTCTTGTCCAACACCGCATAGAGCGAATTTTCGGCTTCCTTTCCAGCATCAGCCGCCACCGAAGCGGGTTGAAGAAGTTCCAGATTGCGCAAGGTAAAGGCATCCATCCACACATACCGGCTTTCCACGATCTTCTGAATGGAAGATACATGTGAAGACTGTTCGTGCTTACTCTCGATAAGATAATGCAGACAGGCCGCCGCCGCAATCTGGGCCGCTTTCATCTCTTCTATTCCAAAACCCTTTAAAGAATTAGTTTTGAAATGTTTAATAAGTGTTCGGAAAGCAAAGTCAAGCTTGAAGACCCAATCATCGAAAACTGTAATATAGTAACGGTTTCCAAAAAGCGAGAAGAAGGTGTCGCGATAAGGCTTAGGGATCACCACTTCAGAGGGTTGGAAATTCTCAAGTAACTTGCGTACGTAATCGCTGTTGCCTTCGGCCACAAAAAATTCACCCGTGCTGATATCCAAAAAAGAAACGCCCATCGGATCCATGCCCGAGCCAGGAAAAAGCCCACAGAGAAAATTGTTTTTCCCTGTTTCCAACAAACGGTCGTTGAGCGCGATACCTGGAGTTATCAATTCCGTTACACCGCGTTTGACCAGTTTTTTGGTCATCTTGGGATCCTCAAGTTGTTCGCAGATAGCTACCTTGCCACCAGCTTTCACCAACTTATAAAGATAGGTTTCCAGCGCGTGGTGCGGAAAACCTGCCAATTCGGTATAGCTGTGCGCCCCGCTGGCCTTGCGCGTGAGCACGATATTGAGAACCTTGGAGGCAAAAACGGCATCTTCGCCGAAAGTTTCGTAGAAATCGCCCACCCTGAACAACAAAACGGCATCCGGATGTTGCTGTTTGATTTCAAAATATTGCTTCATTAACGGTGTTTCCGGCGACACACCCGTGGAATTTCCGGCTTTTTTCTTACTCATACGTCCTTTAGCAATGTTTTCTGGAGAGCCTTCCCCTTCAGGCAAACCTACTTCCACCGATAAATTTTCCGCTTGCATATTGTTGTTCTTCTTTATTTCACCCTGAACAGCCTCGCTCGGTTGGTTAACCGAACTTGACTTCCATCCGATCCTCTCGTTCGTAACCGACAAAAATAAACTTTTACTTGTTAAGCCAAATCAGCAATACCGAAATATCGGCCGGCGATACTCCTGGTATACGGGAGGCCTGTCCCAATGTAGCCGGTTTAAGACGGCTCAATTTTTCTCTTGCTTCATACGAAAGTGAAAGAATCGCTTTATAATCAAAATCAGGTTTTAGTGGAAGATTATCGTATTTGGAAAGTCGCGCCACATTTTCTTCTTCCTTACGTATATATGAATCGTATTTCATACTTATTTCAACTTCTTCCAAAAGTTCTGAAAAGAATGGTTTTTCGCTATACGTTTTTATAAAAGAAGTAAGTTTGACATCCATGTTCATAAGTTGCGAAAGATTTATTTGTGGCCGTTGCAAGAGTGATGCTAAAGAAACTTTTTGCGTTAATTCAGAAGTACCGCATGAAATTAAATCCGCGTTAACGTTTTCGGGGTCTACTTTATGATTTTCGATATACGATTTTATATCCAATTCATCCTTTTTTTTCTCCTCCAAACGGCTCAACCGTTTTCCATCGGCCGTACCTATTTTATAAGCCAAAGGCGTAAGCCGTTCATCGGCGTTATCTTGCCGCAACAGAATGCGGTATTCAGCACGAGAGGTAAACATACGATAAGGTTCGTCCACGCCTTTTGTTACCAAATCGTCTATCAACACACCAATATAAGCTTGTGATCGGTTCAAAATGAAAGGCTCTTTTTCCTTTATTTTAAGATGGGCGTTCACACCGGCCATAAAACCTTGTCCAGCGGCTTCTTCATAACCTGTGGTGCCGTTAACCTGTCCAGCCAGATAAAGGTTGTTTAACAAACGGGTCTCCATGGTAGCGTTCAGAAGGGTCGGATCGAAATAATCATATTCAATGGCATAACCGGGTCTGAAAATCTTAGCTTGTTCAAAACCGGGAATCTTATGCAGAGCTTCCACCTGAACTTCCTCTGGAAGCGAAGACGAAAATCCGTTAAGGTAATATTCGTAACTGTTCCTGCCACAGGGTTCGAAAAAAAGCTGGTGTCGATCTTTGTCGGCAAAACGATCTATCTTGTCTTCGATAGAAGGACAATAGCGTGGTCCTCGCCCCTGTATCCTGCCGGTAAACATCGGTGATTTATCAAAACCCGTACGCAAAATATCATGTACCTCCTGATTGGTATATGCCAAAAAGCAAGATATTTGGGAACGTACCGGCATCGTATCCGAAAAAGAAAATTTAGCGGGTACTTCATCTCCCGCCTGTTCGGTCAAAACCGAAAAATCAACGGTACGGGCATCCACCCTAACCGGAGTTCCTGTCTTGAGTCTCAACACTTCAAAACCTTTTTCCCGAAGTTGTTCACCCAATCCAAAAGATGCCGATTCACCGATTCTCCCACCAGGATAAGAATGTTCGCCGATATGGATACGTCCATTTAAAAACGTACCACCGGTAAGTATTACCGCCCTACTCTTTATTTCCGAACCGCAAAGTGTTTTCACACCGGCCACACGTCCACCTTCAAATATAAATTCTGTTATGGTATCTTGCCGTAAATCCAAATTCGGGATTCGTTCCAGATACTTACGCCAAGTGGCAGAAAAAAGCCACATATCACATTGCGCCCGCGGACTCCACATAGCCGGTCCTTTGGAGCGGTTCAGCATACGAAACTGCAAAGTGGATTCATCGGTAACGATACCTGAATAACCACCCATCGCATCAATTTCGCGCACAATTTGCCCCTTGGCCACACCACCCATCGCAGGATTGCAAGACATATACGCCATCCTGTCTATCTGCATGCTTACCAATAGCACCCTACTGCCCAAGGTGGCCGCCGCCGCCGCCGCCTCACAACCCGCATGGCCACCACCTATCACAATAATATCATAGTCCGGATTCTTCATCTTGTTTTCAAAAAACACTTTTTCTACTGCAATTTTTTCCTTATTTGGAAACCATGTTTCACGTGAAACATTACTTTCTTCCTCTTCCCCAATAATTACAAAGGTACATCTTTATGAAGTACATTTGAGTTATCCCCCTTCTCATGTACCTTCACGGACCCTCCCTTTGTCCGTAAAGGTACATCTTTATGAAGCACATTTGAGTTATCCCCCTTCTCATGTACCTTCACGGATCCTCCCTTTGTCCGTAAAGGTACATCTTTATGAAGTACATTTGAGTTATCCCCCTTCTCATGTACCTTGTCTCATCCACTACGGCAAAACCTGAACAAGCCTGACCGCTATGCCCGACTTATTGAAAAGCTAAAAGCAGGTTGCCAACATCTCATCCTCTTTGGCATGAATTTCCTTTTCTTCATTCGAGGTTTTGTCCTTATATCCCGCTAAGTGGAGCAAACCATGAATCATAACCCGATTCAATTCATCAATATGTTTCACGTGAAACATTTTCGCATTATCCCTAATCCGGTCAATGCTGATATAAATATCTCCGGCCACCACTTTCGTTTTTTTTCTCGCGGACTTTTGAAAATCCACTCCTGGAAAATCCTGGCCCGGCAAAGTGTAATCAAAAGTAATTACATCTGTCAAAGTATCATGATTCAAATATTCCCGATTTATTTTCAAAAGTGATTTATCCGAACAAAAAACATAAGTGATGCCACCCGAAGAACATTTCAAACGCCTCAATACTTTCAACAGTGATTCGCGGGCTTCCGTCCTCTTCAAAAACCGAACTTTGACATCCTGTTCAACAAATGCAATTTCTTTCATCTTAAAAAATTTACGAAATGTTTCACGTGAAACATTTATTTATTCTCTTTCTGAAAAAAGAAATCCTGCACCTTCTTTTTGTAATAGGGACGCAATTCCGGATAAGAAAATCTAAGCAAATCTTTTCCAGTGGACTTCTTTTTTATCATCATTTCGATGCTGTCGTTTTGAAATGGCTCATATATCCCACCCTCTTTCGATTCACGCCTATCGTCTTTTTCGCGTTTGAGCTCAGCATTTTCAGCTTCCAATAAACGGGTTTCTATATTCTTCTGTCGCGACAGAAGACCATCGCTTAAAACACGGTTCACCAAGTCCCTTTCGGTCTTTTCCATATCACCCAAAACACTATTGTATAAACCAGCCGCACCCGAACCTGACACTTTTTCTTCTTTAAGTTTTTCTTGTACCATACGGCGTATCATTTCTTGTCGAGCGGCGGCACGGGCAAAAGCTTCTGAAATTTTTTCCTGCGTCACTTCATCTCCAACAGAATTTCCTGTTTCGCCCGATTTTATATGTTTTTCTTGCTGGGATTGCTGTAGTCTCCCCTTTTCTTGCATTTTTTGTAACATCTGCTGCAATTCCTCTATCCTGCGGTTCAAATCCTGTTGCATCTGCTGCAAAGATAGTTTTTGTTGTTTCGATATCGACTCCATGGAAGGAATAGGCTTGGAAGAATTATTTTTGCCTGGCGTCGGACAAGACATTTGCGGTTGACCTTTTTGTTTCTTTTTCTTCTTGGATGAACCGTTACCCTTCATATTCATTTTTTGCTGCATCCTATCTAAAGATTCTGAAAGCAACAAAGCAAGGTTATTCAGGGAAGTCATGGCATATTGTTGGCGTGACAAAGCACGGCTGTTCATTATATTGTAATTACGATAATACACGTTGTTCATGCCCAAAAGTAAGTCCAAAGCCTCCCGGCTGTATGCCAATATATTTTTTACTTCTTTTTGCGTTGCGAGCGCCACCTGTGGTTGACGACGGGAAATGGCGCGGATACTATCGGCCACGAAACGAATTTCTGTATTCAGGGCGGATTGGCGACGAATCAAATCCGTATAGCGGGGATCGTTCAAACGAGTTTTTTCTATCTCTCCCATCAAATCCTCCTGTTGCACTGAAACCCGAATAATGGATTTGAGAAGAAGACGGATAAAATCGGCATCTTCAGCGGCATCCTCTTCTTCTATCCGCTCCATTTGAGCAGATAGATCATCGGCAAGTTCCTGCAAAGCGTCATCGGTTTCTTTCTGATTTCCGGCGGCTTCTTTTTCTTTATCATTCCGCAAATTCTCTTCGGTTTTTTCTATACTTTTCCGAACAGCCTCCAAAAGGGAATCCGGCAGATGGAAAGAGGTTGATTTTTCCAAACGTTGGTTCAATTCTTCCACTTTCTCCAAAGTTTCTTTAAGCTGCCGACGGCCTTCTTCCAGATTCTTCTGCGCGTGCAGCAAATTATCCTTCTCCACTTCCGGTAATTTTTTCCCATTCATCTTTTCGGTGATTTCCCGACTTTTCTCACGCAATTCAGATGCTTCCGAAACAGCCTGCTGCAACTTATTCTCAAATTCCATCCGCAAGTAGAGATCCATGTTCCGCTCCAAATCGAGATTCATCTGCTCCTGTTCCCGCCTCACTTCTTCCAATGCATCCATAATCTTTTCCTGCGGGGCGTTCTGTCGCATCAATTCCTGCAATTCCTGTAATTTCCGCAAGGTGGCATCATCCAGAAGCTGATGCATCAACTCCTGTAATTGACGCTGTTTTTCCTTCAAATCTTCGTCTCCCCTACCCAACTCTTCTTCCAATTCTTGCTTGCGTCGGACTTCTTCTTTCAATTCCCGGTATTTTTCCAACAATTGTTGCTGTTGCTCCATCATCAACTCCACCTGTTTCAAATCCTGCCAACCGAATTGTTTTTTGGAAAGCATACCGCGCAACATTTCCTTTAATTCTTTACCGAAAGACTGCACTGATTGAAGGGAAAGCGAAAAATTTCCGCTCACCGATTCCGCCGACTGAGCCACTTCTGCGCGCATCTCTTCCTGTGACATTTTCCGATACGAGAATTCGGGCGAATAAACCGCTTTGTAGGGATAAAACGCATCATTGTCACGCACCACGAAACCATAGGTGATTTCATCGCCTGGTTCCAAATTGAAATCATTCCAATCCAGATAATAGGTAAATTCTTTTTCCGTTATTGAAAGCGCACCTAAAAGCGTATCGCTGCGCGTCCATCGTTCTTTTGTCCGCACATTGGTACACTCCATATTGAAAATCAATGAATGAAAACCATAATCATCACTGATGTGTCCCCAAAAGTATTGCCGTGAAACATGCAGACTATCGGAAGATCGCACTATTTCAATACGCGGATAGGCATCAGGGAGAACATCTATTGTAAAAAACAATGTATCAATTTTTAAATCAGCAAAAGCTTCAGGTAAGAGAAAATAATCGCAAGAAACGAACACCTGCTTGGAAAAGAAGAAACGCTCTTTTTCCATCTCCGCTTCTACCAAGGCATCCGGAATTCTTTCGGTATCAACATTCCTCTTACGGGAAATAAAACCCGTCTGAAGACGACGGGTATGATCCATACGCAGTTCCCAATCTATCCGCGTACCAACGGGAACACTCAGATTAAGCGTATTTTCCATCATTTCCGTTTTCCTACCCGTATAGGCTGGATAATGCAGAACGACCTTCATGGCGGTTATCAATGGTTTGTAATCCACCTCCAACACATATTCTCCGCTTTTATAGCGACCGCTTTCAAGCCGGAAAGCAATACGCTCCTGCACCTTGGCAAACGTATAAGAAAACCTACCAGGTGCCGATTTTTTACATAAAATCCTCCTTTGGCCGTGATCTATATACATTTCTGCAGGAAGATAATCGCCTTCCACGCTTATTTCAAGCCGAAAATCCTCTTCGTAAGGAACGCGCAATTCAGGATTGAGCAGATGCACGGTAAAAGGAAATTCCCGTTCGAATTCTTGTTCGTAATGCACGATGCGACGGGAGGAACCGAGAATCCGAGGATTGATTCTGTACAGAATCAAAACAAACATAAAAAACAACAGCAAAAGTCCCAGATATCTTAAACTGGAGGCAAAACGAACCTGTTTTTCGAAACGGTAGGTTACAAAACGAGAACTGATCTGTTCTATGGCCGCCGCCAATAGGACAGAAGTTTCATTTTTTTGTAAATCATTTAACTCCAATACATTGTAGAGTTTATCATCCAGTTCTGGATAACGGGTAGCCAGATAATATGCCGCTTCTTTATACGACATGCGTTTAAACCATCCCCTGCTCTGCCCGAAAGGATAGATCACGCCGAACGACACACCCGCCAAAAATAGAAGAACGAAGCTCCAGAAGAGAAATTTTCTTGCTGGAACCGGCAAAAAGGCAAAATATTCTATCGTGCTGAACAACACGAAAATCACCGTCAAAACCGACAGAAAAATAAAAAGACCCTTCCACATCCGGTTCATGTAAAACCGTCTGAGAAAGGTTTCTATCTGATCGATAAAACTTTGATAGGAGGTCATCTGTTTTCCGTTTCTTCTTCTTTAGTAAGCGTACGCCGACCATTATAACGGCTTTCCTCCTCGTTTTCATCGTAGCGGATACGCACTACCGGCTGTCCGTCCTTATCGTAACGAATCCAGGTTCCTATCCGTTTACCCAAACGGTAATAGCCTTCTTCCACAATCACCCCCTCTTCATTAAAATAGCGATGCTGGCCATCGGGTAAACCTCCTATATAACGTCCTTGGAATGAAAGTTTCCCTCTTTTTCCATTAAGATTCCAATATGTTTTCCACAAACCGTGACGTTCTCCCATATGGAAATCTCCTTCCACAAATTCTTCGTTCCGAAAAAACGTCCAATGTCCTTCCTCTAAACCTTCTTCATACCGACCTTTGGCTACAACACGCGCGCTGTCGTCATATTCCACACTCTCTCCATCAAGTTTTCCCTTATAATATTCCTGCCTCACACGCAATTTACCATCAGGATAATACCAAAACCAGCGGCCATCATATTCTCCGTTGCGGTATTCCCCCTCTTGTTCTATTTTGCCATCAGGATAAAAATATTTCCACTTGCCGTATTTCCTACCTTTGTAATAGGCACCCGTGCAGCGTAATTTTCCGTCGGGATAATACTCCCGCCAATCGTTTTGCAGATTTCCGTCGTTATCCACCGCGCCGCTTCCCACCACCTGTCCGGCTTTGAATACGATACCGCGCACCACTTTACCGGTAAGACTATCGTATTCCCTACATATTCCCTCTGGCTTTCCGTTTCGGTAAGTTACACGAAATTTTGGCGAACCGTTTGAATAATACTCGGTATGTACTGTCATTTCGGCGATTTCGGGCGCATCTTCCTGTAAAACATCCAAAATATATTTCTGTAATGTCAAAAGGTTACCCGTACTATCATATTCCTTGTAATAACCATCTTTAAGACCATCTCGATAAACACATTCCCAACGTAATGTACCATTTTCGTAAAAATCCTTCCATATTCCCTGCTGTCTGCCCGATTTGTCACGTTCATTCACCGCCTCACGGAATGCTATCTTACCATTTCGGAAGAAAGTGAACAACCGCACATCTCCATAAATGTTGTAACGCTTATCGAAACCGTTTTCAAGTCCGTTTTCAAACATAACTGTACGAATCAACCTGCCTGTTGTATCCATAACACGTTTCAAGCCTTGCAACGTATCATTCCTGAAATTCTCAAATACGGTTCTGTCTGATAAACGATATACAGAAACTCCGTTCTTGCGTCCATCTTCATAACGGATTTCAGATACCGTTTTTCCATGTTCGTAAAATTTCCAGATTCCCGATAACAAAAGATTTTTCCGAGCACCTTCCGAAACGAGATTGCCTTGCCGGTCATAGTTTTTCCACACTCCTTCAGGTTGTCCGTTCATCCAATAACCTTCTGACGAAACCTTTCCATCATCATAAAAAAATTGCTTGAATTCCGCATCTTCTGACACAGAATCCTGTAAAACAAATTTTTCAGCGGTAAACGTCTTTTCACCGGAAAAAATAAAAAAAGCAAGGACTAATCCGAAGACGGAACGCATATCAACTGAGTCTAAGCATAGTCTGGATGGGAATATTTGCCTTCTCTATCAAATCCTTGTCGAGCGATATCTCCGGAGTCTCATTTTTCAGGCAGAGATAAAGTTTTTCCATGGTATTGCGCTTCATGTGCGGACAGTCGTTGCAAACGCAATTTTCAGAAGCTCCTGCAATATAAAATTGTTTATTAGGCACTAATTTATGCATCTGATGCACGATACCCGTCTCGGTAGCCACAATGTATTCGCGCGAAGAATCCCTTACAATGAAATCGAGCATGGCCGCTGTGGAACCGACAAAATCAGCAACAGCCAAGACCGCGGGATTACATTCAGGATGCGCAATCAATTTGGCTGAAGGATATTTTAATTTCATCTTTAAAATGTTTTCAGCATCCAAAATATCATGTATCTGACAACTTCCCGGCCACAACTTCATATTACGACCTGTTTTCCTATTGATGTATGCGCCAAGATTCCTATCCGGTACAAAAAGTATCTTTTCATCTTTTGGAAAACTTTCCACAATCTTGAGTGCGTTGCCAGAAGTGCAGATAACATCAGACAACGCTTTTACATTTGCCGAGCAATTCACATAAGAAAGCACTTTGTAATCCGGTAATTCCTCTTTCATCCTTGCCAGTTCGGCCGCATCGCACGAATCGGCGAGCGAACATCCAGCTTCAATATCAGGTAAAAGCACTTTCTTGTCAGGATTGAGAATTTTGGCTGTTTCAGCCATAAAATGAACGCCAGCGAAAAGAATTATATCGGCATTGGTCTCAGCCGCCCTTCTAGCTAAAGCCAAACTGTCTCCTATGTAGTCAGCAATATCCTGTATTTCGGGTATTTGATAGTAATGAGCCAGAATCACTGCATTCTTCTGCTTGCGCAAGGCATTAATTTCATTTACAAAATCCATTATATCAAGTTTTTATAATATATTCTAAACGCATACGACGCTAGAATACACAAATGTAGGCAATTAAATGTTCATCAGCAAAATTTAGGTAAACAGAATATCTATCCTATATATTCTTAAATATCATTCAATTAAACTTTATAAACAATTTTATATTATTGATAATTAATTTTTTAAATAAAATAAGAGAATAAAATACATAAGCATCATAGGAACAATAAATCTGTTGAAAGTGTGAATATTTTTTTTAAAAAAAAGTTGTTATTCGTTATACACAGCAAACAGGTTTTTATTACCACTTCATCAACCTTTCAGATATTTATATTTCAAAGTATTGTAAGAATTACAAACATATGTTTATAAGACTTGTTTAAAGTTTATCAAACAAGATTGAAATTAACATTCGTTAACTAAATATTCGTTAAAAACTTTTGACAAGAAGTGAATTTCGGTTGATTTTTTTTTCAGATGTTTTTATCAACGAATTTTTAACTTTTTATTCACGTTTTATCAAGTGTTTTTCAACATCTGTGTTTTTCTATTTTCTTTTCAGAAAACATCGGGTTTTATTTTTTGTCCGTTAGGTAACATGGTTGGCGGAGGTAAGGATATTTCAGTAAATTTGCTCAAATTTTAGATTATGTCCGACAATAAGATTGTGATAGGAATAGGTTCGGATCACGCTGGATTTGAGCTTAAGGAGCATGTAAAGGAAGTACTTTCTGATGAGGGTTATGTTTTCAAGGATTACGGTACTCATAGTGCAGATAGTGTGGATTATCCCGACTTTGCCCATGCCGTAGCCGGTGAAGTATCTTCAGGAAAACTCAAATATGGTATCCTTATCTGTGGTTCGGGAAACGGTATATCGATGGCAGCCAATAAACATCCTAATGTACGTTGCGCTCTTTGCTGGAATCGCGAAATAGCCCGTTTGGCCCGTTTGCACAATGATGCCAATATACTTTCCATGCCAGGTCGTTTCATAGAAAAGGAAGAAGCTGTGGAAACGGTGCGTATTTTCTTCGGGACTTCTTTCGAAGGAGGTCGTCATCAGAAAAGGATAGATAAGATAAATTGTCCCATAGAATAAGATTTTTCAGGTAAAAAATAAAGACCACGCATTCCGATGGACTTTTACAGACAGGTTTTTCTCCGGAAAGTTTCCGAGAATATGCGGAAAAAAGATGAGTCGCCGCTTTTTGAAGCGGTGAGCGAATATTATGAAAGAAATACCTCGGATGCGAAGAATTATTTTTCTCGTTATGAAACTATCAGAGAAAGGATAACATTTTACAAGAACAAGGTAATGTCGGATTTACCGAATTATCTGATAGACTTCGACCTCAACATTTCTTCTGCCGGTGCCAAAGTTATTTATGCCGAAGATGCCGCTCATGTAGCGGAAGAAGTTAAAAATATCATAGGTTCCTCATCAAAGGTCTTTATAAGCAGATCGGATATTTTAGATGAATTGAACCTTTACAGAGTGTTGAAAGGCAATGGAGTAAATCTTTCCAGGACAGGAATAGGGGATTTTCCTTATTCCATTCTTGCGGAAGATAATCCGCAAGTATTGCGTCATCTTGCAGCCGAACTCAATATGGAAGAAATTCCCACTGATATCGAAGTATTGATGTCCGTTTATCGGAAAAAACTGCTCAATGAAATGTTTTCGGATTCGGTGGCCATAATGGGTGCCGACTTTTTGGTAAGCGATCCAGGCAGCGTGGTTATGCTTGAGAACGATGGTGCCCGCAATATGGTTACGTCTTTCTGTCAAAAACAAATCGTAGTGGCGGGTATAGACAGCCTTATTCCTTCGCTCAACGAACTGGAATATTTCACATCGATGCTTTCCGCTCACGCTTACGGTTGTTCTCACGCTTGGAATCAGATTGTCATAAATGGTCCGCGTAAGCCTGATGAAATAGACGGCCCTGAAGAACTGTATGTGATACTGGTGGACAACGGCAGAACCGAAATTCTCAAGAAGGAGTTTCAGCGAAGTGTACTTAATTGTATCCATTGCCAAGCTTGTACGGCGCTTTGTCCGGTATTCAAATATGTGAATACCTTTGATGGAACACCTTTGTCCGGACCTTTGAATTGCGTAACGGATCCGATAAAACATGGTTTTCAAGAAAGCGGATTCTTGTCTTTTGCCTGTACGTTATGTGGAAAATGTAGTCAAATATGTCCTTCCGGAATTAATTTTCAAGAACTTATCCTCTATAACCGTAAGGAATCGGTAGAAACCAACGCCGTTTTTTCACTCCAACGCAAACAGATGAAAGTGCTTAAACGGATGTTGTTGAAACAAAAGGCACTCAATTCGGCATATAACCGTTTTGTATTGAAACTTGATTTTAAGAAAAATTTTGGTCAACAGAAGGAATTTCCCGATTTCAGCCAAAAGAGTTTCCATATGATTTGGTTTGAAAAACAAAAGGAAGCCTAAGATAAATTACAGGGTAGTTTTGTGATATTTAAATAATAGTATAATGAATTCTGAAACAATTCAAAGAGAAGTGGAAAACCTGCTTCAGTCTCCTTTTGTGCTCCCACAGAAGGAAATTTGTGCCAAAATGTTGTCTTTTATCGATTTGACAACGCTTGATGGCACGGATACCAAAGAAAAAGTAACCAAACTTTGCCAAAAGGCTAAGGAATATCATACAGCGGCTGTTTGCGTTTATCCTTATTATGCGTCTTTGGTAAAAGAACAGCTTGCAGGTAGTGATATCCGTACCGCTTGTGTGGCGGGTGGTTTTCCCTCTTCCCAACTTCCGCTCAGAACCAAGCTTTATGAAGTGGAAGAAACCCTTAGGGACGGTGCGGACGAAATAGATATGGTGATTTCTCAAGGCGCGTTTCTTGAGGGTGATTACAAACGAGTTGGCGATGAGGTAAAGGCCGTCAGGGAAGTTTGCGGAAAAGCACATCTGAAAGTGATTTTGGAAACAGGTAACCTGCAAACTCCCGACAATATCGACAAAGCTTCCTGCATTGCCATTGACAACGGTGCTGACTTTATCAAGACCTCTACTGGAAAAACGCCGGTTTCGGCTACTCTGGAAGCATTTTATGTAATGTTGAAAGTAGTGGAACGTTATGCTGTTCAAGGCCATATCGTCGGCATTAAACCTGCTGGTGGTATTTCATCAGTAGAGTCGGCCATTCCCTACTTCAAGTTGGTGAAACTGATTTTAGGCGACAGATGGTTGAATCCTGGGTTGTTCCGTATCGGTGCAAGCCGTCTGGCCGATGCGTTGCACGAAGTTTCCCGGTAGTTCGGAGGCAGAAAAACGAAAAAAGGCTGTAAGAGAATTCTTACAGCCTTTTTTCATGGATTCAATCTGTTATTTATTTGATTTCGATAACACAAACCTTGGAAAGGCTCCAGAAAGCCTGTGGATTGGTGATTTCTATCTTCACGTTTTTCTTGTCTTTATTATCAATACGATAACTTGTACTGGGATGTTGGGTATGAAACGACTTGACACTCTTGCCTCCCGGGATATCTATAACGCGCTTGTCTTCATTGATTTGGGTAAAGTTCCGCAACGGAGCATTGGGATTGATTCCGCCTTTGGCCAAAATCTGTTTGGTTTTGAGTTCTTTGCTCGGAGCGGCGATATAATAAAAGGTTTTGCTTGAATTCAACTGATCGTTGAGTGAAGCGATGGTGGCATTCATTTCTTCAATATCGGCCAGATATTGTTGCGATTTGCGGTTGAGTGAATCAATGGTGGATTCAAGTACGGCATAAGCTCTCTTGAGTTGGGTGAGTTCTTCACGAAGATTGTTTACTGTCGCTTCGCTTTCTGTCAACTGTTGCTTGAGACGGGCAATGGTCTGTTCCAAACCCTTGTTTACTTCGGCCAGACGTTGGTTTTCTTTTTCGTAGTAAGCTAATTTTTCCGCATCCTGTGCATTCATCTTGGATGTGGCGTTTTCCTTAAGGGAAGTGTTTTCGGCTTTCAACTTTTCATTGACGGAACGGGCATTTACTAACTGACGGCGCAAACTTTCCATATCCTGAAGTTTCTTGCGGTTGTTTTCCATCAGTTTGCCGATTTCCACGATATCATTGATGATTCTCTGTTGGATATCGGGATTGTCTTCCGCATCGCGGCTGTTTTTATTGATCATTTTTTCCCGCACCTTGATAGCCTGTAGATTGGCATCGATTTCCGCATAGGCATTCATGAACTGAATCTGTACGGAATCTGATTTTACGATGTCGTTCTGAAGTTTTTCATTTTCGGCTTCCAGCCTTTTTTCTCTGGGAGTCTTGCAGGAAGTGGCCAGTAAAACCATGCCGCACAGCGTTGCGATGGCAAGAACGGTACTGCGTTTAAGAGTCATGATCGTAATTTTTTTAAGTTTTGACGCGGAAAAAAATTCCGCTCGCAAACTGCAAATTTACACAAAATTTTGAGTATTGGTTACCTTTGCAGTCGTTACAAATCCTATCTCATGCAATCGACAGCCAAGAAACCCTCCTTTACGCTGATAGCCGGGCCTTGCAGTGCCGAAAGTCCGGAACAACTCCGAACCGTCGCTTCCTTTTTCAAGCGTTGGAACGCCTTGCATGAAGGTGGTTTGCAGGTAAATGCTTTACGGGCCGGTGCCTGGAAACCCCGCACCCGTCCCGGTTCTTTCGAAGGACATGGTGAAAGATCCTTGGAATGGTTGAGGGACATAAAACAAGAATATGGTGTTCCGGTAGCCACCGAAGCGGCTACCGCGCAACATGTTGAAAACTGCCTACGTTATGGTATCGATATTTTATGGATAGGCGCCCGCACCACTTCAAACCCGTTTCTAATGGAAGAAATCGCACAGGCATTGCGCGGCTGTACCATTCCGGTATGGATCAAAAATCCCATCAGTCCTGATCCGGCGCTCTGGTTGGGTGCGATAGAGCGCATTTCCCGTCATACCAAAGGAATGGTAGGCGCGGTGCACCGCGGTTTCGGTATGTATAATTCCGCTCCTTACCGCAATGCTCCCTTGTGGGAGATAGCCGTGGAGATAAAGAGGCTTCGTCCCGACATTCCGCTTTTATGTGATCCGAGCCATATCGGCGGCAAACGCGAATATCTTTTGGAAGTGGCGCAGAGCGGTTTAGATTTGGAGATGGACGGGTTTATGCTTGAGGTGCATCCTGAACCTGAAAAGGCTTTGAGCGATAAAGACCAGCAATTGGATTTGCAGGGTTTCGATGAATGGATCTCCCGTTTAGTTTTTCGCAAGACAGATACATTATCTGGCAAAATGAGCCGGATCCGCCATATATTGGATGAGGTGGACGATGAATTGGTTCAGATTCTTTCGCGCCGTATGCAATTGGTAAAGGAATTGGGAGAACTCAAACGCGAGGAGAATTTTTCCGTTTTGCAACGCGAGCGCTGGAATGCCGTGGTGGAACGCGCTCTTTCCAACGCCCGCCGTCAAGATCTGAATACCGATTTTGTGAAACAGATACTCGACTGTATCCATTCAGAAGCCATCCGTCTGCAAAAAAATATCCTGCAAGGAAAAAAGTAAGATTCCGGTTATTTTTCCAGAAAGGCCGTCAGTTTCGTCAAGGCTTGTCCACGGTGGCTGATACTGTTTTTTTCTTCGAGGCTCAATTCGGCGAAACTCTTTGAAAACCCCTCAGGTTTAAAAATCGGATCGTAGCCGAAACCTTGTATTCCGTGCTTTTCCAATAAGATTTCACCGATTACCGAACCTTCGAAGTAATGTATTTTTCCGTTCAGAATCAAGCAGATTACGGTACGGAACCTTGCCGCACGCGGCTTTCCTTGCAGTTTGTAAAGTAAACGATCCATGTTCTGCGTGAAAGTGGGATCGGGCATGGTGAGCGACTCGCCTGTCACGTAGCCGTTTTCCTCAAAATTTTCGGGCATATTGGCATATCGTGCCGAATAGATTCCGGGACGGTTACCCAAAGCCGGTACTTCCAGACCGGTATCATCGGCAAAGCAATCCACCTTGTATTTTTCGTAAATGAACATCGCTTTCTGCCGCGCATTCCCTTCCAGTGTGTCGGCTGTTTCAGGAATATCTTCATGAAAGTGCAGTTCATCGAGGTTACCCAAGCGATATTTTTGCGTGAGGTTCGGCATTTTTTCGAATACCGAGCGGATTTCTTCTGTCTTGTGCGCGTTGTGCGTGGCGATGTATAAAGTTTTCATAGGCTAAAGGTACATCATTCTGAAGAAACTTAGAGCAAACACCGTCCTCATGTACCTTCACGGACTCTTCCTTTGTCCGCTAAAGGTACATCATTCTGAAGAAACTTAGAGCAAACACCGTCCTCATGTACCTTCACGGACTCTTCCTTTGTCCGTAAAGGTACGTGCTTTTGCAAATCCGTTGTGAGCGGTTTTATATAGTTTTGTGCAAAAGTTTCGTAAATTTAACTTCGCTGAAGTTACTGCTTATCGGTAGAGCCAACGCGCAGATGAATTTGCGGTTGGCTTTACGCTCTACTTTTTGTAACTTTACAACTTTAGAAAACAACTAAAAACATAAACGATATGGATAAGAACATCTCCGCGCTCGAACCCCA
>CAZPBB010000025.1:0-6700 GCA_964584745.1 uncultured Bacteroidaceae bacterium
TCGCGGAACGCATCAAGTACAACCACTACAACGGTCGGTATGTCAATGCCTATTTCTGGCGCACGACCCAGCAGCAGGAGATTGATTATATAGAAGAAACCGACGGCACCATGACGGCCTTCGAACTGAAGTGGAATCCGAAGAAAGCGCATGCGGCCTTGCCTGCCTCCTTCCTGAACGCTTATCCCGTCAAGGAAACAGCAGTCGTAACCCCGGATAACTATCTGGAGTGGTTGAAAGAGTAGTGTGTATATTGGATGGCGGGTATGGCCTAAAACAAGCGGTCGCGGGTATCGTTCTTTTCCAGATCTTCCAGGCGTTCTATAAGTTGTTGTTTGAGATTTCCTGTTTCCATAGCGGCCAACTCTTCCCGAATCAGGGTGTTTCCGGCTTCTATCGTAGCGGGAGAAGCGTAGTCTTTGAGATACTCGGCTAAGGTCATCAGTGCGTTGGGGGTGCAGAAACGGCCGATAAAGCCAGGAATGGCGTATTCCATAAAATGCTCGCCGGTGCGTCCTACCCTATAGCAAGATGTGCAGAAAGAAGGAATGAATTTTTGTTGCAGCAGCCAGCGGATGATTTCATCCAGACTGCGGTTGTCGGCGATGCGGAACTGCTCCTTTTCCAACCGCTGTTCGTCTTTTACCGATTGTTTTTCGTGGTAGGCGCCTATTTCCAAGCGCGTGCCGGCGTCGATTTGGGAAACGCCGAACTGCATTACCTCATCGCGTACTTCAGCGCTTTCGCGGGCGGTCATGATCAAACCCGTATAAGGAACGGCTAACCGCAAGACGGCCACCAGATATTTGAAATCCTCATCGCTAACCTGATAACGCAAGTCTAAATCCAGACCGTTGGCCGGCTGGATGCGCGGAAAGCTGATGGTGTGCGGTCCTACGCCGTAGCGGGCTTGCAGGTGCAGTACGTGCGATACCAGTCCCATTACCTCAAACTTCCAGTCATACAGACCGAATAAGGCGCCAATACCCATATCATCGCACCCAGCCTCGAAAGCCCGGTCCATCGCGTTCAGACGCCACATGTAATCGCCTTTGCGCGTATCGGCGGGATGAAACTTGCGATAACTTTCCTTATGATAGGTTTCCTGAAAGATCTGATACGTACCGATGCCCGCCTGCTTCACCACGGCAAATCCCGTTTTGTCCAAGGGGGCGGCGTTGATGTTGACCCGGCGGATCTCCCCATATCCCTCCTTAGTCTGATAGACAAGCTGTACCGTGCGGGCGATGAATTCGGGTGAATACTCCGGTGATTCACCATAAACCAGAATCAGGCGCTTGTGGCCCTCCCGTTCCAGTCCCCTCACTTCTTCCTCCAATTCTTTTTCGGTGAGCGTGCGGCGTACGGTAGAGGAAAGGCTTCTACGGAAACCGCAATAACGGCAGTCATTCATGCAGTGGTTGCCGATATAGAGCGGAGCGAACAACACGATACGGTTTCCGTAGATTTCCCGTTTCAATTTACGGGCAGCCTCGAACACGTTTTCGCGCAAGGCGGGCGACTTCACCGAAAGCAGGGCGGCCGTCTCGTTCAATGAAAGCGTTTGTTTTTCCAGGCTTTTCGCCAATACCGCCGCCACTTTTCCCGTATCCTCTTGTTGGGAAAGCAATGCCGCTATTTGCGCATCGTTTATGAAATCCACCGCATCCTTGCTCAAAGAAAAATCCATTTTACAGAATATTAAATAGTTGCTCTTTTATCTTTTCCAACTCGTCTTTCATTTTCACCACAAGCTTCTGCATGTCGGCATCATTGGCTTTGGAACCGAGCGTATTGATTTCCCGCCCCATTTCCTGGGCGATAAACGCCAGTTTGCGGCCGGAGGCTTCTTCAGTCAGCGTTTCGATAAAGTAGCGGCAATGCTTGTCAAGACGCACTTTCTCTTCGGTAATGTCCAGTTTTTCGAGGTAGTAGATCATTTCTTGCTCTAAGCGGTTGGCATCGAGTTTCACGTCTGTCAGATTCAAGGCATCGAGATGCGCTTCGATACGTTTGCGGATGGTTGGCACCCGTTGCGTTTCAAAAGTTTCCACCTCTTTGGCCAGATTTTCTATATTGCTGACCCGCAGACGGAGATCCTTTTCGAGAATTCCACCTTCCTGCAAACGGCTTTCATCCGCTTTCCGCAGTCCTTCTTTCAATAATCCTTCCAACATTTCCCGTTCCGATTCGCTCAACATCGCCGGTGGTTCTTCCTTTACCGAGCCGGGCAGTCGCAATACCTCGCCCAAGGGCATTTCCACCCCCATCATATTCCGCATTTCCATCCGATAAGTGTCAATTTGTGCGGCATCCAGATGAAACAGGTTGCCGCACCCACCGTTTTTCCGTGTAACACTGAGCGCACATTCCGCCTTTCCCCGCAACAAAACGGCGGCGATAAGGTTCCGCCAGCCCAATTCAAACTCTCTGTATTCGGCTGGTAACTTGCAGTTCAAATCCAAGGTTTTGGAATTGATGCACCGGATTTCCAACTCGTAAATCCGGTCATCGGTTTCTTGGCGGCTCTTTCCGTAGCCGGTCATTGATCGTACCATCATAGTCTTTTTTTGATTCCCTTTTTTCAGTCGTCCTCGAATTCAATGCGGAAATCTTCTTCGGTTTTGTATTTCTTTTTCTTTTGGACCGTGCTATCCTTGACCGTTGGTTTTTGGGGCTTTTTCAGCGGTTCCGATTCTTCGGTGTCGATAATGAACTCGCCTTGTTCTTGACGTTTGCGCGTTTTTTGTTCATCCATACGTGCCTCACGTTTCTTTCTCATCTGGGAATAGGCCTCATCCAAAGCCTCCTTGAGTTCCTGCGCATTCTCTTTCAGCCGATCGCCCGCTCCTTTTCTTGCTTGAGAAAAGAGGTATTTCACTTCCACATCCGGCAGAACACCTTTTATATGCAACGGCAGACGGATACGCGATTGCGGTCCGGTAACAACTCCGAATTCCTCTTCCTTCTTGATCCGTTGCGCCCTACGGCGGCTCAGCAGAGAAGAGAGTTCAACGGTTACGGTATAATCCACTTCATTGGCGAACGTATGGGTACCGCTGAACGACAGATCGGCCGCACTCGAGAATACCTGCATCTGTGGAATACGGATACAGCCTTTGTGGATTTCCACCATATTGTGCAAGTCCGTGAAATGAATGTCCTGCAAATCGTCTTCGCCTGTAAAGCGGGCTATTCTCTTAAGGCTTTCCATATTCTGCAGATGACCACCCGTTATGTCTATCGATGCCAGCATCTGTATGCTGTCGGATACTACGCCGTCTGTATCGGAATAGAAAAGTCCCATCTTGAAGTCGGACGATACCGTTCCTCCGATATTCCGATAGGTAAGTTGTCGTTGCCCGAAATTGTCGAAAGCCTTGAACCCTGCCCCGATATCCATCTGATCTATTTTCCCTTGTAGCTGCACCTGCCAGCCCTCCTTTCGTCTTTCCATTTCCGCCGTACCTTCAAAATGACCCTGTAAGGCATCGAAAGTGGTGTTTTCCAGTAAGATATGTTCCGGCATATAGCGAAATCCTGTCTTGAGGTTGTCAAGCCCCGATTGCGGAAACGTAAGATGCTTCACGTCCAACTCCACATCGGCATAGAGATCCTGCAAAAGATTCCGCCTTTTTTTCGGGGAGGGTACGGGAATCTTTTTTTCCTTTTCTCCTTCCGGAAACAGGACAAGGAGACTTTCCCAATCAAGCCGCGGACTTCTGATGCTTGCCGTGGCGTAAAGCCGCTGTTGGGAAAGAAGCAGATAGGGCAAAAGGTTTTCCACAAAAAGCCGGGTCTTCAGTTCCATGTCGCCGCCTTTCAAGACAAAGTAGCCTGTTTTCAGAACCTTGGGCGTAAATTCCGCATAAAGGCTATCGCAGGAAAGAGGTTCTTTCCCGGCAAAAGCTACATGGAAATCTTTAAGTTGCAGAAATCCGCGGGTTTCTGCCGTCCCGAAATCACCCGTCTGCCATTGTTGAGGCTTTAAAGAGGGAAAGGTATGGGAAAAGATCAGTTTGGAACGCAGATGCCCGCTCAATGCAACATCGGGAAAAAGTTTGAGAAAGGTTTGCAACTCCGCCAGATCGGCCGAAATGGCCCCTTGATATCGGATATGCGGAATCTGAAAGTTGTCTATCGAGAACCGTCCTTCCACCGTGCCTGTGGGGAATTTAGCATAGAGGGTATCCAGTACCAGACGGCAATTTTCAACCGTTTTGCCGCCATTGGTGAAAGAGCCGTGTAACTCCACATCCGAAACGGTCATGGCCGACGGTTTGTGTCTTATCTTGCCCTGTCCGTAGTGAAAGGTGGCGTTGAGTGCAAGCGGCGTGCGGGTATAGTCGCCTTCTATCCGCATGTTGAAATCCAGATTCCCCTTGAATCCATAGTCTTCCACATATTTGGCGGAAGCTTCCGGCAAGAAGGAGAGCAGATTTTCCATCCGCAAGGCTTTTCCCTTGAAATCGAAAGCCAGGGCGTGTTCCCGATTGTCGTAGCGCACATACCCCCGCGTGGTGAAATCCATGTCCTCTATACCGATTTTGCCATAGCGTATGCTGAAACGTTTTTCGTTATGGTCGTTGGTGAAACGTACATCCAGAGAACCCTTTCGATGATGCAGGAACACAAAACCGGCGGCTTTCATCGAATGGATGTCCACCCCACCCTTTAACTGAAAGTCCTGTCCATTCTCATACAGATCACCCTTGGCCGCCACGTTGCGTACCAATACTTGGAAATCATGACGGGCAGGCAGATCTCTGAAACGTACCAACGTATTGCGTAACAGAATGCGCCGAAGATGAAAGGAAAACGGTTGGCTGCCTTTTTCTTTCTGTACCTGCCAAATCAGATAGTTGTACGCCCCTCCTCCATAGTATTTAAGGTTGAATTCCCCTCCTCTCACCACGATTTCCCGCACGATGTAGCGTTGTTGAAGGATATCGCGCAGATTGAAAGAGAATGTAAGGCTTTCTGCATGAAAAAGTTCTTCCCTGTCTTCGTTTCGGGTACCATTGCCAGAGACGCCTTCGAAAGAGACCGAAATCATGGGAAAATCGCGCCACATGCCTACCCGTATGTCGCGTACTGAGACAGGCGCCTGCAAATTACGGTTTATTTCGTTTACCACCAGACGCTTTATTTCGTCTTGATTGAAATAAAGGTAAACCGACAGCGAAACGATACCTGCCGCAAACAAACCCACGAACCAAAACAAACAACGCAGAACATAACGTTTCCGGTTTTCTTTTTCCGGTGTGGGGTGACGCCCCAACACTGCCTCGGTTATGAGCATTTCCGTTTGATCCATACCTCCAAGCCTTTTCCGCTAAAGGAACAGAGTTTCTTTATTCAGCTTTCTTGCGGGTGGTCTTGCGCTTGGGCTTTTCTTCCGCCGCTTCTTCGGTTTCGACCTTCTTACGGGTGGTCTTGCGCTTGGGCTTTTCTTCCGCCGCTTCTTCGGTTTCGACCTTCTTGCGGGTAGTCTTGCGCTTGGGTTTTTCTTCCGCCGTTTCTTCGGTTTCTGCCTTCTTGCGGGTGGTCTTGCGCTTGGGCTTTTCTTCTGCCGCTTCTTCGGTTTCGACCTTCTTGCGGGTGGTCTTGCGCTTGGGCTTTTCTTCCGCCGCTTCTTCGGTTTCTGCCTTCTTGCGGGTAGTCTTGCGCTTGGGTTTTTCTTCCGCCGCTTCTTCCATTTGGGCCGTTGCCGCTTTGCTGCGTCTGGAGGCGGTCTTTTTCTTGTCTGCTTTTGGGGATTCTTTTTCGGCCAACAACTCGGCTTCGGCCAATTGTTCAGGGGTAAATACCGGTTGACGCTTGGCCGATTGGGGAACCGGTTTCGCTTCTTCCTTACCGGCATTCATCTTCAAAAAGTTCACTTCCTGTTCGGTAAGGAACCGCCATGCACCGCGCTTAAGGTCTTTTTTCGTCAGTTCAGCAAACAATACCCTGTCGAGTTTGGTAACCACGTAACCGAAATGTTCGAAAATACGTCGCACGATACGGTTTTTGCCTGAATGTAACTGAATCCCCACTTCTTTGCGGTTGGCGGTTTCCACATAAGAGATTTCGTCCACATCAACCCATCCGTCTTCTAATTGCATGCCTTTGGCGATGGTTGATAAATCGCTCTTACTTAAAGGATTATCTAGGGTTACATGATAAATTTTTCTAGCACCGTGCGAGGGATGCGTAAGCCGCTTGGCCATATCGCCGTCGTTGGTGAAGAGCAATACGCCGGTGGTGTTGCGGTCGAGCCGTCCTACAGGATAGATTCTTTCCTTGCAGGCATCCGCCACCAGATCCATCACCGTTTTGCGATCCTGCGGATCATCGGAGGTGGTGATATACCCCTTGGGCTTGTTCATCAGCAGATATACTTTCTTTTCGGCGTTCAAGGTCTGTTGCCCGAATTGCACTTTGTCGTCGGGACCGACCAAGGTTCCCAATACGGTGCAGACCTCACCGTTCACCATAATCACGCCGGAGGTAATCATCTCGTCGGCTTCCCGACGTGAGCAAATGCCGGAATTGGCGATATAACGGTTCAGACGGATATATCCTTCCGCTTTCTTACGGTCGTTTTCTACGTGAGCATTGCGGTTGTAATCCTTTTCACCGGTCGAATAACGGGAAGCGCGCCGGTTTCCGAAACGGTCATCCCTGCCGCCGAAGCGGTCGTTGCGGTCATTGCCGC
>CAZPBB010000025.1:6800-17835 GCA_964584745.1 uncultured Bacteroidaceae bacterium
CCCTGCCGCCGAAGCGGTCGTTGCGGTCATTGCCGCGGAAGGAACGGCGGTTGTCGTCTCGGCTTCCAAAACGGTCATCCCTATTGCCGAAACGGCCATTGCGGTCATTGCCGCGGAAGGAACGGCGGTTGTCATCGTCTCGGTTTCCGAAACGGTCATTCCTATTGCCGAAACGGCCATTGCGGTCATTGCCGCGGAAGGAACGGCGGTTGTCATCGTCTCGGTTTCCGAAACGGTCATCCCTGCCGCCGAAGCGGTCGTTGCGGTCATTGCCGCGGAAGGAACGGCGGTTGTCATCGTCTCGGCTTCTGAAACGGTCTTCCCTGCCGCCGAAGCGGCCATTGCGGTCATTGCCGCGGAAGGAACGGCGGTTGTCGTCGTCTCGGCTTCCGAAACGGTCTTCCCTATTGCCGAAACGGCCATTGCGGTCGTCTTGGCGATGTTCAAAACGGTCTTGCGTGCGTTCTTCTTCTCCCCACCGGTCGGATACAAACGGATGCTCATTGTGACGGAACTCTTTTCTCCGTCTGTCTTCCCGCCCTCTTTCCGAGCCGGATCTTCTGTCTTGATATGCCATAGTTGTATATAAATTGCGGCTTTTTTCTAAGCCAATTATGCAAAGGTACGACAAAATAGCGGGATTCTTGCGGACAGTCTTGAAAAATACGTACTTTTACAAGTCGGATTTTCTGACGTTCAATCTTGCCTTTTTGCAGGAAGCCACATGCGTGAATCAACCTTAAAGACAAAAACCGGGAACAGCCTTATGTGGAGCGGAATCAGTAACGCTTCCTGCCAATTTCTGAATTTGGTTTTCGGCATTTTCCTTTCCCGTCTGCTCAACGCCTCCGATTACGGAATGGTGGGCATGCTTACCATTTTCTCATTGATTGCGGGTTCCTTGCAGGACAGCGGGTTTTCACTTGCCCTTATCACCAGAAGAAATGTTACGCATAAAGATTACAATGCCGTTTTCTGGTTCAATGTACTGATGAGCGCATTGTTTTACCTACTGCTATTCTTCTCGGCTCCGTTGATTGCCCGTTTTTTTCGGACCCCTGAACTTACGGCACTTGCCCGCTATATGTTCTTGGGTTTTTTCTTCGCTAGTTTCGGTATCGTGCCGGGGGCCAAACTCTCCCGCAACCTGCAATTCAAGGAACGTGCCGTATCCGCGATTTCCGCCTTGGTGATTTCCGGTATAACCGGCGTGCTGTTGGCCTATCATGGCTTTTCTTATTGGGGAATCGCCACACAGTCCATTCTCTATATACTTGTAGTCTCCCTCCTAAATTTTTGTTTTTCTGGTTGGAAACCTTCGTTACAAATAGATTTCTCTCCAATCCGCGAAATGTTCGGGTTTAGTAGCAAGATGCTTATAACAAACATTTTCAATCATATCAACAACAATCTTTTTTCTGTTATTCTCGGGCGCTTCTACAATCGGGTCGCTGTTGGTAATTTCAATCAGGCCAATAAGTGGAATAATATGTGCAATTCGCTTATATATAGCATGATGAATAGCGTTTCCCAGCCGGTTTTGGCGCAGGTGGCAGATGATAAGGAACGTCAAATTCGTGTTTTCCGGAAGATGTTGCGTATGACGGCCTTTCTTTCTTTTCCAGCCATGTTCGGCCTTTCCCTTATCGCGCCTGAACTGATTACCATCGCCATTACCGACAAGTGGAAAGAAAGCGCCGGACTGCTCCGTCTGCTTGCTATCGGAGGGGCGTTTCTGCCGATGGCTTTCTTGTATTCCAATCTGCTTATCAGCAGAGGAAAGTCCTATATTTATATGTGGAATACCATCGTATTGGGTTTGTTGCAGCTGGGGTTGATGCTTATGCTTTTCCCTTACGGTATACGTACCATGATTTATGTCTATATGGCATTGAATACAGCATGGCTTTTCGTATGGCATTATTTCGTATGGAGACAGATAGGCTTTACGCTTTTTGATGCGCTTAGAGATGTGGTCCCTTTCGGAGCCGCCGCGGCAAGCGTGATGGTCATCACATACTTTATAACCCTACCTATTCAGAATATATATCTGCTTTTCATTACAAAAATCATAGTGGCAGTCATACTCTATGCGGGCGTGATGCGGCTCAGCGGCGCCAAAACCTACCGCGAATGCCGTGATTTTATAGTGAAACGGAAAATTACCGAAACCGAAGATTAATCTGCTATGGAATCATTTGTAAATGAAACCATATAAAAAAAACGAGGAGGTGGGATGCGTATCACCCGCCTCCTCGTTTGCCACCATACCGGCGGCTGTCGGCAGTCCGTTTTTTATTTCTTTTCTTCCGCCTTTACCGCATCGGCTTCCTTCAACATTTCTTCCACCGCTTTTTCAAGTTGGAAATCCCGGCCTTGCAGAAGTGCTTCGGGCGTGTTTCGCACCATGATATCGGGCATCAGATCCTGATTCTCCAGATAATTTCCTGCATCATCGAGCGTGCCCACTTGCGGAATCCCGAATACAAAGCCTCCCGGAAGACTTTCCCACCATACGGCCGTCATCGTTCCCGGCACAGGCATACCGATAAGTTTGCCGATTTTCAGCTGCTTATAGACCCAAGGTGTACCGTGGGCATCAGAATAGTTATTCTCGCTCACCAGCATGCATGACGGCTTGGTCCATTTGCTGTAAGGTTCATCTGAGATATACTGCCCCCTCGGACTGAAGCGGACGTAGCGCTTTCCGCTCAGCAACGTAGCCACATCATCGTGTAGCCAGCCGCCTCCGTTGTTGCGGGTATCCACGATCACCGCCTCGCGGTTGCGGTTTCTGTCGTTGAGCAACTGACGGTAGATGGTGCGGAAACTGCGGGAATCCATGCCTTCGATATGTACATAGGCGATCCGGCCGCCAGAGAGTGAATCCACGATATGTTCATTACGTTTTACCCAGCGTTCATACAGGAGTTCGTTCTGACGGTAGCGCGTAATCGGTTTCACCGTAATCTCAAAAGATTTTCCTTTGACCGGACGGATTGAGAAACGGGTGGCCTTGCCTGCCTTGCCTTCCAACATAACGGAATAGTCTTCACCGGCCTTGATGGCTTGCCCGTCTATCTGTTCGATGATATCGCCGGCGTTGATCTTCTTACCGGCCAATGCAAAGGGACTATTGTGCAGTATTTCCTGAATCTTGAGGCCGTCCCCCTTATACTGCGGATCAAGGAATACCCCCAACTCAGCCGTAGGAAATGCGGTGCCGCCGCCATAGAAACGGCAACCGGTATGCGAGGCGTTGAGTTCACCCAACAATTCGCTGACCATCACCGAAAAGTCGTAACCGTTGGTGATATGCGGCAGGAATCTTTCGTAGTTGTCGAAATAGGCTTTCCAGTCCATGCCCCTCATATCCGGATCATAAAATTTGTCTTTTACTTGACGCCATATATGGCTGAAGAGGTATTCCCGTTGGGCGAAAGGACGCTGTTCGTACACGGCTTCGAATGCGATATTGTCCACACTTCCCGAAGCGGTGGACATTTTGCGGATACCGGACGAACCGATCATATAAAGATCGGCGCCGTCTTTGTCCATCACCAATTGGCTATACCCTACATCTGGTAGCTTAAGCTCGGTTTTCGATTCCACGAGGTCTTTCACCCACAATGCCATCTTACCGTTGTGGGGGGCGATATAATAGAGTTTGTCGCCTTTTGGGCTCAGGGCCATGTCTCCCATGCGTTCCGAAACCGAGGAGAGCCGCAAGGTACGGTCTTCAAGATAGTCGAGATCGAATTCAAGGTCCTTCACCTTATTTTCGGTGCTGTCTTTCTTTTCGTCTTTCTTGTCTTTTTTACCGCCATTTTCCTTGTTTTCGGCAAGTGTGCGTTCTTCCTTATCCATCAGGAATTTTTCAAAGGCGGCCTGATCAAAGAACATGATATACACATCGCTTTCCGCTCCCCAGGAACCATGGCTACGGTAACCGCTACGATCACTCTGAAAGAGCATCGCCTTGCCGTCCAGCACAAACTGCCCGTTGTACTCACTATAACCGCTGTTGGTCAGGTTGTGTATTTCCCCGCTGCCATCGGCTTTCACCAATGCCAGATCATGGTGGTTCCAGCCGCCTGTTCCGATAAAGCCGGTCAGAATCCATTTACTGTCGGGACTCCAGCTGAAACTTTGGTCTCCATCCACATAGGAATATTCATATTTGCCATCCATCACACTGCGAACCTTACCGCTTTTGAGATTCAGTACGCAGATTTCGGTACGGTTCCGCAAGAAGGCAATTTCTTTGCCGTCAGGGCTGTACTGGGGATAGAAACTGGTTTGGTCGCTTTCTGCCAGTTTCTTTTCCTCTACCGCACCGGCATAGGTAAATGTTTCCTCGTTTTTGTCGGCGATGCAGGTCTGGTAAATCTGCCATACTCCGTCACGTTCCGACGCATAGACGAGAGAACGTCCGTCGGGTGAGAATCCGATACTCCTTTCGGTTTGCGGCGTGTTGGTGATCCGTTTAGTCGTGGCATAGTCGAGCGAAGTAACGTAAATGTCCCCATTAAGCACGAAGGCGATTTCCTTCTGTTTGGGTGAAACGGCTATTTCAGAAGCGCCATTGCGCAGAATCTGTCTGGAGCGTTCCACCGCAGTATTGTCGGTTACGATATTCACGTTTACCTTTTTTGCTTTTCCTCCGGGTTTTTGCGTATAGAGTTCACCATTCCATCCGAAGCAAAGCGTACCGTTTTGCGCCACGCTCAGAAAACGTACCGGATGGGTCGTGAAGGAAGTTATCTTTTCTGAAACAGAATTAGGGTCGAGTGTCCTTTTATAGACGTTGAACGTACCGTCTTCTTCACTCAGCAGATAATAGGATTTATAGTCGGGTGCCCATACCGGATTTCGGTTTTCGCCTGCAAAGGTGGTAAGCTGTCGATGGGTACCGTCTTGGAACAGCCATATATCACGCGTTACGCTTGATGTGTGATGTTTACGCCATACATCTTCATATCCCTTCTTGTCCTGATAGAGAATGCTGCCATCGGGATTGAGGCTGATTTCTTCCATCGGTGAGGCACAGAACAGTTCAGGTCGGGAAGCATCGGTCTTTACCCGCCATACCTGCGAAAACGTGGCATCGGGAAAAAAGAGGCTGTTCACCGTCGGCATTTCCGCCGTGATATAAAGGACAGCATCTTCGCCATCAAAGGCCATCGGCACTTCCGAACCCGAATTTCGGGTAAGACGGAGCGGGTGGCCGCCCTTGGCATCTACAATATAGATATCCATACTTCCCTGTCTGTCGGAAGCAAAGGCGATTTTAGCGCCATCGGGACTCCATATCGGTTTGTAATCGTAGGCGGAATGGGAAGTGAGCTGACGGGCATCGCCCCCTTCCGCAGGTACGATAAAGATATCTCCCCTATAGCAGAAAGCGATGTTTTCTCCATCGGGGGAAATAACGCCGTATCGCAACCAAAGAGGGGTCGCGGAATCCTGGCCAATGCCTTTCAACGGTATGAGCAAGAGGATTGCCGCCAAGATAACAAGTCGATTTTTCATGTTTTTTGCATTTTGTTTTTCAGAAATGCACCATCATTTTGCGATGATGCACCTTCATTGCTTAGGGGAACGCCTTTTTCTGTTTTGCAAAAAGAGCGAAGAAAGAATCTTATCCCTTGTATTCTTCAAAGTCCTCTTTCCCTACCCCGCAAACCGGGCAGACCCAATCCTCGGGAATATTTTCGAAAGCTGTTCCGGGGGCGATGCCGCTTTCGGGATCGCCTTTAGCCGGATCATACACATACTGACAGATGACACAAATGTACTTTTTCATAAGGCTGTAGTTTTAATAGAAAGCGAATTTACGTTTTTTTTCGATAAGCGGAACTGTGGAGTGTTTTCTCAGGCTTTTGTATATTTGTCAGATAAAATAAAAAGTGGGAGGACAGACCATGAAAAAAGTCATCGGATGCTTTTTGGTTTTGGGGTATATCGCGGTAATGCAGACAGCCGTTTTCGCCGCAGAAAGACACAAGCTTTCCACTGCCCGGGACGTGAACGGGGCATGGCGGATTTCGGAGATAAAGGGTTCGCCTGTTCCTACAACCGAAAAGCCGCCTTTCATCGTATTCGACTGTATGAAAAAAAGCCTGAATGGATGGGCGGGATGCAACCATCTGCAAGGCCGGTTCAAATTCAATCCGATAAAATACAGCATCCGTCTCTCCCCGCTTTTTTCCACCCGTATGGCGTGTCCCGATCTGAAAGTCGAAAGTGCCTTGATGCAAAATCTTTCACAAGTAAGCGGCTATTTGTCTGAAACGGATGCGGAAGGACACAAATATCTTCTTCTGTACGATGCCGAAGGCAACGAATTGCTGAAAATGATCCGCATGATGCCTTTGGATGGAAGGTGGAACGTGGTCAAGATAAACGACCTTGCTGTTGAAGAATCCGGAAACGAGATATTTCTGCTATTCGATTCCTATCATAAATGTCTTTCCGGATATCTCGGTTGTAATAATTACAGCGCTTCTTTGACTTGTGATCCCAAAAAGGCTTCAGTGATCAGGATTGAAAGCGGTATAACCACCTTACGGATGTGTGCGGATTCGGACATAGAAACCCGGCTTTTGCAAGTCCTTGAAAAAGTGGTTTCCTACAAGAAATTTTCCGATGGCAGAGCCATTCTCTGCGACAGCGGCGGAAAGGTCCTTTTAGAACTTGCCCGCTAGACTGTCATATATTCCGCTTCTTTCTTCTTGGTATTTTGGGGAAAATAGTTTTTGAAAACGGAAGATGGTATTCCTTTGCGCCACTATCATCGTAACAGCGGCTGCAATCAATACGATGCCCATCAAAACGATCGGTGCTGAAATACCCGACAGATAGCCTCCTAGATGGTTCACATTTGTCAATGGGTCAGGAATTTAACCGCTTCCATCAGCGGGGGGACCACTTGTTTCTTGCGAGACATCACCTCGGGTAGATGCACCATGTTTTGGGATGCATCCATCGAGAAGGCTTCTTCGATAAGCACGATAGGTTCGCCTACAAAAAGCAAAATCGATGCCTCATCAAGAATATTGGTTATCATAACGATAGATAGGTCGTATCCCTCTTTTTTGCGCATCATGGCCAATGCTTCCAGAATATTGTCTTTCCGCTCCAGCACTTGTTGCTTTTCCAATACGGAACACTGGCTGATGCTGACATAGTACGGACCGATAAAGAATTCCTTCAAGTCGTTCTTGGCTATCTCGGCCTCCGTCATGTTGCGGATATCCGAACCGGCACGGAGCAGTTTCATTCCATATTCCTGAATATCCACGCCGGCAATCTTGGCCAAGTATATGGCTACTTCCCTGTCATGTTCGGTGCAGGTGGGCGATTTGAAAAGCACCGTATCCGAAAGGATGGCCGAAAGCATCAGTCCCGCGATTTGCGGCGGAATCTCCACCTGTCGGTGCATGTGCATATCGGCTACGATCGTACACGTGCAGCCTACAGGATCCTGCCTTGTAAAGATGGGTTCGTTGGTTTGAATTCCCCCCAGACGGTGATGGTCGATGATTTCAAGGATATGGGCCTTTTCTATACCCTCTACGGCTTGGTTCCGTTCATTATGGTCTACCAGAATCAGTTGGGTTTTTTCGGGAATCATCACCGCTTCACTGCTCACCATGCCTACCAGCTTACGTCCTTCCACCACCGGATAATAGCGGTGCTTGTGTTTTTCCATCAGACCCTTTATTTCACTGATCAGATCGGTGGGTTTGAAATGGATCACTTCGGTTTGCATGATGGAAGAAACCGGCACGCATTGGTTTATCAGACGGGCGCAAGTATAAGTGTCGTAAGGAGAAGAAAAGATGGAGGCATTGGCTTTTCGGGCGGCTTCCACTACTTCGGGCGGCACAGCCCCGTTCCCGGTAACGATAAGCCCCGCCAGACCGTTGTTGATGCCGGCCAACATGATTTCCGATATCCTGTCCCCAACCAGCACAACATCACCGGGTTTCACGCTGGAGGAAACGGTTTGCAAACTTCCGGCGGCGATCCTCACCGCACCTTCTATCACCTTCTCCGACTCTCCTTCCACTACGGTCTCGGCATCGATTACATTGGCTATTTCCTGCAATGAAATCTTGATATCCGAGAAACTCTGCATGCCCAAATCCTCGAAATACCGCTTGGCAACGTCACTCACGGTAATCACCCCTACCAGATTGTTGTCATCATCCACCACGGGAATTGATTTCACACCGTCTTTACGCATGATTACGGCCAGTTCCCGTAAGTTCTGGCTCTTGTGAATTTTCAATGCGCAATCGATAGCCACGTCTGCCACACGAGGATAGACATCTGTAAGCAACAAAGGGGTTCTCGCATTGAAATAACGCAAGGCAAAGGCTGTTTCCTTATTGATGGAACCGGCTCTTGCGGGTATCACGTTCATGCCCAACTTGGTTTTCAGATGGGCATAGCAGATAGCCGCGCAAATGGAATCCGTATCCGGATTACGGTGTCCGATGGCATAAATGGGGCGTTGTTTGTTCATACACGCGATTTTACATACAGCCATTCAGGGCTTTTACGCTCTCTAAATCGATGGCTAAGTTAATAAATGCGGTGATTTCTTCAAAATATTATAGATTTGTTCCCGCTTATGTACCTTCCAAAGGTATACCCATTACTAAAAAAAGTATCTTATGCAACGTTTCAGCATTTTGAAAAACATTCTTGCCGGCGGATTCATCGTCTGCGTTACGGGGCTTCCCGCCTATGCGCAAGAAACGGAATCGGATCCTTACGTACAGCATCTTGTCTTGAAAGAACGTATTTTGCTGAATGAAGAAGGAGGCCCGGCCTGTACGATCGATCTCGACATGGAGTTTCTATCCGAAGAAGCGCATGAACGGTATGGTTCGAAGGTAAGGATGTTCTATCCGGAAGCCGCCCAGTTCTCTCCTGTCGGACTCAAAGCCGAAAACGAGAGAATCGAAAAGGCGGTAACGGTGAAACGGCAGTTTTGGGGAGAATCCGAAATGGCAGCCGCACCCCGCCATAAATTTTCCGCTTTGAATCGGGCTGTCATTCAAACGGCTTTTGAAGTGAGCGAGGATGTGTCGTTTCTTACGGCAGCCGCACGGTACAGGGATGCCCTTCAGGAGAGCTACCGTCGGGATGCGGGCAATCTTCTAAAGGAATACCCTGATGCTGTGGCTCTTGATTATATCTATATATTGAAAGGAAAGGTGATCGATACGGGCAGAATTTACCAAACATATCGGCTTGAAAGTACGGCATATACCGGAGGTGCGCATCCCCTTACCACGATACGTTACTTTAATTTTCTGAATGGAAAGGAAATAAGCATAGCCGAAGCTTTCGGTGAAAATGCCGGAAAGAAGCTGGAAAAACTCTTGCTGGCATCTCTTATGGAGCAGGAAGGGGTCAATAAGATTTCCCAATTGGAAGCCTTGGCGTATTTCCCCGACCGTTTTTTTGTGAGCGAGAATTTCTATTGCACGGACGATGCCTGCGTTTTTGTCTATAATCCTTATGATATAGCACCTTATAGCCGGGGACACGTGGAAATTTCCATACCATACGCTAAATTACGTAAGGCAGGGCTTCGATAAAAAATTTTTTTAAATCCCGATAGCATGAAAAAAATTCTTGGGTTAATGGCCGCCGTTGTATTGGTTGGATCAGGCATGGCCGAAAACCTTCCCAGCATCCAACTGCTTCCGCCTTCATCTGAACGCGGTGGAAATTTAATGCAGGCTTTCAAAAACCGGTCTTCTGTCAGGGAATATGCCGCAGTTGACCTTTCCTTGCAAGATCTTTCCGACCTACTTTGGGCGGCCAACGGCATCAACCGTGCCGAAACGGGCAAACTTACCGCACCCACCGCACAAAACAAACAGGAAATAAGTCTGTATGTGCTGAAGCAGGAAGGTGCCTATCGTTACGATGCCCTACAGAATCAGTTGATTCCGGTAGCCGAAGGCGATCTGCGTCCTGCCGCGGCAGGCAGACAGGATTTCGCTAAATCCGCGCCGATAGTGTTGCTGATTGTAGGCAATTATCTGGTATTTCCCGCAGGACGGAATCTGGCGCCTATCGATGCAGGCTATGTTTCGCAGAACATCTATCTGTTCTGTAGTGGAAACGGATTAGGTACCGTGGCACGCGCCACGATGGACAAAGAGGCACTTATCAAGGCGCTCCAACTGCCCACCGGTCATCAACCCATCTTGAATCACCCGGTGGGTAAGTTAAAGTAGCAGATGGTCTGTTTGCTATTTTTATACGTTTAAACTATTTTTGCAAGCCGACCTTTGAAAGGGTCGGCCCATTGGAAAGTTGGCAGAGTGGTCGATTGCGGCGGTCTTGAAAACCGTTGAGGCGCGAGTCTCCGGGGGTTCGAATCCCTCACTTTCCGCAAAAAAGCGTTCCGGACGATAATCGTTTCGTTGAAAGGATAGGATTCCTTGAGCGCGTACGTTAGTTATCCTCTTTACTTGCCGCCGCACCCCGCACCTTCTAAAAAATTTTTTCCGTTTTGGGATTCCGCTATGGCCGCGGTGTCCTTCCGAACGGGCAATACATTCATGAATACAAGAAAAACTCATTGGAATATGAGGCTCTTGCGGGGACAGGATCCTCTGGAATGAAATAAGGTTTGATTATTTTTGTCTTGTGTTTTCCGACAGCACCATTGTCATGAGACAGTCCATCCTTGTAGGCCTATCTGCAGTCTTGCGCAAGGGAAGCGTTCTGGCTTTCTTCTTATCCCTCCCCTTTCCAGGACTCTCTCTCCCCGACACGGTCGGCGCGAACCCGCCGCGGCTCGAAAAAAGTCTTTCCCTCCACGGCGGCGGCGCCCAATTCAAGGAAGCCTACAACAACGGCCTGGTGTTTTCGGGTCCCGAAATCGCCGTCGGCTTCAGCATCACGCCCACCCAGGGATTCTGCCGTTGGTTCTACCAAGCCGATATAACCGCAGGCGCCGCCTTTGCACGGAAAATGCCCGCCTACGCGATCGGCTTCACAC
>CAZPBB010000026.1:0-17765 GCA_964584745.1 uncultured Bacteroidaceae bacterium
TATACATGCCCGGGCGGAGCCGGATGTGTTCGTTCCACTTCAGGGTGCGGATGGTGTTTTCGTCGTAGTCGGCCACGTTGAAATTGAGCGTGCCGGGGGTCTCTTCTGCCATTTTAATAACGTATGTTGTCGATAAGCCTTACCTTTCCCATCCATACCACGATAAAACCCACGTTTCCGGTGGACGGAAACGCGTCGTTGACGGGTTGCAGCGTGTCGGAGTCGGCAATTTCAAAATATTCCAGTTCCATTTCGGGAATGGCGGCGATTTGTTGTTTTACCCATGCCTTCACTTCTCCGCAAGGCCGTGCGGCCATTTCCACACTTTTTTTGAGCGTGGCGTAGATGGCGGGCGCCTTGGCGCGGTTTTCGGGCGTGAGCAGGGCATTGCGGCTGCTGAGCGCAAGGCCGTCTTCGTCTCGTTTGATGGGGCAAGGGACAATGGTTACAGGGCTTCCCATCTGTCTTACCAGATCTTTGATAACGGCCACCTGCTGAAAGTCTTTCTCGCCGAAATAGGCGCGGTCGGGCTGCACAAGTTCGAACAGAAGCCCTACCACCGCGCCGACACCCGCGAAATGCCCTGGACGTTGCGCACCTTCCATCACGGTTTCCAAAGCGCCGAAAGAGTAGGTCTTTACCGTTTGGCCTTCCGGATACATTTCTTCTACCGAGGGGGCGAACATGATGTCGCAACCGCTTTTTTCCAGCAGTTCGCGGTCGGCATCGAATTGGCGCGGATAATTCCTGAGGTCATCGGGATTGTTGAATTGTATGGGGTTCACGAAAACGCTGGCAACGAAAAGTCCGTTTTCGGCGCGGGCGCGTTCAAAAAGCGAGGCGTGTCCGGCATGGAGAGCGCCCATCGTAGGCACGAATCCGATGCTTCCTTTCTTGCGGCATCGTTGCAAAGCTTCTTGCAGTTCTTTTCGGGTAGTGCAGACAATCATGGTCTTCATTTTGTTTCAGTGGGCTATTTTTTGAAACAGTTCGAACAGCGTGGATACCGGAACTACCTTACGGGAGAGGCGTTCTTCAATGCCTTTGATTCCGTACCGCGATACGAAAATACGTTCAAAACCGAGTTTTTCGGCTTCCGCCAGCCGTTGGTCGAGACGGCTCACCGGACGGATTTCGCCTGTAAGCCCCACTTCGGCGGCAAAGCAGTCTTTGGGGCTGAGCGGAATATCCTGCCCCGAACTGAGCACAGCGGCGATTACCGCCAGGTCGATGGCGGGATCGTCCACTTTAAGCCCGCCGGCGATATTCAGAAATACATCTTTTTGGCTCAGACGCGCTCCGCAACGTTTTTCCAACACGGCAAGCAGCATGTTGAGCCGCCGCAGGTCAAAGCCTGTGGCCGAGCGTTGTGGCACCGAATAGGCGGTGGGGCTTACCAATGCCTGCACTTCCACCATGATGGGGCGCAGACCTTCCAAGGTGGCGGCAATCGCCGTGCCGCTGAGTTGTTCTTCGCGTTCAGAAAGCAGTATCTCGGAAGGATTCTCCACCTGCCGCAACCCTTCGCTCTGCATTTCGTAGATGCCGATCTCGTTGGTGCTTCCGAAGCGGTTCTTGACGGAGCGCAGGATACGGTAGCCGTAGTTGCGGTCGCCTTCGAAATGCAGCACGGTATCCACGATATGCTCCAGAATCTTGGGACCGGCCAGATTGCCGTCTTTGGTGATGTGGCCGATAACGAACACGCTTACGCCGGTTTCTTTGGCATAGCGTTGCAGGCGGGCGGCACATTCCTTGATTTGGGAGATACTGCCTGAAGAAGCGTCGATGGCCGAAGTGTAGAGCGTTTGGATGGAATCGGCCACCAGAATGTCGGGCTTTACACTGTCGGCCTGTGTAAAGATATCCTCCAGACAGGTTTCGGTAAGGATATAGCAGTTTCCGTCGGTCATGCCCAGACGATCGGCCCGCATCTTGAGCTGGTGGCCGCTTTCCTCTCCGCTTACATAAAGAAGTTTGTGTCCGTGAGGTATCTGCAAGGCCACTTGCAGCATCAGCGTGGACTTGCCTATGCCGGGTTCGCCGCCGATAAGCACGAAGGAGCCCGGTACGAGCCCGCCGCCCAGCACGCGGTTGAGCTCGGCGTTGCCGGTATCGATACGGGGAACGGGGCGGCTTTCAATATCTTTGACAAGGGCGGGCCTGCTTTTTTGTAAGCGCAAGCCTTCATCGAGTTTCCATGGATTTTCGCGCGCCTCCCGTTCCACTACTTCTTCCACATACGTGTTCCATTGCCCGCAGGAGGGGCAGCGTCCCACCCATTTGGGCGATTGTGCGCCGCAATTGGAGCAGAAAAAGGCGGTTTTTGTCTTGGGCGTTTTTGCCATTCACCAAAATTATTTCAGGTCGCTTCCGATAAGCCGTAGAAATTCCATACGGGTCTTGGGATTGTTGAGGAACCCGCCCGTGAAGTCGGAGGTGGTGGTAACCGAGTTTTGTTTCTGTACCCCGCGCATGGACATGCAAAGATGCTGGGCTTCGATGACCACGGCCACGCCGAGCGGATGGAGCGCGTTCTGGATGCACTCCTTGATTTGCGTGGTAAGCCTTTCCTGTACTTGCAGGCGACGGGCAAACACATCGACGATGCGCGGTATCTTGCTTAATCCCACGATGTAGCCGTTGGGAATATAAGCGACATGCGCCTTGCCGAAAAAGGGCAGCATATGGTGTTCGCAAAGGGAATAGATTTCAATATCCTTCACAATCACCATTTGTTTGTAGTCTTCCTTGAAGATGGCGCTCTTGAGAATCTCTTCCGGATTCTGTCCATAGCCCTGGGTAAGGAACTGCATGGCCTTGGCCACCCGTGCGGGAGTGGCCAGAAGGCCTTCCCTTTGGGCGTCTTCCCCCAAAAGATCGAGTATGGCTTTGTAATGTCCGGCAAGCTGTTCGGTTCGTTCGGCCGGATAGTGATCTTCTTTCTTGTAACCTTTGTTCATGCGTGCGTCTGTCCTTTTTCGAAGCATTGCAAAAATAGACATTTTGCCGTATTCGGCACGGCCCGGAAACCAACTTTTTCGTTAAGCCATGAGCAGAAACCAAGCTTGCTTGGGTTATGCCATGGCGAGAAAAAGTCGGTTGAAAACCAACCTTTTCGTTAAGCCATGAGCAGAAACCAAGCTTGCTTGGGTTATGCCATGGCGAGAAAAAGTCGGTTGGAAACCAACCTTTTCGTTAAGCCGATCTGGCGTAAAAACGTGCATTGGAAAGGAATGAAAAAGCCACCTGATACTTTTTTATGTGAATATATGCGGAATTTATTAACTTTGCACGGGTGCATTTTGTTGATAAAATGTTAATAACCCGCATACGAAGAAAGGCGTGTCTTTTTCTGAAGCCCTTTTTGTATAAGGGATTCGCACAAGAGGGTATGCCTGAACGGAAATAAAATCAGACAAGATGTTGAATACGGTATTGTCGCGCATGGGGTATGCGCAGAAATACGGTTGCAGCGGTAATCGGAAGGCCTTGCGGACGGGCGGCATGATGCTGTTATGCTGTTTGTTGCTGTGGGGCGGACTTGTGGCGCAGGAATCGTCCCGGCTGTTTTACAGGGTATCCTTTCCAGTTGCCGGCAACAGCAAGTCCGGCGGGGATATAGGCAGTGATCAATCTGCTTTTTCCAACGGGCAGGTGTATTGCACGGACCAGTATGGAGGCGCTTTGATTGTATGGCTTGAGAATGCCGAGGACACTTGTATATGGACCGGAACCAACGTTTCTTTTTCGAACCCGCGTGGTAGATATGGCGATACGATATCCGTAGATCTTAAAACGTCTTCTACGGAGATGACGAGTGTCAGCATTTCCGTTAAGGAAGGCCAGGGAACGGGAATCCCCAAAACGATTTCGGTTCAAGTGCCGCGTCGGGCGGCCAAGGTGGCGCCTATTCAAGTGCTTGACCTTTTGGAAGACACCGCTTACTGTGAGGGTTTGAAATATACGGCTTTTGTAGCGGAAGACCCCAATTACACGACAAAGGTGAACAACTACGATAAAACCGGTGTTTATCCTGAAGCGAACCTGCGGTATCGTTGGTTAACGGCATCGAATACGGGTGGCAATGCGCCATTTACGGTTCGCGACTATACTTCCGATCCCCAGGAAATGTACAGTTGGGAATCGGAGATAAAGAGGAACGCCAAGTTTTGGCTTGTACAGCCCCGGACTTGCGAAACCAACATCTGGAGCGAACTTGTAAGCAACACACCGATCCAGGTGGTGATTCCGACCAATCTGACGGATGAGAACCTTTCGGTATTGGCCATCCGGCATGTTGACGGAGAATGGGATACGACAGGCAATCCCGACTACAGGAATGCGTGTACATGGTATTCGTCCACGTTCAACAAAATGGTGGAGAATTATACGGAAAATTCCAGGAATGCGGTAGGCGGCTTCAACGACAATGAAAACGAGAACGGTTATGTGTATTTACAGGCCAATCCGTATAGGCCGGAAGACATAAGATTCCGTAACTATCAGTATGAATGGATCTATGATCCGGATGCGCTGGAACCTGCCGTGGATAAGATGAACGCTCCTTCTTATCAGGCGGCCGGGTTCGGCATAGACAAGCCACGTATCTGTTTTCGGGTAAAGGACCGTGCGGAGGGCACCGATCCCGCCATTTTGGTTTCGTACAAGATGTACTGCGGCACCTGCAATGAAAAAGCCGAAGCGCAAGGGTCTTCCAACCGCTACGAATCGAAGGAAAGCACGGCGATTCATCTTATCCGTATCGATTCCATTGTCAGTGAAAAAGTGGCCTACACATCCGAAATACGGGATGAGTTCGGCATGCCGGTTCAGATTCTGGATGATCAGCTGCCGCGTCTTTGCGGCAAAACGGAATATCAGTTCTGTGGCAAGACAACGGAAGATGGCGGCCAGACCCGCTATTTGTGGATGTTGCCGGGAAGTTGGGAGAAAAAGGACGGGATGTCGGACTGTTTGACGGTGGTTTCTCCTGCCATTACCGAAACGGACAACAGGACAGGCGATACGATACGTACCTGGGTCATGCCGGCCAACTATTGCTTTGCCAACGGACGTGATACTTCGCGGAACGGCCGGTATATGTATGTCTTTCTGCGTAGCGTGCCGCAGGCACCCAGAATTTTGGATACCATTGGTTCCAGATACTATGCGGGTTATACGAAAGAAGAACTGGAAAGGCTCGCGGACAACGGAATGGGGGGAGGCATGGGCGGCGGTTATGGAGATGAAAGCTATATACCTTGGCCGGCAGATGGCGTACCTAATCCGTTGTTGCTCTGCAACAACACTTTTCTTGGCCTCAATGTGCCGTCGCTCGGTTCCGAACAGGCGTTTTTGTTGCATACGCCCAAAAATGCCCTCAAACCCAACGATTACGGCAAACATCAAGAGGAGAAAAGCGGTTTTGTGGTGGAATTTCCCAAATCGGATGGGGATGAGAAAGACGCCTTGACGACCGCCTATACGATAGAGCCCTATAACGGAAAGTCGCTGAGCGATACGAATGTGTTGGTTTTCCGTATCAATCTGGCCAAACGTCAGGCATTGGTGGACAAGAAGCAGATAGTGATGAGTGTCAAAGCCGCCAATGAATGCGGCGAAGGCTATCCGGCTTACTTCGCCGTTAATGTGATAGACACCGTTTCCGTAATCGGTCGCGTGCGGGACAATGATGATGAGCAAGATATTGTTTATGATACGGTGAGCAGGTGTGAGGGAATCAAAATGAACCTCGTTAACGAGAGCAGCACTTCCGATTTCTATGATCATAGCCCTTCAAGCCCCGACAGAAATACCGACAAGTTGGAATACTGCTGGTCGATTCCTCCCACATGGCGGTTCGATAATCCGCTTATCGGCCCGTCGGCCGATCCGATAACCTCCGTTTGGGTAGGAAGGGAAAAAGGTTCGGTGCGTCTGGCTTTGCGCAACCGTTGCGGTAGGGGTAAATACGTTTCCGGAGACTCGATCAATGTGAATCCCTATACCCGGGTGGACATCAAAGTGGTGGATGGTTTGTTGGCCAACAGTTATGCGTTGAATCCGAAGGTTCCGGCAGAGAACACGGAGATAGAGAAAAATCCGTTCTTGCTGCAACCCTGTCAGGGTTCTTTCATGATGTATGCCGCCGATACCTGTGAGCGTACCGACACTTACCGTTGGGAATTCCCCAACGATTGGCAGGTGGAGTTCAACGACGGTTATACCGGCACCGCCGAAGCCGTTTCCCAAACGCCCAATATGGCTTATACCCGGAACCAAATCCTTAATTCGGTGCATCGCGATATGCGTGTAAAGGTAAAGGTGGGCGCCGATACAGGACAGATTTATGTGGTGGGCGCCAAAGAAGCCTGTGCCTGGACTTTCGATAATTATGCGCCCGATTTAACGGTAGATCCACCGCATTACGGTCATAACCGCGACAGTCTCAAGGCGGTGGTGCGTCCTTTTACCTCCAAGCCCGTGCAAGCCTTTGTATGGCCGGATTCGGCTTGTGTGCGTCAATCCCTTACCCTTATCGTCAAACCCGATCCGAAGCAGGATTCCCTTACCCGTGCCAATACATGGTTTACGTGGCTGTATCCCGATGATTATACGGAGGTCGATTATACGGCAGAGAATGAAACGGCTTCGGGCAATCACACCACGTTTACGTTTACCGTTCCCGACCGTTCGGGCGATTACGACACGATTTTCGTGATCTCGCATCGCCACGATTGCGATGAGTATAATGTGGGTGATACGCTGTCTTATGTTTATAAACTTACCGACACGCTTCCGTTCGCGCCCAGAAGTTATATCAGGGATATCAGAAAGCCCGGCAGTGTGGCCGATAAGACACCTTGTGAGGGCGATACGGTGTGGTATCAGGTGCTTCCCGACACCAAAAAGTACTTGGATTCTGTTTGGTGGACGTGGAACGGCAGCAACCGGATGGAAGACACCCTTGGCGGGTTTATCGATGCTGATGGCGGTTGGCGGGTGCTGAACCGCCCCGGACATTACGCCGATACCTTGCGTATGATAGTGGGACGTACACCTTTGCGTATCGGCGCACAAGCCGTCTCGATGTGCGGCATGTCGGACGTACTCGCCATCGATATCGTGCCGGTCAACCTGGTGCGCGACACGGTGCATCTGGTGAAGGGACGCGATTTGCTCTGCGAAGGCGAGAAAGTGGCTTTCCAATGGGATTCGGTGAATCACGCTACCCAATACGAATGGTTTTATCCATGGGGCAAGGTGCATGATACCGTCGGTATCGACGATAAGATGTTTTACCGCGAGTTCAGCCGCCGGACGGTTTTCGATACAGGAACTATCTGCGTAAGACCGGGCAATCGTTGCGGGGCGGGACCTTATTCGGATACGGTTACCGTTTCGGCCGTTATCAAGGTTCTGGACGCGCCTTCGCTTAAAATGCTTGATCCCGAGATGGTGCTTGTGCCGGTAAACGATACGGTGCGCGACACGGTTTGTCTGCGGACGGTCCGGCATTACGAAGCCTCGTTTGAAGATGACACGTATGCCGACAATACCCAATGGAGATTCCGTTGGATAGGTTTCTCGATGGATGCGTCCGACAGCCTGCGTCCGGAATCTCCCGAGATCTATACCGACAGCAGCCGCTATGTCTTCGCCAACTACAATATGGGAAAATCTTCCAAGTACTTTGGCGTGGCCGTTCACCATGCGCAGTGTCTCACGCTCGGCGACACTTTGGTGGTGCGGGTGCAGAATGCCGATACGGTGGCTTTCGATGGCGATCTTGCCGGTCTCAACGACCACCTGAAGGATTGGAACGGCGGGAAGCAGGTTGCCATACAGACCCGTCCCTGCGGTCAGGATACGGCAGAATGGCATTTTGAATCGGGCATAACCACCGAGAAGGTAAAATATCGCTTTGTGTGGTGGAACGAGGCCGGAACCACCGGTTTGCGCGATTGGAACGAAACCGACAGCACGATGGCCGGAACAGGCTTTAAGTGGCTCAATCCGCAGGATCAGGCCACCGATCCGGATGAGCTTTGGTTTGAAGAGGATGTTCTGCGCATGCGGGTGGGCAACGGCCAGACCCTCAACATATCGGTGGATGTAAAGAACCGTTGCGGTATCTCGCACCTGTCTTCCGTTGCGGTGCATACGGTAGTGAGCATACAGGATTCGGTGTATGGTCTGCAAAAGCTTTCTTCCCTTGTCTGCGACGGCGATTCTTTGGTGTTCAAGATGCAGTCTTCGCCGAATGTGGGTGGCTTTGAATGGCATTATCCGTGGGGCAGACAGACGGATAGCGTAAACGATGGGCAAAGGGTTACCCGTGCCTTTACCGCCAGAGAATACGAAGAGGGTTATGTATATGTGATTCCCTACAACGGTTGCGGTTATGCCCGGAGCAGCGACAGCGTTCAGATAAAGGATATCTTCAGGATTCCCGCCAAGGCGCTTCCGGAAAATTTTGATGCGGATTACGATCCGGAGAAGGATGCCTGGGCATCCGATACGCTTTGTATGCGCACCAGACAGACCCTCCGGGTAGCGTTCAACGATTGGAAAGACGGTGTGGATTACGAAGTGCGCTGGCAGAAACTGTCGGGCAGCAATATCGGGTTCAATCCGGGAGAAAACACGGATTCGTGTGTGTTGACGCAAGACAATCTTGCCTCGGATCCTTTCGTGCTGGAAGTTTCTTCGCGTGTAAAAGGATGCCGGCGTTATTCGGACACGCTTACCATCAAGGTATTCCCCATGGATACGCTTACGTTTGCCTTGAAGGCGATAGAAGACGAAGACCTTGCGCCTTTTGAAGTGTTGCTGCCTGCCGTTATCCTCAATCGCGGAGACCTTTTGCCCATAGACAGGACGCCTTGCGGCAATACCGAACAGCAATATACCTTGGCTTCCGATATCCACTGGAGTGTTTTGGAAGGTTTCACGCCCTATTTCTCATGGCGGGCCAAAGACGGTTCCATCCAGACAGCGCCCGAAGCCGATCTGTCGATGGGCGGAAGCGACTGGACGTATAAGGGAGAACGTTTGCCGGAAGGCGAGACCTACCGACACCTTCCTTTGCTTACCGGTGTGAAAGATCCGTTGAACCTTCAGGTAAATCTGCGCAACCGTTGCGGCGTTTCGCGTTCGCCTCTCTTTACGGTAACGCCCAAACCCACGGTAGGCGAAAAACCGCGTATCCACAGTACGCCGATCTGTATGGACAAACCCGTTTCCTTCGATTGCGAGGAAGTGGTCAATGCGCTCGAATACCATTGGGAATTTCCGTGGACACCGTTTACGGGAGTTTCCGAGATTCCGCATATCGATATTCCATTGGTAGGCGATGTAAACGGCAATGTGATTGCCCGTGGTAAGAACGCGTGTGGTTTCGGTCCCGCCGACACGCTGAAGGCCGTAGTGATTCACGCTCCCGGCCGTCCCGTACCGGCATGGAGAACAGACGGTGTGTATAAGTGGAGTTCGGATACGGTACAGGAAGCCATCTGTTTGCATGGCGAGACGGAATTTCGGGTAACCAAAGGCGCGCTTGATGCGCCCGGCCTACGCTATGGCTGGGTGTCGGGCGGCACAGGCAAGCTTGAAATACTGCCTTCTGCCGGCAGTCCCGACAGCATCTGCCTTGTCCGCGCCGCTACGTCGGCGGTGGCGGGCGATGAGGAAATGCTCAAGGTCTGGGGTCTGTACCAGGCGTGCGGCGGCGCGGGCGACACGCTCTTTATCCGTGTCCGTTTCACCGATACCTTGCCGATTGCTTCTTTGGGCCGCATTGTGGTTTTGCCTACGGAATACCAGACCGAGAACAATCCCTGTCCGGAAGAAGAACTGACCTTGCGCGTGGAAAACGATGCGGCGCCGGCTTATCGCTGGACGCTGCCCGCTTCGTGGCGCTTCAAGGAGGGGGGCGACACCACGGGCGCTTCGGTTACCGTGGTGGTGGGCAACACCCGTGGCAGCGTGCGCGTGGCACCGCTTTCCGATCCTTCGGAAATAGGGTGTAACATAACGTATCCGAATCCGCTCAGAACCCTCGAATACACACCTCGTGCCATTCCGCAGACACCGGAATTCGCTGTTTCGTTCAACACCCGTCCGTGTGTGGGCAACGTGGTGGTCTATCAGTTGGCTGGTTCCGATGCCCTCGTTGTGCAGAATACGCCTGTCCGTTGGGAATTTCCCTCCGACTGGGTGGTGCAGGGCGTTGGAAGCGCGCAACAGACGGAAGGGGCGAACATATTGCCGGTGGGTAATTTCATCTGTACCGTGTTGGTGGGTAAAGACAGCGGTGATGTGCGCGCCTACCAGTTAGACAGTTGCGGTGAACGGTTGGTGCGCGGAACCTTGCGTCGGCAGGCGGTAACCCCGATAGATACGGCGAGGCTCCGCGTATGGGGCGATCAGAATGTTTGCGTTGACAGCACGGTATTCCTTATCGTTGAAGCCCTCAACGCCTATGCCGATGCCAAACGATATAGCCTGGAAGTGATATATATGGGGGAAGATACGACGCAACTTCACATCACTTTCCCCGATAGGGATAGTTCCTATCTGGAGGTGGTCTGCCGCAACCACGATTCGGTGCGGTTGGTGTTCACGCCAAGAAACGCATATTGTGCGCAGAACATCGCGCCGGTGGTGCATTATATCATCGCCGATACCGTTCCCAGTATTCCCGGTACGATTACAGGTCCTGTGAGCATATGTGCGGACAACCGTTATGAATTCGTTTTCCATCTTGATCCTGAAAAAGCCGCCATGTTCGATACGGTAAGTTACACATGGAAAGTGCCGCACGAAGGCTGGCGTATATTGTCGGGATTACACGATACCGCGGTAACGCTCTACTTCGACTCCCTTCCTTCCGATCCGCAGACAGGGCTTCCGGTAAGAAACACCGACACGATAGAGTGCTATCCGCGTTCAGGCTGTGGAACGGCCTTCCCCACGCGTTTTGTCGTTGCCGTACAACCTCAGGATATCTTTAACGATTCGATAGTTGTCGATAGGGAAAATCCGTGTTTGGGAACCGATCTTGCGGTGGAACTGAAGAACAAGGGAAATTACGATATCGATACCATCCGCTTTGTCTGGAATACGCCTGCCGGCTGGCAACGTCATGATAGCGACAGTCTGCCGCAGACCTCCTATCGGGTGCAGTACGACACGGCTTCTTACATTCAGGTGCGTTATCTGCGGAAAAACAGCTGCGGGTTGAGTCAGCCGGTGATATACCGGGTGAATGTGAAAGACAGTGCCTCGAAGTCGGTGTTCGACGGTATTCCTTATCCCTGCTATACCCGCGATGTGTATGAGGCGGCGATAGCTCCCGATGTCAATATCGACAGCATCGTCTGGATGTTGCCACCCTCCGTGGTCGCTTATCCCTATACCCGGCAGGGTTCGTCTATCAAGAACGATTCGTTGGCTATCGAAAATATCGACCACAGTGCTGTCCCTATCTCCTTGCGGGTACGCTCGTTCAACGAATGCGGCAGCCGGGATACGGTATTGGTGATTACGCCCGTTACCACCACCACGCCTTTCAGCGACATACTGCATGCCCCGCGTTTCTGTGTGTCCGATACGGGATATGTCTATATCAATCTTTCGGCGCGGCAGCAGCAGGAAGGATTCTATTTCAGGTGGGATTTCCCCGATTCTTCCTATCGTGTCTTGAATACGTTCGTGCCTGGCGATACGGCGGCGGTAGTGGCTTATCTGTCAGACGCTTCTTTGGTTGGCGATACGCTTGTTCTGCATTCGGGCAACGATTGCAAAGCCTTGAATGACGAAAAAATTTCCCTTGTACCGTTTTCCTATACCATTTCCGCCGTTTCCGAGTCCGCGCAGGTGCCTTATGGCTGTAGCGGGGTGAGGATAGCGGTAAAGGAAACCACGGCGGGTGAACCTCAGGAATTCACTTATGTCTGGAAACCCGAAAACCGCCTTAATCCCAATGGAACAACCGATACTTCGTGGCGGCTCACAGGCAAGCTGGTGCAGGAGGAAGAACGCTTTACGGTGGAATCTCGCCAGAGAATGCAGGTAGGAGAGGAAAATATGGCCTTTTATCTTCGTCCGGGACGCTGTCGAGCCGGAGATACAGTGCGGATTGCCGTGGATAGCCTCTTCTCCTTGATTACGGAAAGCGGAAAGGCGGCTTGCGTGGATATGTGGCAGGCCTTGGCGGTGAAAACGGCGGGTGGCAATCGTGAAAACCATCATATAGACTGGTGGCGTTTCAACGGGGAGGATTGGGAAGCGTTGCCCGACAAGGCGGACAGTCTCCTTATCCACATCCGTGAAAGCCGGGAAGGCGACTATCTGTATCGGGTTGTGGGTTGGGACAGCACGTTTGTGTATGCCGATACATTGTTCCTTTCCGATACGGATTTCGTTTTCGATACCGTTCCGGTATTGGTTGCTTCCCATGCCGATACGGCCCTGCTGTATGTGAGCGCTTACATGCTGGACATCCGGTTCGGCAATGTGGCTTCCGACAGGATAGAGATACCGGTAGGCAGCAGGGTGGAAATAGAAACGAAAGTATATGACGGCACGGGAAATTACCTCTACCGGTGGGAGCCCGAAAACTTGATTATGCGGGTGGACAGCAACAGCGGCAGAATGAGAACCTTCGCCATTTTCCACGCCGATGAACTGCATCTTGTGGTAACCGATACATCCAGCGGATGTGTGGCTGATCGCCAAATCCGCATAGACCTGACAAAGGAAAGCGATATACCGAATGTGTTTACACCCAATGGCGACGGGAAGAACGATATTTTCTTGAAGGGAGTGGCGGAACTGACCATTTATACCCGCTGGGGTGAGGAAATCTTCCATGACCTTACGGGTAGCGGTTGGGATGGAACCTATAAAGGAAAGACCGTGCGTCCGGGCGAATATATGTATGTGGCCGGTGTGGCCGATGAAGATGGCAAGAAGTTCGTTTTCAAAGGTGTCGTTACGGTAAAATATTAAATTGCGCGTAAAGATTGATGGTTACAATGAAAGAACATAAAGGAAGATACATTGGGTTGATGTGTTCGCTCCTGTTTTGTTTGCCTGCGGCCATGCCTGCCCAGCAGCCGAAAATGTCGGAATCGCAGCGGGAAGTGAAGCAGCAGATCCGGCAGGACAAGGCCATGAAGGATGCCAAGGAGGAGATCCGGTCGGTAGGGTATAAGCCGTCGGTGCGTAAGCGTATGGAATTGGGCAAGGCCGCTTATGATCAGGAACAGTATGCCATTGCCTTTGACCGCTATCTGCGGGCATACGAGAAGGAAAAGGATTCGGCGCGCCGGGTTCTGATAGAGTATGCTTTGGGGCAATGCCAACAGCGTCTCAACCATCCCAAAGCGGCAGCCATGTACTACTCCCGTATCTGGCGGTATGGTTTGCGTGATGCGGATTTCCTGCAGTCCTATACGGATGTGTTGTTTTCGCTCGGCGAATACAAACAGGCGGAGCAAGTGCTGGAGCAGATCAAAAAGTCGGGCCGCCGCAACCCGGTGGTGGATACCCGGGAAGAAAGCCTGTCGAATTATTATATGCAGGCGGCCGAGATGCAGGAAGCCTTCGGCCTTTTGCCCAAAGATCTGCATTATGATTCGGCCATCAATACCGCGTTCAGTGAATATGCGCCTTCATTGGTTGGCCAACATATGATATTTTCCTCTTCCCGTCCGCAGGATGGCCAGACGGTGAGCGATCCGCGCACGGCCCAAGGATATTCCCGTCTGTATTGGGCTGACTTCGATCCGGTGCGGAACACATGGGGCAATCCCCGTCCGTTAACGGGCGAGATAGCGGATTTGGAAGGAAATGTCGGTATTTTCAGTTATGATTCGGTACGCAATATAGGATATTTTACCTGGAATCAGACCAACAGTAGCGGTATTTATACCGTGCAGCAGCTGGCCGACGGTTCTTGGGGCGGACTAACGCAGTTCAAGTTCAATTACAAGGAAGGCGAAGGCGATTTTCTGGGAGAGGTGGCGCATCCCTCAATCAGCCGCGACGGCAATAGACTTCTGTTTATCTATAGGGATGAAGTGCATAAATCGGGAACCGACATATGGTATGTGGAAAGGGCCGCACCGGAGGCCGCGCCGTCGACGGGCAGAAAAAAGCGCGTTACGCCGCCTTCGGCGCAGAAAAACCAGTCTTCTTCACGCCGAAAACAGCCTCAGTCAACGGTAGGGCAGCCTGTTATCGTTAATTCAGAATGGGGCGTTCCGGTCCGTTACGGCGAATCGGTCAACACCTCGGGCAGGGAAGCCTTTCCGCAATGGGTCAATGACAGTATGTTTGTATTCGCTTCCGACGGACATGCGGGTCTGGGTGGAACCGACCTTTATCTGGCCGTGCTTGATTCGCTGGACAAAAGTCAGGTAAAACGGGTGCATACATTCCCTATGCCCATCAATTCTTCTTACGATGATAATACGCTTTTGCCGGACCGCAAGCACAACAACCTGATTCTTTCTTCCAACCGTCATGTGGGCTGGGGTAGGACCGACAATATTTTTCTGTTGCGCAAATGGGGCGTAAAATACAAGGTGGAAGGCCGTGTGGGGTGGTATAAACCCCGCATTGACAGTGCGGCCCTGACCTCCGCGCCGATACCCGCATTCTTGCCGTCCGATACGCTTGCCGCCCTTACCGATACCCTCCCCGTTGTGGATTCCCTTACAGCCGCCGCGCCCGACAGTCTTGCCGCTGTGCCGGCCTCCCACGCTTTACCGGAGCCCGTTTATGATTTCCTGCCGGTAAAGAACTACTACCTGATGGTAAAGAACAAGGAAACAGGCTTCTATAAATCTGTTTTGCCTGACAGCACGGGCAAATATTCCGTTCCCTATCTGGAACCGGGTACCTATGATTTTGCGCTTTATGCCGAGGGCTTTGCCGATACCGTGCAGCGGATTGTGTTGGAAAAAGACGGTCAGGTGCTGCCGGTTTTGGTAACGCGCGAACTGGATTTTATAGTCCGCAGTAAGATAGCGCCCAAAAAACCGACACCGAAACCTCAACCGGTTCCCAAGAAAAAAGACACGATAAAGAAACCGCCCGTGCGTAAGCCCGTGGTGAAGAAAGACTCGGTTCCTTCCACGCCCAAAGCGCTTATTTCGAATATTGACAAAAAGCGCAAGGACATGAAGCTGGGGCCTGACAAACGTACGGTGGACGATTATCAGCGTCGTGTGAACGATCCCTTGCGCCGTGCCAAGCTTACGGTGTTGCCGCCCGATGCCCATTGCGAGGTGTGCGGAAAAGAACCGCAGTGGCGGCGCAATGTGGGCGAAGATTTTTATGTAAAGGCGGGCGACGATAAGGCCTTGATAACGCTTACCGACCAGCAAGGCCATGTGTCGTATGTGGATTTGGCGCCGAACACGGCCTATGGCATACAGATTCAGGTTACGTCCAACAACAATCTGCCGTCGTTGCCCAACGGCATCACCGAAAACGATATCCGTAAAAAAGTGGTTACCCGCGATTACGTATTGTTTGAATGTGTGCCTAAATTGTCTGAATTGAATGATGAGGCCTATATCAACAACCTCTATTTCGATTTCGATAAGGAAGACCTTATCAAGGACGGTTCACGCGAACTGGACCGCATGATCATCATCGCCCTCAAGAATCCCCAGATGTATTTCCAGATTGAGGCCAATGCCGATGAACGGGGCACGGATGAGTACAACAAGAAGCTTACCGACCGCCGCTTGAATACCATCACTTCCTATGTGGAAAAGAAAGGTATGGATATGCGTCGGGTAAAGGGAATTTCCTATGGGGAATCCAATCCGTTGATACGTCATGCCAATACAGAGGAAGAACACCGGCTCAACCGCCGCACCACGTTCCGCCTGCTCAATCCCAAAGCGGTGAATGTGAAGAAAGGCGATGCCACGTATCCGGTGGCCGAACTGGCCGCTCCCGTTTCAGAAAAACCGGTTTATATGGTTCAGGTGGGCGCTTTCCGCACGCCTTTGGATAATCCGCTTGACTATTATCAGGATATAGTGAGAAATAATCCCGATTTGAAAATAACGTACTACATGGATGCCGATGGCCTGTACAAATACAATGTGGGCGGGCATTTCAAAACGGTGGAACAGGCCCGGGCGGTTGTAAAACGGCTGTTGGATCAGAACAGGGAGTGTTATATCTCTGCCTTTTTCAAAGGACAGCGTATCACAGTGTCTGAGGCTTCGGCGATTTTGAAACACGGAAAATGATGCGACAGAAGAGGAACTTAAGTAAAAAAGTATGGCCGGGGATAAAGATTCTGTCTTTATCCGCATGCATGGTGTTGTTCTCACTTCCGTTGCGGGCGCAAAACAATTCGCCGATCTTTACACAGCAATTGTTCAGTCCGATCAATTTCAACCCGGCGGCGGTTATGCAAAATCCCGTGGTGGAAGCGAGCCTTTACGGACGCATGCAGTGGGTGGGATTCAAAGGCGCGCCAAAGGAACTCATGCTCAACGCTTCGGGTTATCTTCCCGAAATCAGGTCGGGCGTTTCGGGTTCGATTGTCGGCGAATCTTTCGGCCCCACGTTCATGCTCAACGCCAAAGTGGGCTATTCCTACCATTTACACATGGGGCGTAAAAATTACCTCACTTTTGGCTTGAATGTGGGTTTTATCTATAAGAACTTTGCGGCGGATAAATTGGTGGCTGAAGATGGGGATGATGAATATCTAAAAGATTACGAAGTACTGAATGATGTAAAACCGGATGTGGACTTCGGTTTGATGTTCACTTTCAACAAATTTCAATTCGGTTTGAGCGCGACCCATCTTACGGCGTGGGCATACAACCGTGAAAAAGACTATTTCGCCCCGCAGGAAGCCTACCATGCCTTTCTCCGTTTTCAAGGCGACATAAGCCCTAAATTTGCGTTGGATCCTTACATCTGCGCGTATTATTCCAACGGATTCTTTAAGGCGGAAGCCATTTTGAATTTCCGCATCCTGGATTTGTTCTGGATTGGTGGCGGCTACCGTTACGATGATGCGGTGGTGATGATGGCCGGCGTGAAGATTGGCAAGATATTCCGTTTGGGCTATTCGTATGATATGAGCATGGGGTCTTTGCGCAAATGGAATTCCGGTTCACACGAAGTATTCTTATCTTTGAAGATTGAAACGACCCGTAAGGTGGGTGAAGTAACCGATACCCCGCTGATGTTCGAATAGGCGGATATGGGTCAAGAAAGGAGATGCAATATGACAAAACAGGCAGAAAACGAAGCGTTGCAATCGTATAACGTGCTGGGAGCGGGAACATCGGTAAGCGGCAAACTCAGCAGCAACGGCAACTTGCGTATCGACGGTTCTTTTGAAGGAGAACTCTCCATAGACGGTAAACTGGTGGTGGGAAGCACCGGCAGTGTAACGGGAGGGGTGCGTTGCGCGGCGGCGGAAATAGAGGGGCGTGTGAAGACAGAATCGATGACGGTGGCCGGCCTGCTTTCGCTCAAAAGCACGGCTTCGGTGGAAGGTGAGATCATGATTGAGAAACTTTATATAGAACAAGGCGCCGTGTTCAACGGTAAATGCAATATGACCCGTGAACGCACGGGCGCACGGTAATTTGGCAAAAACAAAACAAACGATATGAAGACAACAGTTTTTACCGACACCCACATTCAATTGGGAGCCAAAATGGAACCCTTTGCCGGTTACAACATGCCCGTGCAGTATCAGGGTATTA
>CAZPBB010000027.1:0-17165 GCA_964584745.1 uncultured Bacteroidaceae bacterium
CAAGTGGAGGTGGGCGAAGTATGGCATAGCGTTGTCTTTTAAATCAGTTTTCTAAGGGTAAGGAAGATAACTTTGAAATATTCCTTTGCGGAACGGTTTTCGATATATTTCATGTTATAGCGAATCTTGTCGGGCATGATTTGCTCGATATACGCCCTGTCGGCATCTTCGGCCTTACCCAGAATCTCGTTCTCGTTGAAGTATTCAATCGAGGCGTAGTCGGTGATGCCGGGGCGGACTGTAAGCACCTTGCGCTGTTCCGGAGTATAGAAAGCCACGTATCGGGGCACTTCGGGACGGGGACCCACCAGACTCATATCGCCTTTGAGCACGTTGAAAAGCTGCGGCAGCTCGTCCAACTTATACTTGCGGATAAAAGCACCCGTTCGGGTGATGCGCGGGTCTTTTCCCCCCACGGTAAGCAATCCCTTCCGATCGGCTCCCACGCGCATGGAACGGAACTTATAGAGCGTGAACTCCCTGCCGTCCTTGCCCACACGCTTTTGACGGTAGAATCCGCCGCCCTTGCTTTCGAGGCACACAGCGGCATAGAGGCAAACGAACAGCGGCGATAACACCACAAGCCCCAGGAACGAGAAAAGAATGTCGAAAAAACGTATCATCTACTTTGCCTCTTCGTATGCTTTCTTGACGGTTTCGATAATGAAATCAAGCTGTTCCCGCGTCAGCTGCGGATAGATGGGCAGCGATATTTCGGCGCAATAGTTGCGGTACGCCTGCGGGTAATCCTCCATCCTGTAACCCAAACCTTTGAAGAAAGAAAGCATCGGCATGGGAATGAAATGCACGTTCACCGCCACTTCCCTTTCGGTTATCCTGTCTATCATGCGGTCGCGCTGTCCTTCGGTAAAATCCTTGATGCGGAGCGCGTAGATATGGCAGGAGGTTTCCCTGCCGTCCCGCACCGATGGCGGACATATCGCCCAATCACAGGCCGAAAAAGCCTTGTCATAGGCGGCAAAGACCCGCTTCCTTTCACGGAGCAGGCCATCGTATTGACGGATTTGCGCCAACCCGATGGCGGCGTTCACATCGGCCATGTTCACCTTCATGCCCATGCCCACAATATCGTAACGCCAGCCGCCCGCCTTGGTCTTGGTCAAGGCATCTTTGGTCTGGCAGTTGAGCGACATCATACGCAACTCTTTATATAATTGCGCGTTGTCGAAAGGCGCGGGCAGGTTCAGGCAGATGGCGCCTCCCTCAGCCGTGGTGACGTTCTTTACCGCATGGAGCGAAAATACCGCCACATCGGTCTCGCAACCGGTGCGCTTGTCTTTTTGATAACGCGCCCCCAGCGAATGGGCGGCATCATTGAGCACCAAGATACGCCCTAACTTTTCCTGCACCGGCGAGGAGGGTGTAAACAACGCCTTGATTTCAGACGAGGCCACGATTTGGTTGATGGCATCGTAATCGCAGGGAAAACCAGCTATATCCACGGGGATGACGGCTTTGGTGCGCGGGGTGATGGCCTTGCGCATCGCTTCGGGAGAGATATTGAAATCCTCGCCCGAATCCACCATGACGGGCGTGGCGCCGGCGTGCAGCACCGCCAAGGCCGTGGCGCTGTATGTATAAGCGGGAACTATCACCTCGTCGCCGGGCTTCACGCCCAGCCAACGCAACATCAGTATCGCGCCCGAAGTCCACGAATTGACGCACAGCACCTCGCCCGCTCCGCACAGGCGGCGGATTTCTTCTTCCAGCGCCCTCGTCTTGGGCCCGGTGGTGATCCAGCCCGAGCGCAGGGTGTCCGTCACTTCGGCTATCACCGATTCATCGATATAGGGAGGAGAAAAAGGTATTTTCATGGTCTCTCTAAAAAATTTTGTTACATCTGTCTAACGGCTGTCTTTAACATAGAATCCTCTACCGGCCGCAACCTTCCAGATACCTTTCCAGTAACCGCAACCATAACTGAGATGTACCAAAAAGAATACCAAGGGTAGAAAGAAAAACAAGGTTGGTTTTTTATGCTTGACCGCCTGATACAAACCGATGGAAAAGCCGATACCAAAATAGAGCGCAAGGCAACACAGGTAAATCCACCTTATCACCGAAGAAAAAAACGAAAACGGCAAGCCAACAAACAAACCTGCCACAAACAGCACCGGCACGAACTGCCGGAGAGTGGCCGGTATTTTTATCTTTTTATTGACAAGCGGTTTGAACAACCCGTATTGGAAATACATCCGCATCAGTTTCAAAAAACTGCTACGCGCTGTATAGGTTACCTCTATTTGCGGCAATAGAAAAATCTTGCCGCCGGAACGGATTATCCGTGCGTTGAACTCATCGTCCTGATTGCGTACCAATTCTTCATCAAAAAGGCCAATCCTATCAAACAATTCGCGTCGGAAACAACCGAAAGGCACCGTATCCGCTTCACAAATATGGCTCGCACCCGTTCTGAAAGAATTGCCCACGCCAAATTTATTGGACGAAGCAATAGCCATAGCCCATGCCCGCCCTGAATCATCGGCAGGGACCGTTTTCAACACACAGCCCACATTATCTGCATCCAGCGCAAACAACTGCTCCACCAAAACGCTAAAATAGTCGGAAGGATACACGCAATGAGAGTCCAAACGGATAATCACCTCGCCGCTTGCATTCCTGATACCGATATTCAATGCATGAGGAACATATCGAGAAGGATTGTCATACAAATGGATAAACGGGTATTGCACCAACCACGCCGCCACTTTCTCCCGTGTCTTATCCTGACTTCCGCCATCAATCAACAGCACCTCCATTCTATCTTGCGGATAATCCTGCGCCAATATGGAACGAACCGTCTCATCGATGTAACGCTCTTCGTTATACACCGGACAAACAATCGATATCGAAGGCTTTTCTTTCAACTTTATATTGATTTTTCAATATGATCCATATCGTTCTTCCGAACCCGAAAAACTACAAAACTAATGAAAACAGGGCATTTTGCCTTGGAAAAATGCAAAATTATATGAACAACAAAAAACTTAACCTTGGATTTCATCCGATGCGTTCTCGCCATGTCCATCGAAAAACAAGTTCGGCTTCTGCGCATAGCTTAACGACAAGGCTGTTTTCCAACTGGCGTTTAACATGCCTCGGCATAGTCCAAGTGAACTTGGCCTCTGTTCTCAATTGTAGAAAAAGAGGATCTTATGTCCTCTATAATGGATTTGTGCAAGGAAAATCGACCAAACCCATCTGAATATCTTTTAGGCCATGTTTTGAAAACCCGTAATTTTACTATATTTGCCACCGCCAAAAGGGCGGCTTCCTTTGTCAACAAAGCCATTTGGACACTTCGGAAGCCGAAAAGCCTTTTAAAAAGCCCCTGTGTAAAAACAACTGAAACCAAACATACTAATACTAACCTTCAAATTTCTTTTAGTCATGGAAAAATTGATGAAACAAATCAACGAACAGCTCGAAGCTTTCAAATCCAACGCCGATGCTTACGCTGAAAAGGGTAACAAGGCCGCCGGTGCCCGCGCCCGCAAGGCTTCCTTGGAACTGACCAAACTGTTCAAGGAATTCCGCAAGGCTTCGATTGAAGACAGCAAGAAATAATTTGCCGACAGGCACAAAAAAAGGCGGACAAATGTCCGCCTTTTTTTATATCCGCCCTCGAAAGTCCCGAGAGTGAGCGAAGCGACTCAAAGATAAAAAACGGTTTTGGCGGATGAGATGCGAGATGGGCGGTTAGGGATGTGAGGGAGCGTACTAAAAGTACGGGGCCGAACAATCCCAAACCGCCCGATGAAGCAGCTCGCCGCCAAAACCGTTTTTTATACGGTCATGATGTCTTTTTCTTTTTCCGACAGTATGGCATCCACCTGCGCCACAAACTTGTCGGTCTGATCCTGAATGTCCTTTTCGGCCTGCTTGGCCATATCTTCGGGCAGCACCTTGTCTTTGGAAAGTTTCTTGATTTCTTCATTGGCGTCGCGGCGGGTGTTGCGGATAACCACCTTGGCATTCTCGCCTTCGGCACGGCATTTCTTCATCATTTCCTTGCGGCGTTCTTCGCTGAGGGGCGGAATGGAGATGCGTACCACTTCCCCGTTGTTCTGCGGCGTAAAGCCGAGATTGGCGGCCAGAATGGCCTTTTCGATAACGGGAAGCATATTCTTTTCCCACGGCTGAACCACAATCTGGCGGGCATCGGGCGTATTGATGGCGGCCACCTGCGAAAGCGGGGTCATGTTGCCGTAATATTCCACCTTGATGCCGTCGAGCATCTGCGGGCTGGCCTTGCCGGCACGGATACGCGACAATTCCTTTTCCAAATGCGCCAAAGCGGCTTCTATCTGGGTCTTCTGCTTGCTCATGCAAGCCTTTACTTCTTCAGTCATGATGTATGGGTTTTTCTTTTTATTGCAAAAATATTACTTACGGTAAACCAAGGTGCCGATTTCTTCCCCTTGAACCACTCTGGCAAGGTTGCCGAGGGTATCCATATCGAAAACATAGATGGGGATATTGTTTTCCTCGCAAAGTGTAAAAGCGGTCAGATCCATGATCTTGAGCTTCTTTTCGTAGGCTTCGGCAAAACTGAGGGAAGTGTATTTGGTGGCTGTCCTGTCTTTTTCCGGGTCGGCGGTATAGACCCCGTCCACACGCGTGCCCTTAAGCAACACATCGGCACGGATTTCCACCGCCCGCAGCGCCGCGCCCGAATCGGTGGTGAAGAACGGATTGCCCGTTCCGGAGGCCATAATCACGGTATAGCCGCGTTCCAGATAGTCGATGGCACGGCGGCTGCTCATCTTCTCGCAAACCGGGTCAATGGCCAGGCCCGACAGAAGCACCGCCTTGACACCTTCTTTCTCCAAGGCCGACTGCAAGGCCATCGAATTGATAACGGTGGCCATCATGCCCATATAATCGCCCTGAATGCGGTCCATGCCTTTGGCGGCCCCCTGCAATCCGCGGAAGATATTGCCTCCGCCGATCACGATGCCCACCTGACAGCCCTGGCGCACCACGGCGGCAATCTGCCCCGCATACTCGGCAAGCCGCAAAGGGTCTATGCCGTAGGCCTGCGAGCCCATCAGCGACTCTCCGCTGAGTTTCAACAACACGCGCTTGTATTCCATAACCTTATTTCCTTCTTTCAGAATTGGTAAAGATACAAAAAGTCGAGTGCAGAAGCAAATACCGTTCAATTCTGCCGAGACCAGCGTATCTTCAACGGAAGTTAAAGATACGAAATTTATTCTTTACAGGGTTTCAACCCGTTTGTGCTCCAACTGTAATAAAAAGACAGCCCGGAAAAACCAATGGTTCTCCGGACTGCTCCAAAAAGATTCAAAAGACTACAGAATCATCAACTTGCCATACAAAAAGCCTTCCTTGGTCTGTACTTCGACAACATACATGCCTGACGGCAGTCCGGGTAGCCGGACTGTTTGTGTGGAGGGTTGCAATTTTCCGGTTTCCCATACCAAGCGACCATATGCATTAAAGAAACGCATCGTGTAATCTTGCATGGTTTGTACTTCCACGTGAATTTCACTACCGGAACATACCGGATTGGGATAGACAGACAACGTGTTCATCGCTCTGCCGGATTGTTCTGCTGTCAATTCTTCCACCTTGAAAGAATAAACGGACCTTTCCGATACGCCGGAAACGTAAACGGCTTCCACGCCAGCTTCGTAAACACGTCCCAATTCCAAGTTCTTAAATACAAACTCAGCCTCAACCGCCGTTCCCACTGATTTTCCATCCAGATAAACATTGTAAGAGGTGGGCGTCTTGATACCGTTCTTCACATCGGTGGCAGGCCCCACATAAACATCATCCAAGAGGAGAAAGAATGTATTGGCCTGTGTATAACGGAAAGCGATATAAATATCCTTACCCTTGTAATCGCTTAAATCCAATACATATTCTTTCCATTCCACAGGGATTTCCGTAATCTGGCGAACCTGTTTGAAAGAAGCTTGTTCGGGATCCGTTTCGGAAATCAGCACCGACAGGCTTTCAAGACCATACATACTCGAATAACTCTTGGCAAAGAAACGCAATTGGTAATTGTCGCGGATGCTTTGCTTGGGTGAGATAAGCCAATCGTCAGGTGTTCCCTGATCGGTGGAGAAGAAAACGATTTCTTTCTTGCCTGAATGTGGACGAACATTGTTGTCTCCACTGGTAGAAGGTGTAGTGGACGAAGGGTTATAAACAATGGCCCCCATGGGTTCACCCATACCGGGGAAAGAACAGTTCGATACGCCAAAAGTTTTAAGTCCATCCCTGTCGATATTCGTCCATTCGCCTATCTGCTGGGTAAAGTCGGCATATGATTCGAAATCCTCGTTAAAACCCACCACGGTATTCCAGATAAATGTACCGAAATAGGATTCACCCGACTTAAACACATTCACAAAGAGATTGGAAGGGGCCGTAAGGCTTTCTTTAAGTTCGATTTCGGTTATCGACGTTTCACGGTGCACCAATGATTGCGAAACGGGATCATAGCCGGCCATATTGACCCGAAGCGTATAATCTCCGTAACGGAGATAATTCACAAGCACCTTATTATCGGCATTTACCGTATATACGGTACTCTTACCGGTGGCATCGGTGAGGCTAACCTGTGCTGTCTGGCAGGAAATACCGGTATTGGTGGAAAGACGAAGTTCCCATCCGGCAGAAACCGTTCTGAAATCCTCTACCAAAACTTCAGCCGTAGTGATGGCTGATTCCCCGCCTTTATAAACCTGTGAAACACCCACCGTGTGTATACCGGGACCCATATCACGGAAAACGTGCTGGTTGGTTTTAATGTTTTCCTTAAACTCCCCGTCCAGGTAAACCTTGTACGTGGTTTCTTCCTGGACTTTTGCCATCCATTTGCCTACTCTATCATCCTTAAGATCTTCAGGAACGGCGCCGATAAAGAAATCATCCACCATCAACATTCCGCCAGTCTGGTCGGATATATAGTGGATAGCCACGTGGACTTCCTCTCCGGCAAAAGAAGACATATCCCCTTGGAAAGTCATCCATCTGGCCTCCGAAGCAATGTAGTTGCCTGCCGAAACCACCATAAAGTCTTCCGGATCGGTACCGGTGGTGGAGACGCAAATCGTAAAGCGTTCGGGAGTTGCCCCGGCTTCCAAATGGCGGAAACTTACCATCAATCTATCGCCTTTACGAATCATGCGTTTAGGTGCGATAGCCCAATCATCGGAAGTTCCACCGACAGCATTGAAAAAGGCCAGATACTTGGCTCCCGTAAGCGGGGCAAAAGCGGCATTGGTGCACGGAGGCGTGGTAGTGTAAGGATTGAACACCATGGCTGCAATGGGTTCACCCAAATGCGGATAATGGGTATTCCGGATGGAAGCCGTACCCTTGCCATCGCCGTCTATCAATTTCCAGGAACCAAAGCTGATGGAGAAATCCTCATAGTCTTCAAATCCATCATAGTAATAATCACCTATGTTGTTCCATTCCATTTCGATGTCCGCTTGGGCATTATCGGCATTATATACCACCTCTGCCGTGAGCGCGTAGGGAGCGATGCGGTGTTCCTTGAGTTCAACGGAAACCGTACGGTCTCCGGTAAATTCCAACATTTCTTCATGCGGCAGGAAACCGTCTTTATACACACCGAAGCGATAATTTCCAAATGATAGACCGGTAAATGTCCTTTCGCCCGTGTTATCGATCCATTCATCGTAGGTAACACCGCTATAATCGTTCATCAGGTAGATTTCCGCACCGGCGGGCGATTCCCCGTTATCAGTGGTAACCTTTACGGTAAGATTTCCGTTGCCCGAAAGTTGTCCGATAACGATCTCCTCATTGCGGTCAGCAACAATCTCAAATTCTGCATCGGTATAAAGAACACTTTCTCCTTTGCGGACCGTAAGGGTATATATACCCGGCAAAAGATTGTCGAACACAAAAAGATTGCCCGACAGCAAAGTGGCTTCAAAGATTCTTTCGGTATCGGCATTGTCGGTCAGAACCGCCATAGCCCCCGTCAGGTCAATAGAAGAAATAACCTTGAGAGAGACAACGATGTTGTCCAGACGCAAGGTAACATCACTCAACGTATAATTGTCCGCAACATCGGGAATGTTTACCGTATCCGTACTCTTCCTGTACGAAAGGGCGGTTACGGTACGCACATACTTGCCTGCCATCTTAACATTCATCCGATAACTGCCTTCGGCATCGGTGGAGTCTGAAACGATTAATCCATAAGCGATACTCCTAAGGTTTACCGCCGCACCTTCCAAACCCTTGCCGTTAAAGGACGAAATAACTTTTCCGGTAATGGCAATCGGATCGCTTTCGACCAACCGGACAACTAAAACTGTATCCTTGTCTGCCAGTTGTAATTCAAATGCGGTGTCCTGATAAGCAGGATGCGATACCCTGCCTTTGTAAAGACCCGCCTTGAGAGATTCAAACACAATCGTATCGATAGTTCCGGAAGCGGTAGCGGTTCCGGAATAAGTTTTCGTACCGCCATCCCGTTTCAATTCGACTTTCAATTCCTTCAAGGGAAGTCCTTCTCCGCCATCCAATGCCAACGAAAGCTTAAGCGGATTCGAAATCATCTCGAATTCACCCAAATCAATATCTTCCGTTCCTATCGATACCGTTTCTTTGGCAAAGAACAAACCTTCTTTGATAATGGAAATTTCATAATCCAAACCCGTACGGCTCATATCGAGGGTAAACCGGCCGTTTTCATCAGTCTGCACCCGATACACCACTTCTCCGTTCGTCAAGAGCACAAGTGCTTCCGCAACGGCGTTTCCGCTTTCATCCTTTACCGTTCCCGACACTTCTATACTGGGCATATCGTAAATGAACTTGAGCGTGGGATAAGTTTTGTCGGAAGATCCGGCAGCCAATGCGGCATCTCTGATTCCTTCCGCCACATTGTCTTTATTATAATATCGACGAACATTTTCGGTGGATTGATTCACTAAGAATTCAATGTTTTTCCACTTTCCATTACGCTCAACCATAATAATCAAATCGCCACCTTCGTAAACATAAGGTTCGGATAATTTCAATTCCCCCCAACCGATATTTTCACCTGTCGTTTTGGGTACCGTGGTTTCTGTGGCATACACCGGTGTGAGATCAGAAATATCAGACCATGCCGTTGTTACATTCTGCCCTATTTTCTTTCCCATCCAGATATTCAAAGGTGTTTGAATATCTGATGATTGATAAACAACCAAATAAGCGATACGCTTGATTTTGCTACCCGGTCTGATACCTAATTGTGCGGCAGAATAGTGAAACTCCTGCAAAGAATAATCGTAATTGCTTATCCACAAACCTGCTTTCTGCCTATTGGACGGAACCGTATGATCTTCGGATCCGACAACCGTTTCTCCATAAAATTCAGGACGGACCAACAGATTGAATTTTGCCGAGATATTGTTTTCTTGATCGGCATCACCTTCATACACCACCCGCATACGGAGATTTTCCAGCAAACCTTCTTCCAAGGGCAGATAAACAAGATTGATACGGGCCGTATCCAAATATTCTACCGCCACGCCTTGTTGTTCGGCCAACACTTTTTCGCCTTGCAACAGTTGCACGGTATATTCTTCCGCCTTAAGCGAACCTATGTTCTGTACATACACTTCGTATTCCACATCGGCATATTTGTTGCCTGCCGCCGGACAAACCGGAATCCCCACGATACGGATGTCTTTTTCCGCCACCACCACTTCGGGACCCTGTATATAGTCTAACGAAACTCCACTACCTGCTGCAAAACCCACATAGAATTTACCGTTTTGGGGAAATTCCACCCCAAAACCCTGCCATATGTAAGAGAGTTCTTCACTTCCATAGCGGTGTAGTTCCGTCCAATTTTTGAGATCAGCACTGTAAAGTACGGAAAGCTCACTGCCGGATTTTGCCCAGAAAAGCATTTTATCACCCGCCTTTACATTCAACTTTGGCGTTACCAATGTATCCGGCACAGATTTTTGCTCCGCATACCAAATTCCGTCCTGTGCGCCGTATTGGCTACGTTCCCAACCCCTTGTTGTCTCTTCCGCACCCAACTTGCGCCAAGCCAAAGGAAGCCATTCTACACCTTCAAACGATTCGTACAAAGAATTTTCCGTTAAAACGGTTCCCGCCAACGGCAATCGAAGCATACCGATATTGGAGGTTATTTTCAAGGTATCGACCTGCACACCGGTAAATATACCCGCATTGAGAACGATTTTTATTTCTTTTGAGGACTCCGCAGCCACGGTAAAGGGAACCTCAACATCAACAGAAAAAGGAGCGGAAACCGTTACCGCACTCACTTCCAAGGGGGCGATGCCATTATTGGATAAACTTACGCTTACCGTATCCTTGTCTTTGCCCACCGCCAAAGGTTTAAAAAATACCGTTTCAGTATTCAAGACACCCACCGGAAGATAAGGCACCACCGTTACTGCTTTTATGGGTGAAGATTGGTTGGTAAGGTCTTCATCGTTGGCCAAAACAATGTTGCACCGCACAGAAATTACGCCACGGTCGGCTTCGGCAGGCGTCCATTCCACAGTATATTCGCCTTGGCCACCGGCAGCCAACGTCCCTCCTGTTTTTTGCGCCAATACCCGGTTGTTCTGGTCAATCAATTCCAACACCACCGTTTCTTCTTCACGGCCCCAGTTGCCAACAACGGCATTAAATACCGCTTGCGTGTTCTCTTTCAATATTTCAGGCACTTCCCATGAAACAAAATTGAGATCGTGCGTAGGATATTCCGGTTCCAGAACCAAGATGCGGTCCATACTGAAATCATGTCCTGCCAAAGCGAAGAAAACGGGATCATCGACAACGACATCGGCTTTTATCTGCTGATACGAGGTAGTTAACGTTATTTCTTGCAGTTGGATCCATTGCCGCAAATCGGAAGACTGCAAAACGGAGGCCTTGGTTGTACCGTAACTGCTATTCGCCTTCAGGTACATATAAACCGAACCTTTCAACTTGGAAAAAACCAAAGTATCGTCGGAATAAGTATCGAATTTAACATACTTTTCTCCCGTATAAGCCGAAGTATTGCCGGTTTCTACCTTACATTTTCCGGTAAGGCTTCTGAAATGGGCGGGGAAGTTTTCGCTTCCTTCAAAGTCTTCAAGCAAGGCTGTTTGCGGATATACCAAAGCCGAAATATTCAGTTTTGCCTCATCAGGTTCCGCATCGGAGGCATTAAAAACCACGTCTTCGCTATAAGTACCCGCCGGAGCGGTAAGATTAAATGTAAATTCCTGTTCTCCTTGGGATGCCACCGACATATTGCCGGGTTCCGGGCTAATCGTGCCCAAGCCTTCAGGTATCGTTACACTGTTTATCGTAAGATTTTGCTTACCGGGATTCACCACCTTAAAAGATAAGGATGCCTGTTTCCCCACTTCCTGCCACCCGAAATCCAATTCTTTGGGAGCTATCTTGAGCACCGCGTTCTCCGATTGCCTTTCGTAAGTAAAAGTGGTTATGGGGCGTATCGTCCCATAACCTTTTTTACTGGATGAGATATCGGCAAAATCGATCGTACTTAAATCTTCCGCATCCAATTCACTGCCATCCGTATAGGCGAATATACACTGCCTCTTTATCGTCTCTCCGCCGGTTCCATTGTCAAAACTTTCAAATACACAGTTTTCATAAGCCGGGTCATTCCTTCTGACCAGACATACAATCAAATTCGAACTGCCATCGTACTGATACGGATTGTCCAACGGAAGGAAAAGCGTTTTGCTGTCGAATCCACCGATTGTAACCGTAGCCACTTTCTCCATTCCCGCCGTAGATAAAAATTTCGGTTCTGAGAAGGATTCCGATTCCATCTTTCCGATATAGATATCCACATCCGAAAAATTCTTCGCCGGTTTAGAAGACAGACTATAGGATATGGCGGTAATCATACTGCCATCCAAATCCGACAATTCTTCCTGAGTATAAATAACCTGGGAAATACTGTGTTTATAAAAAAGACCTACCGGACAAGCCTGCAACGGATCTGGATTGCTTGCATTCCAGGGACCTCCTACTGTTTTTGTCTCTTGCCCCCATCCGATAATGGGGAAAAGCACCAAGCACCATATAGCGAGGGCTTTCGATACTATTTGTTTCATGTTTATTTTTTGATGTTTGAATGAATATGCAAGGAGGGGTTACAAAAGCAACCCCTCCTTCTTCCCTACTTCAAATGTTGCCGCCAACTTTAATATTTCAACACTCTAAAGTTCAATACCTGATTGGCCGTACGTACTTGCAACACATAGATACCGGAAGGCATCGGGCGCATATCAATGACATTCTGATTCACACCTTGTGCAACAATCCTGCCATCTGCCCCCACCAGCATAACCCGATAGTTGTCGGTATCCACGCTGATGTTCAACACATCTTTTACTGGATTGGGATAGAATCTTACCATTGCGGAAGCGGCACTTTCGTTATCCATACCCGGTTTTACGGTAAAGAGAACTTCCTGACTGTTGGAAACCATATTGTCACTGGCTGTAATCACAAACAGAACCTCTCCTTCTTGCGTGGGAACGCCACGCAAGGTACCGCCATTGGCATCATCAAGTTCCAATGTCAACCAGGAAGGAACCCCCTTGGTGGTAAAGGTAATCGGATCGCCATCCGGGTCAATGGCACGGAAAGTGTAAGTGAATTCTTTATTTACGGTAGCTTCCGTGGGGGGCGTGGTAAGAAAACGGGGAGCCTGGTTGTCCATGGAGGTAAACAAAAAGTTTTCGAACCACAAATCATCCATAAACATCACAAAACCGTCTTCGCTCACCGTATGACGAACCGCCACGAAAATCCGCTTGCCGGCATAAGCGGAAAGATCTACGGTAAATTCCTTGAATTCACCCTTGGAAGAATAGGGAACTTCAATGTTTTCCCAACCCTTCAACACACTGAAACTACTCCGGTTGTTATCGGTTTCACTTACCAGGACACTTATTCTGTGCAATTCAAAATCTTCGGGATTTCCATACGATTTGGCAAAGAAACGGAATCTGGACTGAGCGGAAGCCGTCATCGGATCGGAAATCAACCAATCGTCTGCCTTTGTCGTTCCCGTCATACTTTCCGCAGGACAGGCCGCATACAGACACTGTACACCAGAAACAGGATTTACATTGCGCCAATCGGCATCAAGTACATTCATTACGATAAAGGCGAAGGGAGCACCATAGTTGGGATAATGGATAAGTATCGGTTGAACTGTTGTATTGCCATCCACATCAATAGTGGTGAAGTTTTGAATGTTTGTGGTGGAAAAAGCTTCATCGAATTCAAAAGTGAAGCAACGGGTAGTGGAATCCAAGGCATGGCCTTTTACTGCCTGCTGTGCCACCAACCCATTTTCAAATTCTATACGCAACGAATCGGAAACGATACCCGGTTCGAATGCCGTAAAGAAAATCGAATATGTCTGCGACTTATCGGCCTTTATTTCATCCCCGACCGCTATATCGGTAGTGAAATTACGGCTCTTGAAGCTTACATCCTTCACTTTCAGATCTACCGCCCCATCGTTGATGAAATAGTAATTCTTGGAAGCAACCGTATGGCGGTAGTTCACCACCCCGGCGTCAAAACCGGTATGGCTGAACAAAATCTGACCCGCGGTAGAATATTCGCCCACCAATACATTATCTAAAGAAGAACCTCTGGAGCGACCGTAATTCACACAAGAATAACGCCAACGCAGATAAACTACCTGACCGGCATATTCCGTCATGGGGTATTTGAAACGATGCCAATAATAATTGTCGTTTTCATCGGGCTCATCGCTTACAAACGAAATCACTTTCCAGTTCACCTCATCTGTAGATATTTCAAAATAGATGGTATCCACATTATGGCGCTTTGCAACCGCTTTAGCCTTCATCGGACCATCGGGCACGGTAAGGCTCACCGGATAGGAATTTCCCCAAACAAAAGAAACCTGCATCACCTGGTCTTCGGGAAGCCGTAAAGGCGGCATGGAAAGAATGGACGACCCTTCTTGGGAAGAAGACATCGCCGTGTATTTGCCTTCGTAAGGCTTGTATTCAGATCTGCTCCATTTGTTGTCGCCGCCGATACGCCAGCCAAGCGACGGAAAATCTTCACCTTCAAAGCCTTCCAGATATGGGAAAGTCGAGATGGTAGGATCCTCCATAGTTGTAAAACTCCAAGTGGGAACAGATGAAGCCTGTCCATAGATATTGATGGGAATCACCTGCCAATAGTAGGTGGTATTGTACGAAAGGCCCTGCAAGGTTATCGTGCATCCAACCTGTTCAACATCCAATACATCGGTGAGACTTGCAGCAGAGGTACCCACTTTTACCTTATAGGAAGTGGCGTGCAATACCGGCGTCCAGGACAACGACAGATTGTTTACATATTGATTGGTGGCTCCGTTTTCGGGTTGAGGATTTGTGGCCACCGCAGGGGCTTCCGTAGCCCCATAAAGAGGAGGCAATACCACATTGTCCAGATACCACGCTGAGATTTCGCTATCGCTCGAAAGGTCTTCAATCTTGCAGGAGAATCGGATATAGGCATTGTTCGATGAAGAGTTGAGCATTATTTTTTTACGTGTCCATGCAGATTCATCGGAAGGCTCAGTGGTAAAAAGCGTTGTCCATGTGGAGCCGCCATCTTCCGAAAATTCAACTATATCCGTATTATCCCAACCTTCCTGTTCCACACTCAAAAAGTCTGCCCAATCAAATGCAATGTAATGGTTGTTACCCTTGGAAAGGTCTAAACGGGGTGATTGTAGAAAGACTTTCGTCATAGACAAAGTGGGAACCGCACAAGCCTCCCCTGAAGCGGCACTGCCAATGATGCGTCGCCAACCGCTTCCCGTCCAACCTACGGGCGGGAAAAAGGTATCTTCAAAACTTTCCAGCGTATAACCGGCAGGTAAACCGATTTTGCTTCCGGACAACGTTACCTCTACCGTTCCTCCATTGGTTTTAATCCGAGCAGTCGCCATACGGGCTCCGTTGCTGGTAGGCGTATAGACCACACCGAACAAAACGGCTTGATTCCTCAGCAAAGCCACCGATGAGAAATCACCGGGAATACTGAAATCTGTACCCTCCAGCCCTTCGATGGCGGTAACTTTCAAGGTATCGATACCTAAATTGGTAAGTTTAAACACATTTCCGGAAAACAGGGAAATATTCATATACGACTCAGGAAACTCAAACGTTTCTGGCGACAATTGCGCTACAGGTCCTGTCAGCGGTGTCCATTTTTCCACCGAAATATTGTCTAGCTTAAACAAATCACCTTGGCCTTTGTAGAAATTACGATACAACCAGGCAATCCGTATGCTTTTCCCCTTATACTTGGAAAGATCCACATCGGCTCTATTTTCGCCAAAACTTTCCCATGGCCAAGGCGTTCCGCTGTTAATCATCGTAAGCGGATCCAGCAGATGCCATACGGTATCCCAAGTTATACCTTTGTTTGTGCTCACCAACACCCATGTATTGTAGCATAATTCCTCATAAGCCCTTTTATGTGCCTGCCAAAGGAAAGAAAGCTTATATGAATCGGCATCAGGAATATCGATGTCGGGCGTAATCAACCATTCCGTTTTAGGATGTTCCGGATAATCTTCGGAGGTCTGATATACTTTAGTATCGATATAGGCAGAACGCAATCCCCCTCCCAATGTAGGATAGCCATCACTGTAAGAAAAAATCTGCCAATGGCAATAAATAGAATCGGAATGGTCTTCTATTACCTGCCAATCTTCGGGAGGGAAGGCGGGTTTCTCGAAGTCTTCATAAAAAATCGGAGTCTGCGCTTTTAGCAAACAAACGCCCATAGTTACCATCAGGGAAACCAGTATTTTCCTGAACAGAGAAGAAGTTGTCTTCATTTGTCGATTTTGGTTAATTGATTATTAACGTTTTTTTCTTTTTAAATCTTAAAAAACGGAAAATAAACTTCCGCAAGATTGTTGGAATTGCAAATATAAAATAATTATTTAGATAATTGTAAATAAAATAATATCAACAATGATACACCATAAAACAATTTAATGACTTGATTATATTATTTTTATACGGATATTCATCAACAAAAAAGGCGGCACCGCATGCGGTGCCGCCTTTTTTAACTCTACTGCAAACAATTAACTAAAGCATCCGATTGCGCAACCGGAACAACTTGCGGTGCCGCTGTTCATGCGTTTCCTTTACCGCCACCTTCCTGTCTTTCACGCCCCAGTCCATCATCCAGTTGATGATCTTGCCCTCAATCACAATCAACATAATGGAGTAGATAGGCAGGCGGATTTCGCCGAAAGCCACCAACGTGGAAAGCGTGATTGTGGTATCGACGATGATGACGAGCGTTCCCAACGGAATACGGGTGTATTTGTTGATGATCATCGAAATGATGTCGCTGCCGCCGGAAGTGGCTCCAGACTTGAAGATCATGCCGATGGCCACCCCGTAGATAAGACCGGCCACCAAGGTGTTGAGGAAATAATCGGGCACGAAGGTAATGCCCTTGTCACCCAGCTGCACGAGCATGTTCTGCATATAGTCGGGCACGGAAGCCATGTCGAAACCAGCGGGCAGGATGCCGTTGTGGATAAGCGGCGCATAGCCCCAGGTGTTTTCTATCACCCAGACCGCGCCCAGAATCACAAAGGTGGAAACGATGGTCTTTACCCCGAAACGAGGCCCTAAGATCCACGTTCCGATAAGCAACAGGGGAATATCCATACAGGCGGCGTAATAGCTGATTTTCCACGGGAAAACGGTGTTCAGCACATTCGAAAGCCCGTAGGTGCCGCCGGGAGCCAGTTTATAGGGATTGGCAAACATCACATCGCCGATGGCAAACAGGATACTGCCGCCGATAACGAGCAGATAGGCTATCTGTTCCTTTTTGCTGAACCAAGATTCTTTCTTGGAAGACAAGGTGTTTCCACTTTTCATGAAGGTTTGTTTTTTCGGTATTAAAAAAAAGGGGCTGCCTCCAAAGGGACAGCCCCGTAAATGGCTTGCAAGGGAATCAGGCACCCAGCATCAGGCGGCGGAAAGCCACCACGGTGGCGTCTCCGTTCTGCTTCACGTAGTCGCCTACGCTGAGTTTGCTGTCCATGATGTATT
>CAZPBB010000028.1:0-16723 GCA_964584745.1 uncultured Bacteroidaceae bacterium
AAAACCGTCTGCACACGATCAAGGCCGTGATGGTGGCCACGCTCGGATAGTTTTTTCCCTTTCGCATAAGAGAACCCTGAAAGTTCTTGGTCTGAACGGCCTCCCAAAAGTCGGACACAAAACTTTCGGGGTTTTCTTTATCGCTTCACCGACTTTTTTTGACTACAACCTTTTCAATACGTCTTGAGCGTATAATCGCGGGCGCCGAAAATGGAACTGCCTATCCTTACGAGCGTGCTGCCTTCCTCGATAGCCAGACGGTAATCATCGGACATGCCCATCGAGATTTCTTTAAAATGCGTCTGTCCTGAAAAATAAAGGCGACCGAGTTCCTCAAATATACGGCGCAAGGAAGCGAATTCGCCACTTACCTGCTGTTTGTCTTCGGTAAAGGTTCCCATTCCCATAACCCCATCGATACGGACATTCCGCATACCTTGAAATTCAACCGAATCCAACAGCCGCTTGGCTTCTTCCATATCCAATCCAAACTTGGTATCTTCCCGGGCTATATGAAATTGCAGCAGACAAGGCACGATCCGTTCCACTTTGGCGGCCGCCTTGTCCACCTCCCGTAGCAAGTCAAGACTGTCGATACTGTGAATCAAGCTTACATACGGAATGATATATTTGATTTTATTGGTTTGCAAATGCCCGATGAAATGCCATTCTATATCTTCAGGCAAAACTTCGTGCTTACCCCGCATTTCCTGCGCCTTGTTTTCTCCGAAAATGCGTTGACCTGCCTTATAGACCCGCTCTATGTCTTCCACCGGTTTGTATTTGGATACGGCCACCAAACGCACGCCCTGAGGAATCGTGGATAAAATATCCCGATAATTTTTTTCCAACATATCAATTGCCTCCTGAAAGATGCAGTTTCTTGATAAAATTCATCCTTACCGTTTCACCTTCCTCTACCGTATGCAGATCTGGAAAAGCCACCGTTTCTGCTGCTATCCTGCAAACGGTAAAATTATGATTGCCGCGGTTTTTGACCTTAACCAGATAATCCCCCTCCCCCGGCATCAGTTTATGTGGGTCTGTCACATTGAAAAGGCCATTCCTGAAAATTCCCGTCATACCGTACTCATATCCCAATAAGTCGTTGGCCTGCGCGATATCTCCTTCTTCCAACAGGTTGCGGATATGCGTGGAACTGATATGCTGCCGATGCACCATCTGTTCGGGGAAACGATCGGTTGCAAAGCCATATCGCTTGCCATAGTCGGCCATCTGTTCATAACTGCCCGCTCGGTCATGTCCGAAATTGTGGTTATATCCCACCACCATCTTCTTCACGCCGATGGTTTCCACCAATAACTTCTTGATAAAAACATCATAGGGCATCTTGGAAAACGCCTCATCAAAATGCAGAATCACCACCGCATCTAATCCCGCCCGTTCCAGAAGCGTTATTTTTTCATCGTCCGAAGAAAGCAGACCGAAGTGCCGCGCATAAGCGTCAAAAGCATGCAACACCAAACGCGGATGCGGTGAAAAAGTAAGCAACACACTGGTGCCATCCATAAGTTCGGCATAATGCTTCAACAATCCGATAATAGCCTTGTGTGCCAGATGTACCCCATCGAAAGACCCCACCGTAACCACTGGCCGATTCATAGCCTTCCAATTCTCGATGCCCCGGATCACTTCCATCTGCTGCCTTTTTCCTTGTCTTTAAAAATCGAAACTGATCCCCGCCATAAAGTTGAAACGGTAGGAAGGATAATCATACCATTGATAGTAACGTTGGGCGATGAGGTTGTTCAAATCCAAGAATACAGTCATACGTTTGATAAAGCGGTATTCGGCCCCCACACTCCAATCGAAACAGCCTTTCAGCGTAACATCCTGTCCCTTTCTGTCTTTGGCCTGCATATTGGTATAGCCCGTCATCCGGGTATAAACCGACACCTTATCGACTATATTGTAACGGAATGAAAGATTGGCCTTGAATGCGGGCGAATAATAAAGTTTTTTATCGTAGAGAGAATACGTGGCATCCACATGCGCCAGAATCTGTTTACCCCAACGGAAATTCAGATCGCCGCGCACACGCAGATTGAACACCTTGCCGCTATACTCGGGAACGAAATCATTGTAACCGTAATAATTGCTATACATCCCATAATCGTATCGGAAATAATCGAAACTTAACACATCTTCCATAAAATGGGCCGAAACTTTAACCCTATAGTCGATGTTGCGACTGAAATTCCCGCTCAGACCCGCATAGGCGTTGAACTTGTCGCGGGTGAATTTCAAGTCTCCGTAAAGGAGCGGATGCAGATAGGGGTTGATTTCAGAAATGCCTTTCACCGTATTGCGTTCCACCCCGCCATCCGTTCCTACGAAAAAGGTCAGGATCTTGTCGATGATGTGCAACCTCAGATCCACCACGGGATTGAACTGGAACCAGGTTCTTTTTTCCACTCCGTCGCCACCACCTTGACCGAACACATGAAAGGCTACAGCCGCGTCCATCTCCACAAAATCGTATTTGAAATACAATGTCGGACGGAAATCCACATGATAGGCATTGCGCAATACATTGCCAGGCACCCATTCTTGAACGATACTGTTGGCATCGGCCAAATCTCCGACAGTCTTATAGACAAAATGACCGTCCCGTATCCCATCCCGATAGGTATTGTCCTCTAATCGAACCTGTCCCCCCAAAGCCAGCACATCGGCCGAAAGACGGTTTTCAAGCAATACCTTCGATATGCCGCCCTCCACCACAAGCGAATTTTCAGCCGAACGCCAATTGGTGAAGTTCAGGTTGTAATCCACTTTGGCATCGAACCGTAAGTCCGTTGATTCGGTGGCATTATCCTCAAAGGTAAGGATTCCCCTTGCATTCTGGTACCAACGTTTAGGATGGGTCTGATAGTACGGGAATCTTTCTTTTTCGTCCACCACTCCGTCAGTTCCCAAGGCACCATCACCGTAGCCATAGCAGTTCACAAGTTTCTGTCCGTAGGAAATATCCAGACTCGTAATGAATTTATCGGCGAAAATACGTCCCAAAATATCGGCTTCATTAAGCGAATGGTTCGTTTTGAACCGGTCATATCCCTTTAACTTTCCGAAAGCGGACTGATGACGGTAATAAACCGCCAATTCGTATTGGCGGCTCCGCCCCACACTGAAATTGAGTTCACCGAAAGGCGATGGCATCCTGCCCATCAGCCCCACACCCGCCCGTACACTGCTGTTGTATAACTTGGGGATAGGTTCGCCCAATATCTTGGCCGGTTTTATATTCTCTATCGGATAAGAAGTAACAAACGGACGGGAGATAATCTGACATTCGAACGGCAATTTTCCCAAAACCGTATCCATACTGCGCGGTACAAAAACCGGCTTGGTAAAAGCACCCAACGAAGGTTGGTAAGGTGCCGTAACCACCACTTTTTCGTTATAATCCGCCTTTTTCTCCGGTATTCCCTGCGCCTGCGAGACCGTACCCAGCACAAACAAAACCGCACAAGGCCATATATGTTGTAGTTTCATCATCTTCTCTTCTTTATTATTCTACATGGAGGGCAACATAATGTCATCTTGCTCCGTATAGCGGGATGAACGATATTCCTTTTCCTTTTCCAATTCCGCGTTTTCTTTCTGGATAATCATTTCCATCTTCTGCCGGGCCAATTCCCTGAGGTCTTCTCCCTCGTAATTGTCGATAATGCTCTGCAAAGTCTGTTTAGCCTGCAAGATATTGCCTTTCATAAAATAAATATCGGCCCAAAGCAGATAGGTCTTCACCAGATAATATTCGCTGATAGAGGCCTGGCTCACATAATCGAAAATCAATTTTTCCGCCTCATCGTAAAACCCGGCCTTTACCCTCTGTTCCAAAATCTTGTAGCGGGCTTCCGAAGCATAATCGGGATTTTCCGAACGGCTCAACATTTCGTATTGTTGCATGGCCAGATCGTTTTCACCGATAGACGGAGCCGCATTAGCAATGAAATAGCGGGCCTCTTCGGCTTCCTGTACCGAAATGCCGTCGGTACGCAACACATCCAAGGCGGCTTCCACCAAGGCCTTGTTCTGCCCCAACGCACGCAAGCAACGCACCTCCCCCACCTTGGCCGCCACGGTATTGGCCATATCGGCGGTCATTTCCTTCAATTTCCGATAATAACCGAGCGCGGAAGTATAGTTTTTATCTGCGTAATACATCGCCGCCACTTTGGCCGTGGCCGCTTCAGCCTCAGGAATCGACATCTGCGAAAGCTTGGTATAGGCCGCCAACGCATTCGCCCTGTCCCCCATACGATCGGCACATACGGCGGCATTACGCCATGCATCTACGGCAAAAAAGCCTTCCGGATATGTATCCACATACTTCTTGAATCCGTTGAAAGCTTGCGGATAATTTTCTTCATGAAAGAGATTCTCGGCCACAAGATAGGTAAGCGAATCCTGTTCGGCTTCGTTCAGTTTAACATGCGGCAAACGGCGGGTATAGGCAAAAAACTGATCGATTTGGTTCATGCCCATATAGATATTGCGAATGCTGACCAATGCCTGACGGCCTTCCTCTGTAGAAGGATTGTGTTCGGCCACATACTTGAAACAGCGTAAGGCCTCTTCGTTACTGCCTTGGTTAAAATAGATCAAACCCATCTTGGCCCAGGCCGAAACCGCCAAAGGCGAACGGGGATAACGGTCGCGCAGGGTTCGATAGTAAAGCAACGCCTTTTCCGTATTATCCAACATCATGTAGGTCGAAGCCAATTCGTTATAGACCCGGGGCATGTTCTGCGTTTCCGGATAGCCATCCACGATTTTAAGCAGGTTTTCAGCCTTTGCCTTATAGTCCCCCATCGCCCCTTGGCAAACAGACATCTGAAAATAAACATAATCGGCCGGTTTATAGCCCGATTGCAAGGCATCGGCGTACGTTTTCACCGCTGCGGCATAATCTTCCTGCATATAGAGACAGTCCCCCAAACGAACCTTGGCATCGGCCACAAGCGCGGCATCGGTATGCGCGGTGGCGGCAGACAGAAATGCTTTCCACTGACGGACCGCCAAAGGATAATTGACGGACTCCATGGCCGTATAACCCAGATTATAGAGTGCCTGTCCGTATTCGGGATATTTTTTTGCATCCGTATGGGAAACGAATTTCTGATAGAGGTTCTGCGCCACCGCATACTTCTTGGCCACGAAATTACATTCCCCCTGCCAGAAACCGGCCAAGGCCGAAAGGGATTCGCTTGAACCGTTGGCCACACATCGGTCAAAATACGACAAGGCTGTGGCATAGGCCTGGCGCTTAAAGGATTCCACCCCTTTATTGAAATACAGGCGTTGTTCTATCTCGGCCAATTCGGGCGTACGCTGCTTTATCTTTTCAAGCGAAGCCAACGCCATATCGTAGTTCTTGGTGGTCATATACATGTTCACCATATAGGCGTAAATCCGCTTGCTGTACACAGAATTCGGATAAGCGGCCAAAAAATCTTCCAGCACTTTCAAGGATTCGTGGTAAGGCGTCAGTCCCAATTCGTAGGCGAGTTGCGCATAATGATACATGGCGTCTTCTTCTAAAACAGAATTTTCGCCCTTTATCCTGGCCGCTTCGGCAAAGGCCTCCATCGCAAACTTTTTCTTGTTTTGCTGCACATAGCAATATGCGAGATGGTAAAGCGTGGACTGCCGCAAAGCCTTATCGGGATTGAGCGGCAATACACCTTGAAAATAATAGACCGCCGAATCGAAATAAGCCATCTTATAATAACAATACCCCAGAATATAACGTCCTTCGGCATCTGGTACCTCGGCCGAATTGCGGAAAAACGAAATCATGTACGGAAGCGCGCTTTCGTATTTCCCTTCGCGATAATAAGCCTCCCCTATCAGTCTGCCCATTTCGGCCGCCCGCTTCTCGCCTGCGTTTTCCATCAGTTCAGGACCGAGTTCCAGCACTTTTTCACTATTACCTTGTACATGATAGATCTGCAAGATATACAATGGCACGATGGAAGCGAAAGAGGGCTCGGTCTCAATCTGCTTGAAAGCATCCAAAGCATTTTGGTAATATCCCTCTGTGTAGAGGATATAGGCATAATAATAGGTAGCCACCACCCGATATCGGTTCTCCGTATCTTTAAGACGGGAGAAGTCTAACTTTGCATCGGCATATTTTTTCTGTATGAAAGCCGAATAGGCCCGACGGAAGTAATAGCGGTCGGTTTCTTCCCCTTTTGTTCCCAACTCTTCGGGATCTACCTGTCTATAGTAGACGTATGCAGCCTGATAATGCTTGCGGTCGTATTCGAAATTACCCAACTGCAGATAGGCATCATTGACACGGTTGCTGTTGGGATAGGCCTCCACAAATTTCTTGAGCGCAGACGCCCCGTTTTTATGGTAAAGCAACACATCGCACATCGCCTTGTAATACATCGCCTCCGAGCGGAAATAAACATTGTCTTCGCGCAATCTTCTTTCCACATACGAAAAACCGCGCTTGGCCGCTCCGTATTTCGCGTTATCATATAAGCGGACCGCATCGTAGAAAGTCTGTTCGGGCTCATCGTAACGGAAGGTGTTTTGCGCAACCGCAAAACCGGCCGACATAAGCCAGAAACAACCTATGATTATACTTCGTTTCATCTTTTTGCTACCTGTGTTTGGGTTTACCGCCGAATTTCATTTTGTAGTCGGCCGATACCGCCCCTTTGGCGATATTATCGAGTCTGCGCCGCAAAAGAGCCTTGCGCAGGGAACTGAGATGGTCCACGAATGTCTTTCCGTTCAAATGGTCACATTCGTGCTGGAGCACCCGCGCCACATAGCCGTCATACATTTCATCGTGCGCATTACCGTCTTCGTCCATATATCGGATATGCACGACAGAAAGCCTGGACACATCTTCATGCAGACCTGGAAAACTCAGACAGCCTTCATTAAACGACCACTCCGCACCTTCTTCCTCATAGATTTCAGGGTTAAGCAACGCCTTCTTGAAACCAGCCGCCTTCGGGTCTTCTTCGGCAAAAGGAGTGGCGTCCACCACGATCAATTTGATGGAAAGTCCTATCTGGGGTGCGGCAAGCCCCACGCCATGCGCATGCTCCATCGTCTGGAACATATCGGCTATCAATTGCTTCAATTCCGGATAATCCGGTGTGATTTCTGCTGTCTGGCGACGCAAGACCGGGTCGCCGTAAGCCACAATGGGATATATCATAATTTATGGATTTGCATATAAGTTTGCAATATCAGCGTCGCACTGATGCCATCCACCAACGCCTTGTCCTGACGCTGTTTCTTCTTCAAGCCCATCTCGCGCATCGAACGCAGGGCTATCTGCGAGGTAAAACGCTCATCCACCCTTTCGAGCGGCATCTCCGGATAGATTTTGCGGAAACGGGTGATAAAAGGAGCGATGAAACGTTCACTCTCGGAGGGCGTGTAGTCCATCTGACGAGGTTCCCCCACTACCACGCAATCCACAGTTTCCCTGGCCATATAGTCTTTCAGAAAATCCCAAAGCCCGGCCGTAGGCACAGTGGTTAACGAAGTGGCGATAATCTTCAAGGGATCGCTCACCGCAATTCCGCAACGTTTCTGTCCATAGTCGATCGCCAATAACCGTCCCATTTTATCTTATTTTCAACTTGCGAAAATAACGAAAATGCACAGGGGTTTCTCGTTTTCCCTCCGGCAAGTTTCTAACCTTGAATTGTTGATTACACGCGGGTTGTCATTAAGTTTTTTTAAGAATTTTTAAGACTTTTTAAAGTTTCCTGAATCGCTTTATCCGTATCTTTGCCCCGTTCAACATAAAAACGTTTTAAGATGACTGAACAAATAGACATCAAAGAACTCAACGAAAAGATTCAACAGGCCAGTTCCTTTATCGACCTGCTGTCTATGGAGATGCAGAAAAACATCATCGGTCAGAAAGACATGGTGGAACGCCTCCTTATCGGGATGCTGGCCAACGGACATGTCTTGCTCGAGGGGGTTCCCGGATTAGCCAAGACGCTCGCCATCAAAACACTGGCAACAGCCGTGGATGCTGATTTCAGCCGCATCCAATTCACGCCCGACCTGCTTCCGGCTGACCTTATCGGAACACAGATATACAGCCAGAAAGACGAGAATTTCATTACCCGAAAAGGCCCTATCTTCGCCAATTTCGTGTTGGCCGACGAAATAAACCGCGCCCCGGCCAAGGTGCAGAGCGCATTGCTCGAAGCCATGCAGGAAAGACAGGTAACCATCGGTGAAGAAACCTACAAACTGGACGCCCCGTTTTTGGTTCTCGCCACCCAAAACCCCATCGAACAGGAAGGTACCTACCCCCTGCCCGAAGCCCAGGTGGACCGCTTCATGCTCAAACTGGTTGTCGGTTATCCTAAAAAAGAGGAAGAAAAACTCATCATCCGGCAGAATATCACTAACGAACATCCAACCATCAATAAAGTGGTGGACAAGAAAGACATCGGGCGGGCCAGAGAACTGACGAGGGAAATCTACGTGGACGAAAAAATCGAGAACTACATTACCGATATCGTGTTCGCCACCCGTTTCCCCTCTGAATATAAATTGGAAAAATTCAGCGGCATGATCCGCTACGGAGCCTCACCGCGTGCCAGTATCAATCTGGCGCTGGCCGCCAAAGCATACGCCTTTATCAAGCATCGCGGATACGTGATTCCCGAAGATATCCGCGCCGTATGCTTCGATGTGATGCGCCACCGTATCGGGCTCAGCTATGAAGCCGAGGCCGAAAACATCACCACCGAAAATATCCTCAACGAGATCCTCAACACGGTGGAGGTACCCTAAAAAAAAACGGACCCGCCATCGGACGAATTTCATTGAATACGGATCAGCATGGAAACTTCCGAATTATTAAAGAAAGTCAGGAAAATCGAGATAAAGACCAAGGCTTTGTCGCGACAGATATTTTCGGGCCAATACCACAGCGCATTCAAAGGCCGGGGCATGGCGTTCAGCGAAGTGCGTGAATACCAATACGGCGATGATATCCGCTTTATTGACTGGAAAGTCACCGCCCGCTTCCATAAGCCTTATGTAAAGGTGTTCGAGGAAGAACGGGAGCTGACGGTAATGCTACTCATAGACGTGAGCGCGTCGGGACTTTTCGGCAGTGTGGCTTCAAAACGCGAGACCATCAGTGAATTGGCCGCCATCCTCGCCTTTTCCGCCGCACAGAACAATGACAAGGTAGGCGCCATCTTCTTCAGTTCGGAGGTGGAAAAATACATTCCGCCCCAAAAGGGAAAGGTGCATCTGTTGCATATCATCCGCGAACTCGTTGATTTCCGTCCTACCCGGCAAGGTACCGATATCAGCGCGGCCTTGCGGTTCTTGCGCAATGTACAGAAACGGAAAAGCACAGCCTTTCTGCTTTCCGACTTTATGGACGAACACTACGAAGAAGCCATCAAGATTGCCAGCAAGGCACACGAACTGATTGCCCTGCATGTTTTCGACCCTTTGGAATCGCAACTTCCCGAATGGGGACTGATGCGCCTTAAAGACCATGAAAGCGGAAAAACGTTCATGATCGACAGCACTTCGGCTGTCAACCGTAAGGCTTTCGAAACATATCGGAATGAACAGAACCGCAAACGGAACGCCATCATGACCAAATACGGCATCGCCCATACTTCCGTTTCTACTGAAGAAGATTATGTGAAGCCGCTCATCAATATGTTCAGCAAACTATAAGATGAAAAACAAACTCATTGTCTGCCTCTTCTCCCTCTTGCCCCTGACGGGGATGAACACACGGGGATTTTCACAGGAAAGCGTCCGTGTATGGGTGGATTTCGATACCGTAGGTTGGCTGGGAGATGCCTTGAAACTTACCTTCTATTGTGAAAGTGACCAACCTGAAAAGGTAAATTTTCCGGTTTTGGACGGATCCCTTTCCTCCCAGTTGTTGCTGTTGCCCGAAGACAGTCTGCGTGCGGCTTCCTCGTTCAACGCCGCCTCCAACCTGCATACCCGTAGCCTTACCTATCTTTTCTCGGCCTATGAGGAAGGGATTTACACCATGCCCGCCTTCCGCTTCGAATACGTACGTCACGACAGCCTGATCGGCCTATACACCGATACAGGTGCCGTCCGCTTTTTCGCCCCTGTTGTTGACACGACTCAACATATCAAGGATATACACGATATATTCGAAGTAAACGGCAAAGAACTGTGGAAAGAATATTTTGCCCGATACGGATTCTGGCTCTGGATTATTCTGGGGGTGGCCGCACTGACGGCGGTAGGAATTTTCCTCTATAAAAAGCGTCAAAAGCACCAACCGATTTTTGTACCGAAAAAACCGGCGATACCGCCTGTGATTCAAGCCCTGTCGGCCATGAAAGCGTTACAGGAAAAACAACTTTGGCAACAAAACCGCGTTAAGGAATATTACACGGAATTGACCGATATCCTGCGGAACTATCTGGCCGCCGACATGCGGATCGCCGCCGTTGAAATGACCAACGATGAACTCAGCGTCGCGCTGAAGGACACGCTTCGCGGCCCTTCCCTCAACGACCTGCTGTCGGTCCTGGACACCTCGATGTTGGTGAAGTTCGCAAAAGTGCAGCCGCTTCCCGCCGACCATGAAGATTGCTATGCCAAAGTTTGGCGCTTTTTGGAATTGCAAAAACAGGAGAAGGAACAAGGAGAAAGGCAGCAAGAAGCCTCACCGGAAGTCAAAGAACAAGAAAAAACGCCCGATACAAAATAAAAGCCATGGAAAATCTCGTTTTTGCCTATCCGCAACTTTTATGGGGCCTGCTGTTGGTACCCGTTGTCGGTTATTGGCTCTTTTGTCGGGACAAAAGTACACATCCCTACCTGCACTATGCCGATTCGGGGTTTGTTGTGAACCTACATAAAAGTTGGCGGCAACGGCTGTATCCGATGTTGCACGTATGCCGTCTGCTCACACTCGCCCTATTGATTGTCGCCCTTGCCCGCCCGCAGGCCAAAAGTAAGAACAGCAGCAAAAACATAGAAGGCGTGGATATCGTGATGTCGATGGATATTTCAGGCAGCATGCTCGCCGAAGACTTCTCTCCCAACCGCTTGGAATCGGCCAAGCAATTGGCTCAGGAATTCATCCGGGCAAGAGAGAATGACCGTATCGCCATCGTGGCTTTCAGCGGGGAAGCCTACACGCAATGCCCGCTCACCATCGACCACGGCATTCTCGAAAACCGCCTCAAGCAACTCAAGAGCGGGCTTATTCCCGATGGAACGGCCTTGGGCGACGGCCTTGCGGTAAGCATCAACCGCATCCGCCAAAGTGATGCCAAAAGCAAGGTTATCATCCTACTTACCGACGGGGTGAACAACGCCGGATCCATAGACCCGCTCACAGCTTCAGAATTGGCGAAAACTTATGGGATACGGGTTTATACCATCGGCGTAGGCACCACCGGACTTGCCCCCTATCCCTACCGGACACCTTTCGGTATCCAATATCAAAACGTAAAAGTGGAGATAGATGAGAATCTGCTTACCCGCATCGCCCAAGAAACGGGCGGACAATATTTCCGCGCCACAAGCAAAGGCAAGCTCAAGGCTATCTTCAACGAAATAGATCAATTGGAAAAGACTAAAATCGAGGTGATTTCCTACGAACGTCGCGCCGAAGAATACCGGTTGCCGCTTTGGTGCGCGTTGGCTTTTCTCGTGTTGGAGCTGGCAGGCCGTCTGTTCTTCTTTAAAACCTTACCGTAAATGTTTATCATAGAAAAACCGCAATTGTTGTATCTGTTGCTTCTGCTTATTCCTTTCGCAGCCGCCTTTTACCTCAACATGTACTGCAAACGGAAAAAGTTGAACGGTATGGGGCGATATCCCCTGCTCAAACAGCAGATTCCCGAATACTCAACAGGGAAACAACACCTTAAGTTCGCCCTACTTATGGCGACCTACACGCTTTCTGTATTCTGTCTGGCCAATCCCCAATTGGGTACTTCCGTTAAAAAGGCGGAACGAAAAGGTGTGGACGTGATGGTGGCCTTGGATATTTCAAACAGCATGAACAGCAACGATATCCAGCCTTCCCGCCTGATGCGGGCCAAACAGGCGGTAATCCGTATATTGGACAAGATGGAATCCGACCGTATCGGTCTGGTGATTTTTGCAGGAGACGCTTACCTGCAACTGCCACTCACCACTGACTACGGAGCCGCCAAACTGTTCATCAGCAACATACAGACCTCCGACCTGAGCCGTCAAGGCACTGCCATCGGCAAAGCCATTGAATTGTGTGCCCAAAACTTCGACCCTAAATACGAAAACGCCCACAACAAGGCGATTATCGTGATAAGTGATGGCGAAAACCACGAAGACGATGCCGTGGGAGCGGCGCACGACGCGGCCAAGAGAGGCATTGTGGTGAGTACGGTCGGCATGGGGTCTCCCCAAGGCGCACCTATCCCCGAATACCGTAATGGTCAAGTGGTTTCCTATAAACGTGATGCGGATGGAAATATCGTGATCACGCGCATGAACCGCAGCATGATGGAAGAAATCGCCAAAGCAGGAAAAGGTTTTTACGTGGAAGCCAACAATATCTCTTCAGGCGTGGAAACCGTATTTGAAAAGCTTTCCGAACTCGACAAAGTTTCTTTCGAGGCGCAAAACATCTCCGACTATGAAACCCGTTACCAATATTTTCTGGCTTTGGCCCTCTTGCTTCTTTTAACCGAAATTTTCCTTTTTGAGAAACAGAACCGATGGCTGAACCGAAAACGGATCTTCGGAACAGACAGAAAGAGGCCAATGCCGCAAGCCATCCGTATATTTTCCGGGCTCCTGCTGTGTTTCGCCATGTCGGCAAGCGTCCTTCCTGCCCAAACGGCCATTCCCACCCATAGCGGCAACCGGCAATATTCTGACAAAAACTTCCATGAGGCCGAAGTATCCTACCTCAAAGCCCTCAGCAACGACAGCAATTATTACAAGGCACGCTACAATCTCGGCAACGCGCAATACAAACAGCAAAACTACGAACAAGCCATCGCCAACTACACCGCCCTTGCCGACAATCCCAAATTGAACCGCGAAGAAAAAGCCGACCTTTATCATAACCTCGGAAACACTTTCATGCAACAGAATGACTATCAGAAAGCCATAGAGTCCTATATACGGGCATTGCAGAACAAACCCGGAAAAACCGACACCCGTTATAATCTGGCCTATGCGCAAAAGATGCTGAAGCAACAACAGCAGCAGCAAAATCAACAACAGCAAAACAAGCAGCAGCAACAGCAAAACCAACAGGACCAAAAGCAACAGAACCAGAATCAGCAACAGAACCAGCAACAACCGCAGCCGCAAAACAAGCAGCAACAAGACCCACAAAAAGGCCAGCAGATGAGTCCGCAACAAAAAGCCAAACGACAGGAAGCCGAGCGTATTCTGCGTGCCTTGGAAAACCAGGAGAAAAACACCTTGGAGAAAATCAAGAAGAACCAAGACCAAAACGGCGGTTCTCCCGTGGAAAAAGACTGGTAAAACCGAAACGAAATGGCACACAGACCCTTCCATAAGATTTGGCGCACGGCGATCTTTCTCGCCTTGTCGCTGTCATTGTTTTCCTGTTTGCAGGCACAGGAACCTATATTGACCCTTCGCGCCCCCTCTTCCGTTGCAGTAGGCGAAGCCTTCGAAATTTCCTATGCCATCAACGTGCGGGGTTCAAAAAACTTCCAGGCTCCTGCCTTCAAAGGCCTGGACGTACTTTTCGGCCCCATGCAGTCGCAATCAAGCAGCTTTCAGTTTATCAACGGAAAACAATCGCAAAGTTTCTCACTCTCCTTCACCTACCAGCTCCGCGCGTCCAAAGAAGGAAACTACACCTTTGGGGCGGCCAGCATCGTGGTAGATGGGAAAACCTATGTTTCCGAACCCCTTAATCTTACGGTAACACCCGCCAGGCAAACCCCACCGCAAAACACGCAAACAGCGCAACGGACGCAGACACGCCCCACCGCCAACACCCCTCCTGCGGAAATAAGCGACAAAGATCTGTTCATCACCTCTACCGTCAACAAACGCACGCCTTTCGTAGGCGAACAAGTGTTGCTCACTTATCGAATCTACACGGCTATTCCCGTTGAACAATACAGTATCTACAAAACTCCCTCCAGCATGGGTTTCTGGACGGAAGAACTCAAAGCCAACACCAACAGCCAAGAACAGGAAGTGATAGACAACCGCCTGTTTGTCTATGCAGACATGCGTAAGGTGGCCATTTTTGCCCAAGATGCCGGCCCGCACACTATCGAACCGATGGAAGTAGAAGCCATCGCACAAGTGCAAGCCCCCCGGCGGAGAAGCAACAGTATTTTCGACATCTTCGACGATGCTTTTTTCAATCCTACTGAATCGGTTAAAAAGAGCCTTCGTACAAAACCTCTTAAAATCAATGTAAAGGAATTGCCGCAAGAAGGCCGTCCCACCTCTTTCGACGGTCTGGTAGGCAACTACACCCTCCATTTCAATTACGACCGCAACCAGCCTGTCCGCACCAACGAAGCCATCACGTTTACCTTTACCGTAAAGGGAAGCGGCAATATCGAGATGATCCATGCCCCCCAAATCCAGTTTCCGCCCGATTTTGAGGTATATGAACCCAAAATCTCCTACGACAAACAATTATCTGCTTCAGGCGTAAACGGCAAGGCCACTTTCGAATATATCGTCATTCCGCGCAATCCCGGTGTGTATAAAATCAACGCTTTCCGTTATTCATTCTTCAATCCCCAAACGGAGAGATATGAAGAGACTCTGATTCCTGAAACCGTGCTTAATGTGGAAAAAGGCAAAGACCTACCCACCGATATGACATCGCTACGAAGCCAAGCCCCCCCTAAAAATGACATCGAATACATCCGTCTCAAAGCCGACCGATGGCAGAAATCAGGCCACAGTCTGTTGTTTTCCCTGTATTTTTGGCTCATCCTGCTAGGAGAAGCCATCTTGTTTGCGGGATTCCTGCTATTCCACCGACATCACCTAAAAAGAAACGCCGACATTGCGGGTATCAGAAACAGACGTGCCGCCCGTCAAGCGAAAAAATGCCTCCAAAAGGCAAAAAGCCTTTTGGATGAACAGCATAAAGATGCCTTTTATATGGAAATATCCCAGGCGTTATGGGGTTTCTTGAGCAATAAACTCAATATCCCGACCGCCGATCTGGCGTTGGACACGGTAAGGGTAGCCTTACAGCACAAGGATATAGAAACGCCCCTTATCGAACAGTTTATCCTTACCTTGGAGCATTGCGAATTCGCCCGTTTCTCACGCGGTGTTTCAGACAGAGACAAGAAAAGCATGCAAGACCTCTACGACGAGGCCGAAGACATTATCCGTAAAATTATCGGTACGCTGAAATAACATTGTCATGAACCGAATTATTTTTTTAGCAATCACTTTCTGTATAATGCTTCCCGGCATTTCCTTTGCCGGAGACGATGTTTGGGAAGCAGCCTTCGAAAAAGGCAACGAACTATATGCAAAAGAACAATACTCCAACGCACTCGAACACTACGAAATAGCCCTCTTGTCCGGCCATGAATCATGGGAATTGTTTTTCAACATAGGAAACGCCCACTACCGTTCAGGCAATTATCCTCTCGCCATTCTCTATTACGAGAAAGCGATGCGGCTCAATCCTAAAGAGCGGGATATTCAAGAGAACTTGACATTGGCAGAACACAAAATCGCAGACCGTTTCGAAAGCATGCCCGAATTTCTCGTTACCGCATGGTGGCTCGGTTTTATCAAAACCTTTTCCGCTACCGGTTGGGCTATCGTCATTTTCGTAATGTTCTTCCTCTCTTTGGCAAGCGTGTTCTTCTATATGTCGGGCAACACCTATGGTAAAAAAAGAGCGGGCTTTTATTGTATGATTGCTTCTTCCGCACTATGTATCGTGAGTTTTATCGCCGCAGTCGGTGTGTATAACGAATCAAAAAAAGAATACGCCATCGTGATGCAGGTTTCGGTAGATGCCAAAACCTCGCCCGAAGACCGCAGCCAAACCGCCTTTATCCTGCACGAAGGCAGCAAAGTCCTCATAGAAGACCGCATCGGCACCTACGGCAAAGTGCGCATCAAAAACGGCTCCCGCGCCTGGGTCCCCCTGGACTGTCTGGAGTTGATATAAATGAAAACGAATGCCACCGTCTTTGATGTGATTTCCACCTAAGAACATCCGCCATGACCAAGAAAGAAGCCTTAAAGTTATTCGAAGACCGCAAAGTGCGTACCGTATGGGATGATGAACACGAAAAGTGGTATTTCTCCATTGTGGATGTGGTGGCGGTGCTTACCGACAGTGCTAATCCTACCGATTACTTCAAAAAACTCAGAAAGAGAGACATGGAACTATCCTCTTTCGTGGGGACAAATTGTCCCCAGGTAAGTATGATTGGCCATACCGGAAAAAGGCGTATGACCCTTGTGGCTGATACCGAGCAACTTTTCCGTATCATCCAATCCATCCCCTCCCCCAAGGCGGAACCATGGACACAAACAGAAAAAGAACAAAATGAGCTTGTAGTTATAAACCTATAACAAATAAGCCCCGCCTTCCTAAGAAAGCGGGGCTTACTTTTTGGATGCGTAACCGGTGGCTACTTTTCGAGGGCGGGCGCATCCGGTTTGCGGGCGAGTTGGGCCAGCATGTCGGCTT
>CAZPBB010000029.1:0-16371 GCA_964584745.1 uncultured Bacteroidaceae bacterium
AACATGTAGGTGATGAACTGGAACGGATAGAAATGCTCGGCGGTGAAATAGTGCAATCCCAGCCAACGGCTCAGGTCGATGCCCCTGGCCGAAAACACCATATCTGCCAGATAAAAGAGAACATTCAGAATCAGCAGATTTTTTACCACGGGTGGCAGAAAAGAAAAGCCTTGTATCCGGTAGTTGTTTTCCTGCGCGTACATTTTCTTTGTTTTAAGCTTGTGTGTTGGGTCGGATTGGGGGTAAGAGGCCGGCCATTTCCTCGCGGTTCAATACCCGTAGGATCCGTTTGCCCGATGGAGATACATCCGGTTTTGGACCGGAAAACAATCGGTTCGTCAAATATAAGATTTCTTCTTGAGATAACGGTGTCCCCGTTTTGATGGAAAGTTCTTTGGCCACGGCCAACGCGATATCATCGGGATTTTTGCCTTTGGTATGGAGCAATCGGATGTTGTAGGTATCCACGATACCCTCCAGAATATCCTGCACGCGGCTTTCTTGTATGCCGATGGGGAGGGCATTGACGATAAAGGCTGTGCCACCTACCCATTCAATGCTCCATCCGAGTTCGTTCAGTTCGTTGCGGATATCCCGCAGCATTTCGGCATGGGCGGTGGAAAATTCCACCGTTTGTGGGAAGAGTGTGCTTTGAGAGGGAATATTGCCTTCCCTAAACACCGTATAATCATTGAAGATAATCCTCTCGGAAGCGGCTTCCTGATCGATAATCGCCAGCCCCGATTTCAGTGGGGTTATGATATAACTGTCAAAGATCTGAAAAAACCTTACGGTGTCGTCCGGTGTTTTTTCCGTTTGCGGTGTATCGGCGGAGGTTTCGATGCGGGTGTCGCTCTCCACTTCTTCACAGCAATCCAACAGGAGTTGCGCCGGAGATTCCTTTACCTGCATCGAAGCCTGCATCCGCGCGAAACTTTCGGCGTAGGCTTCGTTGTAACGTTGTTTGTCGGGTCCCGATATGCTTTTGGTTGGACGGGGATTGGTAAAGGGGTTATAGTTGGGATTGAGGTGTAGCGAAGGAGGCGGTGGAATGTAGCCCTGCGGTTTGTGTTCGTAGGGTAAGGCTTCTTCTGATTCAAAATCGATTACATGCCGCATCTGATTGATGCCGAGTGAATGTTTTACGGCCGATATCAATACGCCGTAAATCAGTTCCTGGTTTCGGAAGCGTATTTCAGTTTTGGTGGGATGGATATTGACATCGACGGTTTCGGGCTCTACTTCCAGGTGCAGGAAAAAAATCGGAGACTTACCGTCTGGAAGCAGTCCTTGATAGGCTTTTTCAACGGCATTGGCTAATCCGTTGTGGCGTATGTAGCGGCGGTTGACGAAGATAAACTGTTTGTTGCGTCCTTTAATGCTATAGTCAGGTGAACAGATGTACCCCATCAACTTGAGTCCAGACACGGTTTCGGCCGTTTTTACTAAACGGCTTTCATAGGCTTTACCCATCAGTTGGATAATCCGGCGGTTGAGGTTGGCCGCCTCCAGATGATAGATTTTTTGTCCGTTCCGGTAGAGTTGAAAGCAAATACCGGGTTGGGCAAGGGCGATACGGCTGAATTCTTCTTCGATGTAGCGGTATTCCACCTCATCGCTTTTGAGAAATTCACGGCGGGCAGGGGTATTGAAGTAGAGGTTGCGCACAAAAAACACCGTGCCGGGTGCACAGGTGCAATCTTCCACTGAAAGAACCTTATTGCCCTCGATACAGACCCGTGTTCCCGTTTCGCTGTCGTGGCGACGGGTCTGCATTTCCACTTGCGCCACGGCGGCAATCGAAGCCAAAGCCTCGCCCCTGAACCCCATGGTGCGGATATGCTGCAGGTCTTCGGCTGAACTTAGTTTGGAAGTGGCATGTGGAAGAAAGCACCGTTCCGCATCTTCCGCATTCATGCCGCAACCATTGTCCGCTACTTGAATCAGGGTGCGGCCGCCGTCCTGTATATGCAGTTCTATTTCGGACGCGCCGGCATCTACCGCATTTTCAAGCAACTCCTTTACCGCCGAGGCGGGGCGGTTCACCACTTCGCCTGCGGCAATCTGGTTGGCGATGAATTCGGGAAGAAGATTAATTACGCTTTCCATACCCGATACAATCCTTTATTGGAGAACCCACCATAAAAGCGCCAAAAGCAGTACGAGATAAATCATCAACCTACGGGAGGAAAGCAGTCCTTGGGGCTGTTTTGCATTGCGTTGAAACGATTCGCGTATGCGTACCTTGGCTTCGGCAAGTTTTTCGTCCTGCGGCGTCTCTGCGGCATATTTTTTCTTCAGTTGATCCAAACGCTCCTTTTCCGGGTCGTAATAGCGCGGATTGATGTTGAACTGACGGTGTTTGGGTGTCGGAAAGAAGTTGGGTATAAAAGAAGCCATGGCGGATTATTTATTGAGTGCTTCCAGAATCAAGGTCTGGTAAAATTCTTCCAGTGTCCATCCCATCTGGCGGACCATTTTGGGTACGATGCTTTCTTCCGACTGCCCGGGAGTAGTGTTCACCTCAAGAAAATAAACATGTTCGGTATCATCTTCCACGATAAAATCACAACGGACAATGCCAGAGCAGTTCAAAATACGGTAAACGCGGGTGGAAATCTCTCCTATTTCCTGCGCCAGTTCATCGGGAACGGGAGCCGGTACGATTTCTTCGGAAGCTCCTTCGTATTTGGCCTGATAATCGAAAAACTCGTTTTTGGGAACGATGGCGGCCAAAGGCAGTACGGTAATTTTTCCGTTGATACGCATCAGACCGCAGGAATACTCCTTGCCTTTCACGAAGCGTTCCACCAGCACTTCTTTGTCTTCCATAAAGGCATTGGCGATGGCCGCCGGCAAGTCTTCGGGGTTCTTGACTTTGCTCACGCCTATGCTGGATCCTTCCGAATTGGGTTTTACGAAACAGGGAAAACCAAGCCTTTTTCCTATTTCTTCAGTATCGTAGTTCTCTTGCCGCAACAGATGCACCGATTCCGACACGCGGATACCGTGGCGGGAAAGGATGGCGTTGCAGAAGGCTTTGTTGAACGTGAGCGCCGAGGTACAGGCGTTGCAGGTGGTATAGGGGATATGGAGCAAATCGAAGTATCCTTGCAGAAGGCCGTTTTCGCCGGGGGTGCCATGAATGTTGATAAATGCCAGATCGAAACGGATATTGCTGCTGGAGAGGGTGAAATTGTTCTTGTCTATTTCATCGGTGCTGCCGTCTTCCGCCTTATAATACCAGCGGTTGGGTTCAATGATGATCTTGAAAACCCGATAGCGGTCGGTGGGAATATGTTTGGCAATAGATTCGGCACCGTTGATCGAAATAACACTTTCTTTGGAGAAGCCTCCGCAGACAAGGGCGATGTTAAGTTTGTTCATGACAATGACGTTGAAAGGGTCTTAACCTGCAAATTTATGAAAAACTCCTTATTCGGAGCGTTTTCAAGCGTAAGTATGCACGCTCATTCCTTGGGCGGCCTTGAGGTAGTTGATGCCGTACCAACTTATTTGAAGCGCGATAAAGCCCAATATCTGCACCCAGGCGCATGTCCAGGGACCGAACAGGCGGCTTTCCGTATAACAATGTCGCATGCCGAGGTAAAGCCCGTAGCAGAGCAGGGTAACCAATGCCCATGTTTCCTTCGGGTCCCAATTCCAATAGTAGCCCCAGGCTTGTTTGGCCCAGACCGCGCCTAAGCAGATGCCGGCGAGGATAAAGCCCGACCCGATCCGCGTGAGGCGGTCAATACCGGTCATGTATCGTGTATCGGTGGTGCGGATAGGGTGGATAAGGCTTAAAAGGGAGAGCAGAAAGGCCACCGAGAGTATTCCATAGGCGAAAATATAGACGATTACATGCGGAATGAACCAGCCGCTTTGCAGAATGGGCATCAGCGGACGGACCTGCAATTCGGGACGGAGTATGTTGAGCAGAAGGAAAACGGTTGAAATCACCGTGCTCAATCCCAATATCCATTGATAATGGTAGGCGGCATACACGCATAGTCCACAGAGAGAAAGGAAGAACGCATACCAAAGCCGTGTTTCGCCCATGCTGGCCAAAGGAGGACGTTGCATCGCTATCCAGAAACCGGCGATAAAGACGCCCAGTATCGCTATGCCGCCGATAGACAGGAGAAGGGCTGGTTTACGTTTGTGAAACAATGCCAGCAATGAGGCGGCGATTTGGAATAGTATGCTGGCGAGGGCAAATCCGATAAAGTGATTCCAGTTCATCGCACAATAGGTTGAATTTTACGGGGGCAAAACAGGTTCTGCATCCATGTGCCCGCCAGTCCGATAAAAATCAGCAGGAAACCGAGGTCCGTTACAGGTTTCCAAGGATCTTTTACCACTTCAAGTGTAACGTAAGGATCCCAAAATCCGTAGTCTTCTTTGTAAGACTTGAGATAAATGGCGTACTGCCCCACGCGGCAGGGATGGTTGGGACTGACCGAGACAGGGTAGGTTATGCCGCTGTCGTTTTTGATTTCGTAGATCGTCAGGTCTGCGCGGTAGCCGGACGGAGTGCGTTTTCCCATGCCCAAAATACGGTTTGAGTCTATTTCGAATACCGTTGGCAGTTGCAACATGCTACCGCAACTGATCCAAGCCGTATCGATACGTTTTTTATTGACGAAGGATATTTCAGCACGAACCGCCGGCACATGTCCATCTCCTTCGAAAACTTCGGCAAAAGTCGTTCCGTTCTCAGTAATCATCTGTGCTTTCGGAAAATAGGAGAGGATGCGGATATGACAGTCGAGGATATCGCCTTCTTCCTGATTTTTAATGGCAGGCTGCAACCTGAAGTATTGCGGTCTGTTTTCGGGCAAGATATATCCGTTGCGGCTGTTTACGATATACAGCACGGGCGGGTGGTAGTCTATTTGAAAACGGTTGACGCTTACGGCAAATGGCAGTTGCTTGGCTTCGCCCTCTTGGTTGTAAGCGGTCCAGACAGGGGCTGTGTTGGCCCAGGTTACGATTTGATGCCGTTCCAAGGCATGGCTGCCGAAAAGCAGGGAAAGTACCGTAACGAAAATACCCGTCGGAATCAGGTTCGAGAGGCGTTTGGCATCTGTCTTGAAACGATGCAGGGTGAACATTCCCCAGACTGTGAGAAAAAGCAATACGACGGCAATCAGCAAAGCCGATTGTTTGATGTTCCGTAAGGAAGCGAAACCGTCGCTTTGTGCGGGATCCTGACGGATTAATCCCATACAGAGGCATACTGCAAGCAACAATAGAGTACAGACACAGATCGAAAGCGGCGAATAGAGTCGGGCGAGAAACCGGTTGCGTAGCGAAAGCAGATAGAGGCCTGCCGCCAATATGGTCAAAGCTAGTCCGAAGATCCAAAAGGAATCCATTATTTCCCTTGTTGTTTGCGGTATTCGTTAAAAAGGCGAGCCACGTATTTTCCGAATACATCAAATTCGATATTCACTACTGTGCCTTCTTGGATATTGTGGAAATTGGTTTCGGTAAAGGTGTAGGGAATGATGGCTACCGAAAATTTGCCAGGCAAGGAATCCACGACGGTGAGGCTTACGCCGTTTACGCAGATAGAGCCTTTTTCTACCGTAAAATGTTCGTGATTGCCGGGTGTGAATCCGAAATGGAATTTCCAGCTTCCGTCTAGGACCTCCACCTTTTCACAGACGGCGGTCTGATCTACATGGCCTTGTACAATATGGCCGTCGAAGCGGCCATCCATGCGCATGGAACGCTCAATGTTCACTTCCGTTCCTACTTGCCAGAATCGAAGGTTGGTGCGTTGCATGGTTTCGTCCATGGCGGTTACCGTGTATTGGTCGTTTTGCGGGTCAAGTTTCACCACGGTAAGGCATACGCCGTTGTGCGCCATGCTTTGGTCTATCTTGAGCTCCTTGGCCACCGGCGTGCGTAGCGTAAAGTGGAAGTTGCTGCCTTCCTGCTCAATTTGGGTTACCGTGGCGATTTTTTCGATGATACCTGTAAACATATCGGTGTGATTAAATTTTGGGGTTTTGATTTTTGTGGAGGGTCAAAAGCGTCAAAGGGCGGCGGCTTCCCGTACCGATTGCTTGAAGATTTCCATGCCTTCGTCTATTTCGGCTTCGGAAATGGTGAGTGGCGGGGTGAGCGCTAAAGCCTGATGGTTGAAGAGCAACCAGAATGTGATGAAGCCGTTTTGCATGCATCGTTCCTGAATCCTCGCTGTTAACTGTTCGCTATTGAAACGGGTGGCAAGGAAAAGGCCTTTTCCGTGAACGGAAGCTACTTGCGGAATCTCGGAAAGATGGCGTCTTATCCGTTGTCCTTTGGCTTCCACATACGGTAATACCTCAGGGCTGAGGATGAGGTTGAGGGAGGCCAAGGCGGCCGAGCAACTGAGGGGATGACCGCCGAAAGTGGAGGCATGTCCCATAAGCGGATGTTCGTTGTTGAGCAGTTCCATCAGTTCTTCACTTGACACGAAGGCACCGATGGGCATTCCGCCGCCCATGCCTTTGGCGATGCAGAGAATGTCGGGTATGGCATTGGCATGTTCAAAGGCGAAAAGTTTGCCGGTCCGGCCGAAGCCACTCTGTATCTCATCGAAAATCAGCAGGGCTCCCGTTTGGGAGCAACGTTGGCGCAAGGCTTGCAGAAAAGCGGTGTCCGCTTCCGTCATGCCGCTGCCCGATTGAATCACCTCGGCCACCACGCAACAAGTTTTGTCGGTAATAAGCCGGAGTTGATCGGCATTGTTGTATTCCAACAGTTTGTGTTCGGGTAGAAGCGGGGCGAAACGATGGCGGATAGGGTCATTGCCTAACACGCTTATCGCCCCCATGGTGCTGCCGTGATAGGAGTTGCCGAAGGAAATGATTTCACTGCGGTGATTGTAAAGTCGGGCGAGTTTGATGGCACCTTCGATCGCCTCCGATCCCGAATTGAGCAGGAACACTTTCTGTAATTGCGGCGGGAGATTCCGGCAAAGCGCTTCAGCCAAATCCAGTTGCGGCTTTTGGATGAATTCTCCATATACCATGATATGGAGATACTGCTGCATTTGTTTTTCAATGGCCTGGAGCACGGCAGGGTGGCGATGCCCCACATTGTTTACACAGATGCTCGAGATAAAGTCCATGTAGCGTTTCCCATCCGTATCCCAGATATAAACACCTTCGCCCTTGGCCACATCAAGGATAAAAGGATCGAATTCGGAAGCCTGTGCGATATAGCGTTTGAACAGATGTCGATGATTCGGGTTCATATTGCAGATTTTTCTTTTCACGCTCGTGCAAATATAGCCAGAATTGTCTGTCCGCAAGCGAAGTTTTTCTCGTGTTCGATTGTGATGCTGGACTCCCGCTCTTTCTGGCCTATTGTTGTCGATTTGCCGGATTAGTTATTGGGAAAATTTCAAAAAACGTCCAATTCTTTCTTTGGATTTTTTGATTTCGGGCGAATCATTTGTTTGGAAAATTTCAAATGTAATATTTATGTTGTTTAATATTAATCTTTTATAAAAATATGAAGCTCAAGAAGACAAAGGCATTCTCCGCCATGTAAAGATTTGTCCCTGTATGCGGTGGTGAGGATGTTAAACAGATAAGAATTTCTTATGAAGTTTGGTTAAGTGGTTATTCGGGATTCCCGAATAACCACTTAACCAAATTCTCTATCCGCGAGAGGATATATTTATATTGAAATCTCTTTAATTTTTACTCGCAATCTCCCAATGCCCGCCTTTATCGGGACCTATACGCTTTAGGATTCTTTGTTTTTGCAGTTTTTGGAGATGATATTTCACACCATCTTCTGTAATATCATCAATGTTTGCGGCGATTTCTTTACGACTGGCATCCGGATGCTGTTGCACATATTCAAGTATGCTTATCTGCATATTAGATAAACTCTGGGTAGTTTTCTGGGTAGTTTTCTGGGTAGTTTTCTGGGTAGTTGTTTCATCAACCTCATTCGAATACACTTCTACACAGAAAACTGTCAGTTTCGATACGTCGAAGGCAGCTTCTTTATTGCCGTTCTCGCGCAGCATGTCCTGCACCCGCTTCACGCCCTGATTGAACATATTGACGTATTTCATCTCCTTCATCGCCTCCGCCACAATCGGATTGCGGTAGTCGTTCACCATCGGAAAATTCTCGGGACGCGCCTCCCCATATAGACCACCGGCATTCATGATTTCGATATGGTCGTCGAACTGGTACAAGCGTATCGGCATATTGGACTGATAATCGCGGTGCATGCAGGCGTTCATCATCAACTCTCGTAAAGCGTTGTTGGGGTAGTTGATAACCGTCTTCTCGCGGAACAGGCTAGCCACAACCGGGCGCTGCGTCACAATCGCATCGCGCACAAACGATTCCAAAGCGGGCAACATATTATATAAAGGCCCTTGAAAACGCTTCTCATTCAGCACCTCACCTCCCTTCTCCTTGCCGGAGAAACGCACATACTGCACATAATCTCCCGGCATATAATAGCGGGGATTTTTTCCGAATAGGATAATCGCGCCATAAGTCGGGCAATCGTGCGTGCGGTCATATAGACGGACAGAGGCCAACTGTTCTTTTATATCGCGTTTGTCCTGACGCAATATTTCGGCATCCACAACCGACGGCAGATAGGTATTTTGAATGTAATCCAACTCCAAATCCTCCAATGTCGCCCCTAAACATGGCGTGGCATCGAAGGTGGCCATATACGCGGTACGGCGTTCCGTCAGGATCCGCTCTTCCGCCTCGCTGGCAATGTCGCGACGTGGCCCGATGCGGACGAATACCCTGCCTCGATAACGCACCGGGGGCAGCAACGATGGAGAAACCTCCGCCACCAACAAATCGCCCTCGGGAAACTCTACCCTCTCGACATTCATAACCGGCAACGGCAGGATATTGCCGTCGGAACGTATGGCTGTAATCTTTTTCAGCAACGCATCATCCACCTTCAAGCCCGACAGGCGGCAGTCATCATGCGCTCCGATAAGCAGATACCCTTTCTTATGGGAGTCGGGCAAATCGTTGGCAAAAGCGCATATCGCCTCGCAGAACTTATCCATATTGCCGGTAGAGATAGTGCGCTCTACGCGATAAGCCTCCGCGCTGTGCAGCAGTGTTTGTATTTCGTCTTTGGTTAGCATGTCTCTAAAAGTCCAAATATTCAAATCATACCAAAACGCCTTGATGTTACCTCGTTATCCTCTTGGTAGATGATTGCGTCCTTCATTTCTCTACAAAAATACGGATTCTCCCGAATTTTCTGTGTGGTTCTTCCATTAACCGCTTTCGAATACAAAGACCAAGAAGCTTGAGACATCATCTGCCATGTCAAGATTTGTTTGCTGTATGCGGTGGCGAGGATGTGTTGAACGTATAAGGATTTATCACATAGTGTATGTCTTTAGTTTGTATATTTGCAAATTGTTATGGGAACCATCTTAGAATACATAAACGCTTATAACGAAAGTGGGTTCAAGTGTTATAGCACAAAGAAAACATCTTTGGACGACAATAACATTGATACTATATCAGCCGAAAATTCCGACACCGATACTATTCCTATTGATACAAAAGGTAAGTTTGCAGAAGATGATAGCCGTATCATCAATACAATCAAAATACCCGACCAATTGAGAGCCAAGACGCCGCCATATTTCAAATATTTTTTAGACGGTTCACGGCACACTTATAAAGTTGATGATATTGCCATTGGCAATAAAATATTTCCGATTGTGACTGGGCAGATTATTGTGGGCTGTTGTTATCGTCCCGATAGAGATACCTTCCAAAAAGCAAACTTGGAAAATAATGGAGGGATAAGGAAGAAAATCATTATTGCACTGCCTAAGCAATTTCATACAAAGGGGAAACCTGACGACTTCGCCCGTTCTTATTGTGAGCAAATCAATCAACATTTAGTAGCCAACAACCGCTTTGCATCATCTCGCAACACAAAGATTGACAAAATTGTCTTCTATAAAACCGATGGTCCAACAGTTGCGGATGTCACCGATAAGAATCGTTATACAAACAGTGCCATCGCTCAAATTCAGAATGAAATGACCGATGAAGAACAGTTGTTAGTTAATGACCTTTGTATGGCGAACAAATTATCGAGTGAAAGTTGGCTTATCAAAGATGGCTCCTTACAATATAACCCCCGTTTTTCCAATATTGACAATGCACAATGGAATAACATGCGTTCCAATTATAAATATGTGGTAGGTGTGTCCAAATCGTTCGACCCTGATTTGCTCAAAAACCATGAAGGCAAAAAACTTTCGCAAATAATAGCAAATCTTAAGCCGTTCGAACGCACAAAAGCCTACAAGTATATTTCTGAGCATTCAAATGGAATGACATTTGCCGTTTGGTATTTGCGACTTCGCAAAAGTGACTTCCGTGAAACCCACTTCTCTGATGTTGTAAAATGTGAGATGCTTCTGTTAGACCCCGCACACCCAATAAAGACGAGTACCATTGACGCCATCAGTGCAAACCTTATCCGTGAAGCATACCCAGTTTGTTTTGGTTCTGATTCACGTTGGGCGAATCACTTATATCCCATATACTTAACAGAAACATTCTGCAAAGCACACTATATTAGTAGCAATATATTCCTAAGTCTATTCTAATATGAGTACAGAAAGAATTATAGGCAAAGTTTCCGCCACTGAAAAATCACCGTCCACAACAGATGATTTCTTCTTTTGGACGGACAAGGGAGAAATACTTAGCCCGTTTGACATTGTCAAAGTTAAGCATCTTCCAAACGATAGCACCATCACCTATGGTATTATTGAGGAAATCAACCATATAACTGATGCTCCGAGCCACTTCACAAACTATATTTCAAGCGATTTTGGTGATACCGCCGACAACATCGGCAACATGAATCGTTTGGGCATGAATTATGTGAAAGCGAAAGTTGTCTGCAACACAGGTAATATCTATTCGCCCGTTCTTGATGGAAAGCAAGTTTCTCTATGCACCGCGGAAGATATAAAAACCGCATTAGGCTTGAATGAAGTCAAAAATCCAATTGTTTGCGGCTATTTGCAAATGTACAAAGGCAACGAGGCTTTAAAAATCAAAGTAGAACTTAATGCCAATTTCTTAATTGGTCCAGAAGGTGCGCATTTGAATGTGTCAGGTATATCAGGCTTGGCGGCAAAAACATCTTACTCTATGTTTTTACTCAATGCTATTCAACAGAAATTCTGCACCGAAGATGGTGGCGATATTGCCTTTGTCTTCTTCAATGTTAAAGGCCGAGATTTAATGGCTATTGATGAGCCCAATACCGAATTAAAAGACAAGGACAAACAGATATATACAGAAGAGTTGGATTTGCAACCAATGCCCTTCCAGAACGTAACATATTACTACCCCTACGATAATCAGCGTCTCAACAACGTACTAACCAATGCCGACCCGAAAGATGTTAAACGCCAACGTAGTCATAAAAAGGCTTATACATATAAATTCCCTTGCGAGAATTATTTAGACAAACTTGATCTTCTACTTGCAAACGAAGACGACAGTACGGGGACAATGGAGAGTTGCGTCAATTATATTATAAACCAGCAGGGAAAGTTCAAAAATGTCCAAACGTGGGAGACATTGAAAGATACTGTCGCTGAATACGCCAATGGAAGTGCTACAGGTTCAAAAAATGAAATATTACCATCATCTTGGAAGAAATTTCTTCGCATCATCAATAAGGCGATTGATTTACAGGGAATTTTTAACGATAATATAGCAGATCATGAACGGGACTTAACTACTGTAGTTCGAAACAACCTTGTCGGCGGACAAGTAATGGTTATTGACATCACTTTACTTGATGACAACACACAAGCCTTTGTTTTTGGTAGTGTTGCACGTGCCATTTGGGAAATGAAGTTCGATACTGAACGTAATAATGTACCTAAAAAAGTCATCATATTTGTCGATGAATTGAACAAATATGCATCAAACGATACGCCGAAAAGTTCGCCAATCCTTCATCAACTTTTAGACATAACGGAACGTGGTCGTTCTTTGGGTATTATACTATTCTCTGTTGAACAATTCCGTAGCGCTATTCACGACCGTGTAAAAGGCAATTGTGCCACTTCTGCATATGGAAGAACCAACGCTATCGAAGTGTCAAAATCAGATTACAGATACATTCCTAAAGTTTATCAGAATATGATGACACGACTTTCGGCCGGCGAATACATTATTGCCAATCCAGCCTTACGCTCATTAGTCAACATCAAATTCCCGTTCAATACGTATAAACAATTCCCTAACGGATAATCAATATGGCAGAAAAAAACATTGACATAGTGGGGAAAGATTTGCTTGAACAATTGATGTTCTCGCTCTATCCCGATGCTGCAACAATATATCGCGAGTATTTACAAAATGCTTGCGATGCAATTAACGAAGCTGTCGAATCTGGTGTGCTTCCTGAAAAAAAAGAAGGCCATGTTACTATCGACATTGACAAGTTTCGCCATACCATTACCATTGAGGATAACGGTACAGGCATCAAGGCTGATGAGGCCGAAATGACTTTGAAATATATCGCCAGGTCAAAGAAAAAGAACGAATCATCAGCTGGTTTTTATGGTATTGGGCGCTTAGTTGGCGGTGGCTATTGTAAACAATTGTCTTTTACTACATCTGCTCAAAACGAAAATGTCGCTTCTGAGATGATTTTCGACATGGACAAAATCCGTGAAATATTAAAAGACAATAACGACACAAGTTCGGCATCAGAAGTAATCCATAAGGTCACAGCATTTAGGAACAACATCCCGGAGGAAACAGAAAAACACTATTTCAGGGTCGTATTAAAAGGCATATTACCCGATTATCACGATGTGCTTTTGGATGAAGATAAAATATCTTCCTATCTAATGCAAGTTGCCCCCATCCCTTACGATGCAATCTTCTTCAACAATATTATCAAACCGAACTTAACAAGAGAAGATAGCAAATATCTCAACTATTACAATCAATTAAATGCAGTAAAGGTCTCTATTAACAACATTGTCGGCATAGAAAAACCATACGAAACCAAATTTAAGGGGACAGAACATGAGTATGTCGATGAAGACGGCACTATAAGGAAAGACAACGCTCCCATTAATGAAATACGATTCTTTTCCATTGTCGATGACCAATTAGGGGATCTTGCTTGGGGCTGGTATGCTTACACTCCTGCAGGCACACAAATTAAAGAGACTGATCCATACACGAATGAAAGCGTGTTAACAAGAAGTATCCGCTTGCGTTGCCACAATATTCAAATTGGAGATGAAAATGTACTGAACAAATACTTTAAGCAAGCAAGAAGCCATACCTATTTCAACGGCGAAATATTCATTATCAATCAGAATATAAGACCGACCGCTGACCGCTCAGATATTGCCCCGACTTCTATCGCTAAATGTTTCCAAGAAAAATTAGGCGATTTTTTCAGGAGCGAACTAGAGAAACTTTATCAGGAAGCCAATAAAGCTAGCAAGCAATTAGAAAACATCCAAAAGGCTGACGATAAAATCCGCAAAATTGAACAATCTACCGAATTGCCCTTTGAAAGCAAAGCAACGGAATTGGCAAAACAACAAGAGGAAAAACAAAAGGCTTACGATAAACTAAACAAAATAATTGCCAAAAGTGATGACCAAAAACAACATCAATCCATGCGAAATTTGGCAGAAAACTTTAAGAAACAATTAGATGAGTATAAAAATAATCCAATTGTTCCCTCTCCCACTCCTCTGACCTTATTGACCAATACACCCAAAACCCTTGATGAAAAAATTGATGAACTAACTGAAAAATATGATGAGAAAGAAGTGTCAATGGTAAGAAAGATTTTCGATATTATTGACATGCGCTATCTCAAAAAACACACGCAAATCGCCAAAAGCATCAAGGAATCGATATTGAATGATCTGAAAAAATAGAAGTACGATGGCAAATAAAACGAAACAGAAGAAAAAAGTACTTCTTATTGAGCCAAACTATGCCAATAAGTTTCCTCCTGTAGGATTGATGAAAATCGCTACATATTATCGCCACCGTAGAGAATTATACAACGATGATTGGGAGGTCGTCTTTTATAAAGGAGACTTGAAGAATTTTGTAATAGAAAGAATCACTGACCACCTTATCAATACCCTCAACGATGCGGATGGCACAAACCATAATTGGAATTTTTATAAGGATATTTTATTTGAATATATTAAAACTCGAAAAACTGACTTGTTGGAGCAATTGCCTCTAACCATTCCATCGGAAGATGATTGCGAAAAGATATTCAAAAACATTGCCCTTTTCGACCTCATTAATGAAGCCAAAGACAAATATTGGAAAAAGACATGGGAGAAGGAACCTGAATGGGATAGAGTTGGCGTTACAACTCTATTCACCTTTTATTGGGATATTACTATCGAAACCATAGAATTTGCAAAAAAATTGGTCAAAGACCAAAACAATCTAATGGTTGGAGGTGTTTTAGCATCCATACAGCCAAATGAGTTGGCAACAGTTACAAAACTTAAGATTCACAAAAAAGGACAAGCGGGCGGCATTCACATCGGCATTCTTCGTGCAGGCGACTTAGACAAAGGCGATACTCAAAAAATTGACGAGTTAGAACTTGATTATTCTATTCTTGATGAGATTGAATATCAATACCCAATGTCAAACGCTTACTATCGTTACACAACACGAGGATGTGTAAACAAATGTCCTTTCTGTGCTGTTCCGACTCTCGAGCCCGATTATATTCCTTATATTCCATTAAAAGAACGCGTTGAACGTATAAATGATTTGTACGGATCTCAGAAAAACCTTCTTCTAATGGACAACAACGTGCTGGCTTCCAAACATTATCCAAAAATCATTCAGGAAATCATTGATTGTGGTTTTCAAAAAGGGGCAAAATTCATTCAACCCAATTTGTTGGAAATAGCCATTAGAAATTTGAGAAACGACATCAACGACAGAGCCTATATTCGCAAGGCTTGGTATCTGATTGATGAATTCTACAATTCTCTTAAAGGAGAAGAATCGTACATTTTGTATACTATCCGGGAGAAACATCATATCACAAAATACCTGACAACTACCAAAGAAAATCTTATTTCTGCCTATGATGAGATAAAACCAATTTATGAGAAACATCACAAACAGGGATTGGGCAAACTTCGCACCGTTGATTTCAATCAAGGCTTGGATGCTAGATTGTTTACGCCAGAGAAAGCTAAATTGATGGGGCAGATTGCCATTCGCCCAGTACGTATAGCCTTTGACGATATTCGGACAGAAAAAAAATATTGTGCTGCTATCAGAATGTGCAAAGAAGCTGGTATGCGTGATTTTTCTAATTATCTATTATATAATTTCAAAGACCATCCAGATGACTTATACAATCGTCTGAAGATCAATGTTGATTTGTGTGATGAATTGCACATTAGCATCTATTCATTCCCTATGAAATTTCATCCTATCCGTAAAACAGATGAAATGGATGAAGATTATTCACACAATCGTGATTACATTGGTATTCACTGGAACAGAAAATATATTCGTGCCATCCAAGCTATACTCAATAGCACAAAGGGGAAAATAGGTAGAGGAACATCATTTTTCAAAAAAGCATTTGGTAAGAATATTGAAGAATATCAAAAGTTGCTTGAAATGCCCGAAACTATGATCATTTACCGCTTTTTCTTTGAATGGCTGGGTACAAAAGAAGGGGTTGCCAAAACAAAAGAAATACTTGGGCACAGTTTAGAGAATATATCGACACACGCATGGTGGAAATGTTACAACAAATGTAAGAATTCTGTTTCTCGCAAGGAATGGGATGATATTAAACGGTTTATTCACGAAAATAATTTTGATATCATCAATCAATTTGACAAACCACAAATAAAGCACCTACTGTCGTTTTATCAGAAGAATAGAAAGTCCATCATAGAATCGGACACAGAACTCTATCAGATGAAACAAGTATACGACCAAAACCCAATCATGGTTCCGACACGACATGGTAAGATCCTTCAAAATAAAAGATAATCCTATATAATACCTTGTTCCTCTTAGTATTCCCTTCACACCACCCGTTTGCTCCAAAGGCTCATGCTGATTCCGCGCAGTAGGAGGAATCCGGTCATGGCTAGCCACATCGCGTGGTTTTGGAGGAGGGGACAGAAACTGTAGAACAGGGCGAAGAAACCGAGCACGGACAGGGCCATCGTGAGCAGCATCGCCTTGGATGCGAGCGAGCCGGCATATACTCCGTCCCATAGAAAGGCCGGGAATCCGAGCAGGGTCACCAACGGAATCCAGAAAAAATATTGGC
>CAZPBB010000030.1:0-16370 GCA_964584745.1 uncultured Bacteroidaceae bacterium
AGCGTTTGGTTCGCAATCAAAAGGTAGTGGGTTCGAGTCCCATATGCTCCACAAAACAGCAAAAAGGCCGTCTGGAATCTGTAAACGAGTTTCGGCGGCTTTTTTGATTTCTCTAATCGGGTATAGCGTGTCTTACGCTACGGTGTTTTCCTTCGTCTGAGAGATAAGTATGAATTCGTAGATAGATGGGGGCTTTTATATCGATTGGTCTTGCCGTGTGTCGTTCCGCCTCGCTGATCATCTCGCCACCTGCGATAAGCATTTGGATTCCGTATTACTGTATTTTATCGTAAGCAGGAAATAAGCAGGAAAAGTAGAAAAAGTGGAAAAAAAAAGAGAAGCCGAAAAGGCTTCTCTTTTCCTGACTGAGTCGGGATGACAGGATTTGAACCTGCGACAACACGCCCCCCAGACGTGTACTCTACCAAGCTGAGCTACATCCCGGTTCGGAAATCGGACTGCAAAAGTACTACTTTTTGTGAAATCGCCAAACTTTTGTCTGATTTTTTCATTCTATGGGTGAACCGCTTGTTTTGCGGGCGTGTTTTTTAGAATGTGCCTCGTTTTTCTGAATTTTGTAACTTCGCAAGTTTTCCTTTGTCTAATAATAAAAAAGGCAGGGGAAAGGATTTCCATATTTGCGTGTATATGGGTTGAAAACCAATGAAGTAATGGAAGATTTTGTGGTATCGGCGCGGAAATACCGCCCGGAAACCTTCGACACCGTGGTGGGGCAGGAAGCCATCACCACCACTTTGAAGAATTCGATTCGTAACGGGCATCTCGCCCAGTCGTTTCTTTTTTGCGGACCGCGTGGGGTGGGCAAGACCACTTGTGCCCGTATTTTGGCGCGTACCATCAACTGCATGCATCCGGGCGCGGATCTGGAACCCTGCGGGGAATGTGAATCCTGCCGCGGTTTCAAGAACAATGCCTCTCAGAATATATACGAATTGGATGCGGCTTCCAACCGCTCTGTGGAATCCATGCGCACGCTCATCGAGCAGGTGCGTATTCCGCCTCAGGTGGGTAAATACAAGGTGTATATCATCGATGAGGTGCACATGCTTACTTCAGAGGCTTTCAACGCTTTCCTCAAAACGCTTGAGGAACCGCCCGCCTATGCCAAGTTCATTCTGGCCACTACAGAGAAGAACAAGATTATTCCCACCATCCTGAGCCGTTGTCAGATTTTTGACTTCAAGCGTATTCATGTGGAGGATATCGTGGGGCATCTCAGGCATATCTGCGAAAAGGAAGGCATTACCGGTGAGGAGGAAGCCTTGCGGGTGATTGCCCAAAAGGCCGATGGCGGTTTGCGTGATGCGCTTTCGATGTTTGACCAGATGGTGAGTTTTTCGGGCAATAGCCTTTCCTATAGGCAGGTGATTTCGATGTTGAACATTCTCGATTATGAAACCTATTTCGAGATGTTCGGCTATTTCCTGCAGGGAAATCCGTCTGCCGCGTTGGATTTGTTCAACCGGATCCTGGAAAACGGTTTCGATGCCCAGGTTTTTGTGGGTGGATTGAGTCGCCATCTGCGCACCCTGATGTTGATGCAGGATGAAAAAACGGTGGCGTTGGTGGAAAGTTCCCCGCTGTTGCAGGAAAGATATAGAGAACAGACCTTGCGTTGCACGTTGGCGCAGTTGTTGCAAGCGTTGGAACTCTGCAACACTTGCGATCTGCAATACCGTAACAGCAACAACAAAAGGCTGTTGGTGGAAATTCTGCTGTTGCAGTCGATACGGGTGTTCGCGCCCGCCGCATTGGGGACGAGGGGAGGGGAGGCTCCGGCTCCGGTGCAGGGGGAGGCGGAGGCTCAGCGCCGGCACGGCGCTGAGCCTGGCGCCGCAGCCGCGTCTGCACGGATGGTTCCAAGAGCGGACGCGCCGGCGATGCCGGTATCAACGGTCCCGTCTGCGGAGAAAACGGACAAACCGGTACTTCAACCGATTGCTGCCGGCGCGTCCGCGTCCGTCGTGCGCCCGTCGGAAACGGCGGTTCAAAAACCTATGGCTGTTCCCGCGGCTGCGGCGAGCGTTCCGGCACAGCCCTCCTTGGCCGTAACGCCGAATGTGGTGCCTACGCCGATGCCGTCTGCCGCTTCCGCCCGACCTATCGGAACGCCCGCCTCCGGGCTCACCAGCGCCACGTCCTTACGGAATCTGGCCAGCCGTCGGCAAACGGAAAGCGGTCCAACCGCGGTTGCTTCTCCAGCAATCACCACCCTTCGGCAACCGCTTACCCAAGAGGTTTTCCAAGCCGTTTGGAAACAATATATGCAACAGATAGAGCATAGTCAGGCACGTTGTTACGCCTTGTTTTCGCGCACCCGCCCTAAGGTGAAGGAAAAAGACGCTATCGTACTGCATGTGGCCAACCGTTTTGCCGGAGAAGAATTGGAATCCATGCAGAAACCCGTGCTTGACCATCTTCGCGCCGAACTGAATAACAGCGACATCCACTTTATCATTGAAGTGGATGAAAGCATACAGCCCAGCGTGATGATTTACACGCCCACCGAAAAATATGAGGAGATGCAGAAAAACAATCCCCAGATCAGGAACTTTAAGGAAAGCCTTAACCTGGATTTGGAATTGTAGCGGAATACGATAAGAAACAACAACAATTACTATAATGAAAAAGAGATTGCTATTTTTACTGATTGCCGTTTTCGGCATGACGTTTGCCCTTTCGGCGCAGGATGCCGTAGGCATGGAACAGGCTTTGACGCTTGATCCGCAGGTACGCTGTGGCGTGTTGGACAATGGAATGACGTATTACATCCGTCAGAACGCGAAACCCGAAAACCGCGTGATGCTGCAATTGGCGGTGAATGCCGGTTCGATTTGTGAGACCGATGCCCAGCGCGGTCTTGCGCATTTTACCGAACACATGTTGTTTAACGGTACCAAGAATTTTCCCAAGAACGAATTGGTGAATTTCTTGCAGAAGACAGGGGTTCGTTTCGGAGGCGATATCAATGCCTTTACCTCCTTTGACGAAACGGTGTATATGCTTGAGATTCCCACCGATAAGGAAGGCATGCTGGAAAGCGGATTCCAGGTGTTGGAAGATTGGGCGCATCAGGCCAGCATGGAAACGGATGCCATCAACAGCGAGAGGGGAGTTATCATTGAAGAATGGCGCATGGGACTGGGGGCCAACGACCGTATCCGCAAAAAAGTGTTGCCGGTGATTTTCGGGAATTCGCTTTATGCCGAAAGGCTTCCCATCGGTACGGTGGAGAATCTGAAGACATTCAAGCCTGAGCAAATCAGGATGTTCTACAAGGATTTTTATCGTCCCGACCTGCAGGCGGTCATCGTGGTGGGCAATATCGACCCCGACAAGGCCGAAGCGATGGTGAAAAAGCATTTTGGCCCGCTGAAGAATCCTGCTCAACCTAAAGCGCGTATAAACGTAACCATTCCCGATAACGAAGAACCTATCTTTACAGTGGCTACCGACCCGGAAGCGGTATCTTCTTCGATTGAGATTTATATCAAGCAACCGCACAAGAATCTTGCCACCGTGGGAGATTACCGCGATATGCTTATCGATGATTTGGTATCGCGCATGATGGAGGCACGTTTCGCTGAACTGGCACAGGATCCCCAATGCCCGATGGTGATGGCGCAGATGGGGTCGGGGGCATTCGTGCGCAACACCGATATTTTGGCTGTGAGCGTGGTCTCCAAGCCGAATATGATGGAAGCCTCTTTCGCGCTTATGTTGCAGGAACTGGCGCGGGTGGACCGCTACGGTTTCGTGCAGACCGAACTTGACCGAGCCAAAGAAGGCGTGATGGCATGGATGGAAAACGCTAAGAACGAAGAAGCCAACACCTTGTCGAACCATCTGGCAACCGAATATGTGAACCATTTCCTCAAGGGGCAGGCGGCACCCGGCATCCCTGCCGAATACGAAATTACCCGAGCCCTGTTGCCGGGCATAACGTTGGAGGAAGTAAGCGCCTATGTTCAGAACCGGATTACCGAAAACAATATGTTGGTGACGGCCAGCGGTCCGGCGAAAGAAGATGTGAAAGTGCCTACGGAAGAAGAATTGAAAGCGATTTACGCCGATGCCAAAGATATGGAAGTGGAACCTTATGTAGATAATGTGAGCGCAGAACCCCTTCTGGAACTGGAAGTCCGTCCTGCTTCGGGGGCGCGTGTGGTTGCGGAAAACACAGCCTTGGGAACTGTGAGCGTAGTACTTTCGAATGGCATCAAGGTGGTTTTGAAACCTACCGATTACAAGGCCGATGAGATACTGATGTGCGCCTATGCGCTCGGCGGTACTTCCACGGCGGAAGACGCCGATTACATAAACGCCATGTTCGCCGCTCCCATACAAGATCAGTCGGGGATGGGCGATTTTGACAACACCGTGCTCGAAAAAATGATTGCGGGCAAGAATGTTTCGTACGGTATGGTTATCGGCGACCTTACGGCTGAACTGGCGGCATCCAGTTCGGTAAAGGACTTTGAAACCGTTTTACAACTCAATTACCTTAATTTTACCGCGCCCCGCAAGGATGGCCGTGCGGCAGAATCAGTGGTTTCCCGCCTCAAGGGACAGATCCGTTTTTTGGGCAACAGCCCCATGTATTTCTTTATGGATACGTTGAGCAAGGTGGCGTCAAACTACAATCCTCGCGTTGTCGTGATTCCCACGGCAGAACAACTGTCGGAAATTGACAGCAACAAAGTCTATGATTTTTATTGTTGTCAGATAGCCGATCCGGGGGCGTTCCGCTATTATATGGTGGGGAATTTCGATCCCAAGTCGGAAGAATTCCTTTCCTTGCTTGAAACTTATATCGGTTCGCTTCCTGTAAAGAACACCCATCCGATGTGGAAAGACCGCTCGGTACCTTTGCGTAGCGTAACCGAAGATCTCAAGGTGGAAAAAGGTTCGGACGAACAGGGGATGGTAGGCATTGTGTTCACGTCTGCGCTCGATTGGAAAAAGGCAGAAGACAGAGAGGCGCTCGCTTACTTTAAGGAAGTGATGGAAATCAAGATGTTGGAAACCATCCGTGAAGAGATGGGCGGCGTATATAGTCCGATGTTGGCCATCGAAATGAATCCTTTCCCGAAGGGTGAAGTGTCGTTTATGGTGATGTTCGGCTGCGATCCGGAACGTGCCGACACGCTTACATGGGCAGTATTGGACGAAATGAAACGCATTATGTCCGAAGGACCGCTCGAAGTGGATATGGCCAAGGTGCGCGAATTGCGCAAGCGGAATTTTGAAACCATGAGCAAAACCAATAAATTCTGGTTGAAGGCCTTGAAAGACCACGACTATAATGGTGCTGACCTGAGTGCTTATACGGCCGAAAAGCAAGCCAGACAGGCTGAGAACATGACGGCGAAAAAGGTACAGAAAGCCGCCAGGAAATATTTCGGCAAGATGGTATATGTGCGCGTGGTTTTGGGACCCGACCCTGCCGAAACGGAAGAAGAGGATGAATGGGAAGACTGAGAACGTCGTTGACCTGTGTTTTGTTCGAAAAATGGCGGTTGCATAGCAACCGCCATTTTTTTGCAAGAATAAGTCTGTTTAATCTTACGGGTTTCCTTATATCACTTGCCGCGTTATTTTTCCCGATAAGGATTACGGAATCTTTAGATGGAAGGGATTCGAGGCATCAAAAACGATATCCTATTCCGAATATCGCCCAAGCGTCTTTAGGTTGTCCCCCTGTCCGCCAATTCAAGCGGTCTAGGCTTTTCGTTGACTCATCTCCGACATAGACCTGACAACCGACAGAAATCAATATTTTTTTTATTTCATAAGTCAATCTGAAGGCGAGGAGACCGCGGAAATCGCCTCCGGCAGTTGGGTTATGGCGGAAATAATGGGTAACATCTGAAGGAAAAGATTGTCCGTATAAACTCGGGTAACGACCGAATTCAGAAGAAATCGATCCGTCAAGAACAGCAGAGAGAGCCAGTTCCAAAAAATACGCCAACCGTATTTTCAATCCCATTCCGAGATAAATATGGAAATTATCATAGTGGTAGTTTTCATAGACCATTCCATTCTTTGCACGATAAGGACGATCATTTCGGCGGCAACCTTCGTAGGATAATCCTGTCTGCACAAAAAAATTGGTTCTGTTATGATGCCATGGAATATCGTAGATGTACGCCAATGAAAAGGTTAAAGCCGGCATCTGTTTGAAAATCCGATAGGCTTCCTTGTGGTACATCAAAGTACAGCAACTTAAAAGCATATTATGCGGAGACTGTTTCCATCGTTCCATCAACATGGTTTTAGCAGAATCTGGAACCTTTTCCGTCTTCGCTGCCAACAATGGGAAAAAACTCAGCAACAGAATGCTCGACAGCCCCAACTTTTTTAGACTATCTATTTGGTTTTTCATGGCTTTTTAGTTTAGCGTTTCAATGTCAAATAATTCTTGTTGTCCACGTTGAGCTGAATGAGGCCATAGTCTTTGTTGTAGAAAATTTGTGTAGGGACTTTTTTGTTATCATCGGTGCATACCATTTCTCTTGTTTCGACAACATCTTGATAAACCTGTCCATCGATTTCCATGCTTTCATGAAAGGTTGTATAAGGGTTCGTTAAGAGGAATCCTTCCTTATCGATGTTTATCCCCACCGAAGATAAATAACTCTTCCAATGAGGAAAAATGATATCCGTGCATAATTGGATTCTGCAGGAACCATCCCATCTCAAGATCCCATCAAAATTACCGTTTTCATCCGTTTCATATCGCCTCAACTCTATCCATAGGCGGATTATAGCACTGGAGTCGGATTTTAATTCGATAAGCTCATGTTCGAACGATGCATAATCGGTACACATGGCATCATCCAACAAGTCATCTTGGCTCCACCATTTTTCTTTCGTAACTTTAAAATCAACTATTTGCCCACTAAGATCAATAAAACTGTAAGTGGAACTTTTTTTATAAGGAGGGAAAAACTGTTTTTGGGCTTGTGTAAATCCAATACGCGCTTGCTCACGACGCAGACATCCACAAGAAGAAGTCAACATCGCCAAAACTATCAGTAGGGTTGAAAGTAATGGTTTCATGGCTCTATTTGATTTTAACTTTTACTTTATACGGAAGATGATCTGATATTTTCTCCTTAAAAAACTGTACCTTCAAAGTCGCAGATGACGTTTCCGGCCGGAGAGAAGGTTAAACTTCCATCCGAACTTATCTTCTTACTGACCTTAATGTGGTTGTCTGTTACTTTGAGAACGTTCCCGAGATTGATGCCATCGGTGGCGTTAACGGTAATCTGGGCAAAAAGAACCCCGCAACTGAGGATGGCGAAATCGAGCGCAAGAATGAACTTCTTCATGGCTATGTTATTTATGGTCGGTATTGTGTTTCCTGATCTTCGGTTTCTATTCGCTTGCTTTCTTCTCCGTATTTCTATTTAATGAAAAAATATTTACCGAAAACAAAGATAAGGTTTTTTTTAGATACAAACAATGAAAATTGAAAAACAATAAGCAAGGTAAAATCCAACAGCAAGAGTGGGCCCTCGTTGCCTCAGAATTTATACCGCAATTGCGCCTTTATTTCAGGTTTTAGGAAACCTCTGATACGGTTGTCTCCGCTACCGGTCTGCTGTGAGCCGTCCATCAGGGTGTGCGCGTATTTGAACTCAATCGCGAATCCTTTCGGCAACGCGCCCTTGAGCAACAGGCAGAACCGTAAGCCTTTTCCGTAAAGGGCAGGAGAGGAGGCGGTGTAGAGTACGTCGTGTTCGTAAGCGTAGATACGGTTGTCGTATCCGTGGGTGTGGAACAAGGCCATGCGCAGACGGCATTGGAAAACACCCGAGACACTTGTATAGCCAAGGTCTTGCAACAGTAAGATGCCTTTGGTGAGGTTCCGCAGTTCCAAACGGCTTTCTCCCGAAAAGCCCGCGGACATCCGATAGGCAAGGTTGAAACGCAGCGAAAAACCTTCCCGACTTTTGGTGTGTTCTTCACGAAAGCGCAGACAGCAAGTAAAGGTGCGTTTGGCAAACAGTAAGGCAAGCCCGAAACGGCTGGAGGTTAAGGGAAAGCCTTTGCGTTGACGTTCAATGCTTTCTTTGCCGGAGGCTTCTAACGAGAAACCGGCTGGCAGGAAGACTCTCGCCTGCCATGAAAATTCGTGTTTTTCAGTACCGGGATGTGATTTCTGGGGTGGCCTTCGGTTGGGAACGGCGGCGTAGGCGGCATAGTATCCGGCGGCATAATATCTGTATAACCCCGAAAGGGCGAACCGTTCGGAGGGTTTCCATTGCAGGCCTTGCAAAAGGGCCGGGGCTGCTGTGCGGGAGAGGGCGGCTTCTCCGTAAAGGTGAACCTGTTGCATTAGCCAACGGTAATAAAACGAAAAAGTTGTACCTTGGGTGGGTTTTATTGTGGAGAAAACGGGCGGGTCGAAGTTGTCGCAACGTATTTCGGGCGTGTAAAGTCCGCCTGTCTTATACGCGGAAAGAATCACGCCGATCCGGGCGGACAAAAACGCTTTTTCGAGGTTCAGGCCGTAAACCTGTTGGCGTACGGCTTGTTTTCCCGCGATTTCGGAAGGGGTTCTGTGGTAGCCGGTTTCGGGATAGGAACGGATGTAGTGAAAGAAATCGGTGTCTTCTTCGGCATCTTGCGGCAAGGAGAGCAGGCTCGCATCGTGTTTGCGGGTGGAATAAAACAGGCCTGCCTGCCAGCGGCGGGGGAGTTTGAACTCGGTGGCCACTCCCTGCAGGTAGCCGTATTCGGCTCCTGAGGCATAGGGACGTACGCCTTGGCCGTTGCCGGTAAGCATATCGGGTGAAAGATCGCTGTGGAAATTCCCGGCGGTATGCACATTGAGTCCGAATCCCCAGTCGATACGGTATGTGCCGGCAACCAGATTCTTTATTCCCTCTTGCCGGAAGGCGATATAGCCGGCGTAGGAATCGAATCCTTGCGGTACGAAGGCTTCTCCCGCATCTTTTTCTGCCGAAAAGCCTAAACGGATCTTGTCTTGGAAATTGAATGTGTATCGAAGCAGATATCGGTCTGGCGAACCGGCGTATTTGTGTTCGGTATAGGCCTTCGATTGGACGAGTTCCCGACCGTAGCGTGTCAGCAGAAGGTGTTTCCCGGAACGCAGGATGTTTTTTATTTTCGGTATCCCCGCGCTTTCTTTTTCACCTAGATAAACAAAGGGACGGAGCAATGAAAGGGTCTGTGTTGAAAAACCGCGCACGTTCTCGGAGAGTTCTTCCAGTCTCACGATGTTCCCGTAACTGTTCCGATAGTGGAGCAGGGCTTCTATCTGCCATTCGTCCAGAATGTGCAGTTGACGCAGTTGGTCGGCATCGGCGGCGTTGAGGTTGAGTGGCTGGTCAACGTAGGATTGCCGTTCTTCCAACGTTTCGGTATCGTGTTCAGGGGCCTCTTCCATGAATTCTTCCAGTTGGAGTTGCGTGAATTCCTGGAGCGGAAGCGATGCCGTGTCATAGGATTGCGGCGGGGCGGGACATAAAAGGAAAAGGCTGAGAATGGGTATCATCGGCGGGGCGTTGAGGAAGAAAATAAGCGGGGTGTCCATGTAATGCCGACTGTGCTTTCAAAACCGAGCGGATGTTGGTAAGCGAAGGCGATTTCCGTATGAAGCCGCTTTCCGGTAAAGGCCAGTCCGATTTTGTAGGCGGAAGGATTGATACGGGCTTGGGCGTAAAGAAAAAACAACGCTTTTATCGTGTAACCGAAACTAAGGCCGCCTTGCAGGGGATAACGTAGGTCTTTATAAAGATCCAGACCTGCATGCAGGTGTGTGAATAGATTGCAGCCAAGGCCCATGTGCAGGGAGAGGGCGCGGTTCCATTCTTTCTTTTGCAGGGAATAAAGTGCAACTGGTTGGCGGAAATCAAGGCTTATGGCCCATATTCCGGTTTTGAAGGCGGCCGACAGGTTCAGTTCCAGCAAACTTTCCCGTTTGCGGTTCTCGATACGGTTGCCGGTCTGATAGCCAAGGCTTGCGCCAATGGCAAGGCCGGGTAGCAGATGGCGGGCGTACCCGAAGCTGGCTTGCTGTCGGTTCCACAACGAAAATCCTTGGTAATTATAGTGGAGAGACCAAGCGTTTTTGTTTTTCTGCAGACAGATGCCTAAGCCATAAATCCCGTTTTCTTTGATAAAGCCGTAATGGGTGTAGATACCCGCGAAACTGCCGGCGGCTTCGGGGAAAAGTGCGGGAATGGCCGGATATCGTGCGGAAATGCCCGATACGGGTGGCTTGTCTGACAAAGAAGCCTGCAAGGAAAACGGCAGCAAGAAATCCTCCTGCCCTTGTGCAAACAACGCAGGTAGGAGGAAAAACAACGGGAAAAAAAAGGCACGAAAGAAACGTTTGCGCATAATCGACACCTGTCTGGATGGCAGCACAGATGTATGATTTTAACGCGTAACTTTCGCTTTATCGGGATTTTGACGCTTAAAAATATGTTATCTTGTAGAAAACAATTATTTTACGCGGTATGTGAAATCCACGTTCTTAAACGTTTCGTTGGCATTACGGATTTTATCCTTCAGTCCGTCGCGGTAATTTTTGATCTTGCGTTTGTAGAAAACCGCTGTTTCGTCTGTACCGGTCGATAAAACCTGCAAGGCGAGAATGGCGGCGTTCAAGGCACCGTTGATGGCTACCGTGGCCACCGGTATGCCCGGAGGCATCTGCAGGATGGCGAGGGCCGCGTCTAAACCTTCCATGCTCGACTTGATGGGAACGCCGATGACAGGAAGAGGGGTCAAGGCGGCGATTACGCCCGGCAGATGCGCGGCCATGCCGGCGGCGGCGATAATGACACGGATACCCCGTGTTTCCGCGTGCTGGGCGAACTCCACCACTTCCATCGGGGTACGATGTGCGGACAAGGCCAGTATTTCAAATGGAATTTCCTGCTCGTTGAGGAATTTCGCGGCGGCTTCCATAATAGGATAGTCGGAGGTGCTGCCCATGATAAGGCTCACCAAAGGCGGTTTCTGATTCATGCGGCTTTGATTTTCATGCGCCAAAGATAAGGATAGAATCTGTATCGGGAAATGTTTATTTTTGTTGTTGGATTCGGAATGGAGACCATTTCGGGAAAAATATTCAAACTATTTAATATCAAAGTATCATGCAAGAAAACAAAGGCATCATTACCATGCAGGGTAACCCCCTGACCTTGGAAGGCACGATGGTGAAGGCGGGCGATACCGCACAGGATTTTACGGTTCTGGCACCGGATCTCAGTCCTGTGAAACTGAGCGACTATAAGGGTAAGGTGCGTATAATCTCGGTGGTTCCTTCCATCGACACGGCTGTTTGCGATATGCAGACCCGTCAGTTCAATAAGGAAGCCGCAGGGCTTCCCGAAGTGGAGATATTTACCGTTTCCTGCGACCTTCCTTTTGCCTTGGGACGTTTCTGTGGTGCGGCCGGCATTGACAAGGTGCATGTATGCTCCGATCACAGGGATTTGGATTTCGGACACAAATATGGCTTCGTCATCAAGGAACTCCGCCTTTTGAGCCGCGGTATCGTGGTGGTGGATAAGAATGACAAGGTGGCCTATGTGGAATTCGTGAAAGAGGTTACCGAGTTGCCCGATTTTGAAAAGGCGTTGGCGGTGGTGCGCGGTCTTGAATAAAATACGTTTCTTGAACGTGGAACTTAAATCGTACATAGAGAAGGCTTGGGATTGCAGGGAACTCTTGGCCGAGAAAATCTATGCGGCGGCTGTGGAGGAAGCCATTGCGGATTTGGACAAGGGCGTTTTGCGTGTGGCCGAACCGCTTGCAGCCACCGATATGGACAGTGATATCGAATCGCCTTGGCAGGTGAACCAATGGATAAAGAAAGCCGTCTTGCTGTATTTTTCCCTTGCCAAAATGCAGGTATTGGAGGTCGGGCCTTTTGAGTTTCACGATAAGATTCCGCTCAAAAAGAATCTGGTTGCGGCGGGTGTGCGCGTGGTGCCGCATGGATTGGCGCGCTACGGCTCGTACCTCGCTCCGGAGGTGGTATTGATGCCCTCGTATGTTAATATCGGGGCCTATGTGGGAGGCGGAACCATGGTGGATACATGGGCAACCGTGGGCTCCTGCGCCCAGATTGGAGAAAAAGTTCATTTGAGCGGCGGCGTGGGAATAGGTGGTGTATTGGAACCGGTGGTGGCCAATCCGGTGGTGGTGGAAGACCATTGCTTTATCGGTTCGCGTTGCATTATTGTGGAAGGCGTTCATGTGGGCAGGGAGGCCGTTATCGGTGCCAATGTTTGCCTGACCCGTTCCACGCGGATTATCGATGTGAGCCGCCCCGAACCGATAGAGTACAAGGCTTGGATTCCACCGCGTTCGGTGGTGATTCCCGGCACGTTGCCCAAGCGGTTTCCGGCTGGCGAGTATCAGGTACCCTGTGCCTTGATCATTGGCAAAAGAAAGGCTTCCACCGACACGAAAACCACGCTCAACGATGCCTTGCGCGATTTCAACGTGGCCGTTTAAACGACAAGAAGAGAAAAAGCGATATGAAAAAGATTTTTTTATTCGGATGGATTGTTCTTATGGGATTCACCGCAGCCTGTTCGGCCAAGACGCCGGCGAAGGGTGCCGGCGAAGGGTTGCAGGAGAAAAACTCCGTGGAACATGTGCAGTATATGACAACGGCTGATTTTCTGGCGAAAGTACACGACTATCACGCCAATCCGGATGTATGGAAATTCAAGGGCGACAAACCCTGTCTGATTGATTTTTATGCCGACTGGTGCCGTCCTTGCAAGATGTTGGCGCCTGTGATGGAGGAATTGGCGGCCGAATATGTCGGTCTGATCAATGTGTATAAGGTGAATGTGGATCAGGAAAAGGAACTTTCGGCGGCTTTTGGGATTCAGAGCATACCCAGTCTGCTCTTCGTTCCTAAAGACGGGCAACCGGCCATGCAGGCGGGGGTATTGCCGAAGGAACAGTTGGAATATTACATCAAGACTTTCCTGCTGGGGCAATCGGCTCCCCAAGAATAACGGTTTCGGATACGGAAGGTCCGTCTTTCTTGCGGCAAACCGTACAGACTAAATCTCCCATGCGGGCGGATTCGGCCTTCCACGGCAGAACCCGCCCGTTTTGTATCAGAAAACTTTCAAAACACAGTTGTCCATCCAACCTTTTATTCTCCTCGGCATAGGCTTCCGCTTCGGTGGATTGGGGCGTATGGCGCCACCGCACCGGGTGTTTTTTCATTTCGTCCCCCAAGCCGCAGCCTATCTGTTTGAGCAGACTTTCCTTGCATGTCCAAAGATGGATAAAGCGTATGAGTTCCTTTTCTGGGTCGCTATCGTGAAGAAAGCGGTATTCCGATTCCAAGAACCATCGCGGCAACACCTCGCGGTAAGGGTGGGGGCGTATGGTTTCAAGGTCTATGCCTATTTCCGTTTGGCTGAATACCAATGCGGCATAGGATCCCGAATCGCTGAGGTTGAAGCAAAGTTCCGGAAAATGGGGCAGAAAGGGTTTCCCCCTTTCGGTGCGGGCGATTTCGGGCGTTTCCTCAACGCCGCTTTCGGTCTGCAACATAGTGTGCAGAAAGGTGTCCCGCACTTCTTTTCTCTTTTTTTTATCCGCCAAGGCGGGATTATGATATAGGTAGAGTTTAGTCATGAGGGTTCTATTGGGGGCGTATGGACTGTGCGTCATCCTCCGCATGGAAATAACGGTACACCAAGGCTGCTTTGGCCGCCCCGACCGCCTCGCTCAGACATTCCTGCGGCAAAGACTTGATTTGTTTTACCGAACGGAATTTGCGCAGCAACAGCATGGCCGTTTCTTCACCTATCCCTTTTATCTGGGTCAGTTCGGTTTGGATAAGCCCCTTCTGGTGGCGTTTGCGGTAGTGGGTGATGCCGAAACGGTGCACTTCATCGCGCAAGAGCTGGATATGTTTCAGCACTTCGGATTTCTTGTCGAGCAACAGCGGGTACGGATCTCCGAGTTTGTAGATTTCTTCCAATCTTTCGGCAATGCCGATAAGAAAGATATCTTTTTCCAATCCTAAAGTTTTCAGACTTTTATAAGCTGAATGAAGTTGGCCTTTGCCCCCATCCACAATCACCAGCTGCGGCAGGGATTGACCTTCTTCCTTGAGACGTCCGTACCGCCGCAGAAACACTTCCTCCATCGTGGCGTAATCGTCAGGACCTTCCACCGTCTTGATATTGAAATGCCGGTAATCCCTTTTGGAAAGTTTTCCGTTTTTACTGACTGTCATGGCGCCAACGGGATAGGCTCCCTCGAAATTGGAATTATCGAAACATTCGATATGGACAGGCAGTCTGTCCATGCCCAATACTTTCTGCATCTGCACCAGCATTTCTTTGTTTCTCCGGTCGGGGTCGATCAAGTCGATGCGCTTGTTCTTTTCCAAAATAAAGTAGCGGATGTTCTGCAGGGAGAGGTCCAGTAATTTTTTCTTCTCGCCTGCTTTGGGTACGGTGCAATGTAGTTCCCGAAAGGCAAAGTCGGGTTCAAAGGGCAGAATGATTTCGGAAGCTTCGCTTCTATATTTTTCCCGGAATTCACAGATGGCTTCCTCCAGCAGATCCGCCGGAGTCTCGTCTAATTTCTTCTTTACATCCATCGTATGGGATTGCACCACCCGACCGTCCACCACCCGCAGATAATTGAAATAGATGCTGTCGGCTTCTTCAAGTGTGCTCAAGACGTCCAAATCGCCTATGGAATGGCTTACAACCGTGGATTTGCTTTGGTAGTGCAACAGGATTTCCATTTTGTTCTTAAGCATCTGCGCCTTTTTGAAGTCGAGCGCATCGGCGGCCTGAAACATCTGCTGTTGCAGACTTTGCAATACGGGGCGGATATGCCCGCGCAAAAGCGACTTTATCTGGCTGATTTGCTCCTCGTATTCCTGTTCGGACTGCAATCCCTGACAGGGACCGGCGCAGCGTTTCATGTGGTATTCCAGGCAGAGCCTTATCTTGCCTGAAGCCACGGTTTCTTCCGAAAGGTTCTGTTTGCAGCTGCGCAAGGGATAGATATCGTGAATCAGTTCCAAAAGCGTGTTCATGGTCTTTACCGATGAGTAAGGACCGAAATAGAGGGAGCCGTTCGGAATATGGCGACGGGTGGCGAAAAGTCGGGGAAACCTTTCCCGGGTGATGCAGAGCCAGGGATAGGTCTTGTCGTCTTTGAGCAGGATGTTGTAATGGGGCTTGTATCGTTTAATCAGGTTGTTTTCCAACAACAAGGCATCGTTTTCTGTATCCACTACGATATATTCGATACGGTCTATCTTCTTGATCAAGGCCAGCACCTTGCCCTCCTGTTCCTTGTTGAAATAAGAATTGACCCGGCGTTTGAGATTCTTGGCCTTTCCTACATAGATAATCTGCCCTTCAGCGTTGAAATATTGGTATATGCCCGGTCTGTCGGGCAAAATACGCAGGGTTTCCTTTATTTTTCCGGGAACGGCAATCATGCGGCAAAATTAGTGATTTCCCCGATGTCGGAAGGAAATGCTTTTTTGTACCTTTGCCGATATCAAAAGCCTAAGCGATGGACAAGATTTTTGAAGAAATGAACGTGGCTGTTACCGTGTGCGGTACCGATGGCGAAATTCTGGAGATGAACGGTAAATCCCGCAAGACCTTTCTTAAACCGGGTATGGAAAACCTGATAGGAAAAAACGTGTTGGACTGCCATCCCGAACCGGCGCGTACCAAACTCAAAAGCATGTTGGAAAATCCGCACAGCAATGCTTACACGATTGAGAAAAACGGTATCAAGAAACTGATATATCAAACACCTTGGTACGAGAACGGCGTGTTTCAAGGATTGGTGGAGTTCTCGATGGAAATACCGTTTGATATGCCGCATTACGTGCGCAAGGGTTGATTCAGCCTTGCAGCAGGCTCAGCAGGATCGAAGAAAGCATAAGGAAAGGAAACAAGAGGGGCAGAGGCAGGGTAATCTTTTCAGAAATTTTTTGCCGTTGCTTTTTTTTACAGCCTAGGGGAACGGATTCTTGCAGGTTTTCACTTTGCAGGGCGGGAACAGGATAGCGGGAGTGTTTCATGATGATATCTCTTTGTTTGTCTATCGGACATGTTTCGGTATATAAACGTTTAAGTTTGATATTATTGGGATTTTGTCAGTGAAAAACTATTCAATATATTGTCTGTTAGCTATTTGTGCGCTTTTTACAGTTCTGTCTTCATGGGGCGGCCTTATCGGAAGCGGGTTGGGAGAGAGTGTACTTAATGGCGGGCGGTCGGTTCGGGGGTTGTAAAACTGCCGCAAACCGATTACCTTTGCCACTCGTGCGCGACATGCGCCAT
>CAZPBB010000031.1:0-15673 GCA_964584745.1 uncultured Bacteroidaceae bacterium
CAAGGTGGAAGCCGCCGAAAGGGTCAAGAAGATGATCGCCAAGATGGATGAGCTCAGCTTCGGCAACTGCACCAATACGGGGGCTTGCGAGGCGGAGTGTCCTAAGGGGATTAAGATTCTGCATATCGCCAAGCTTAACCGCGAATTCATCAAGGCGAGCGTATAAAAAAGAGCGTTTTGGGCGGCGGTCTGCCGCGTTGCGGCCTTTGGGCTGTTCGGTCACGTACATCAGTACGCTCCCTCTCATCCCTGCAGACCGCGCCTTGCATACCACCACCCAAAACGCTTTTTTTGCTCTGGATAGCGCCTTGCATCTTAACTGTTCTCACACACTCGCGGAAGGGTAGGTAGGCGGTCTGCCGCGTTGCGGCCTTTGGGCTGTTCGGTCACGTACATCAGTACGCTCCCTTTCTGCCCTGCGGGATGCGCCTATATCATCGATTCAGATGTTTAAAAGAGCCCTGCGGAATTTCCGTAGGGCTCTTGTTGTAGATAGTTGTCAGTGTCTTTTATACGATACCGCCGTTCCAGAGCATCTTTAGAAAGTCCATGATGTAGAGGATTTCGATGTTTTCGGATTGGCGGCTCAATCTGTCTAACGAAACGATGATGGGTCTGGTTTGCGGATGCTCCTCCATAAAACGCTTGAGACCCGTTTTGTGGCGAGGCTTGATTTCGGTGGCGGACTTGATTTCGATAGCCACTTTCGCATCTCCCAAAACGGCATCCACTTCCATACCCGAATAGGTTCTCCAATAAGAGAGTTTATCCGCCGAGCCGCTGTATCCGAGATAGGCGATGAGTTCCTGTATCACGAAATGTTCGAAAGCATGTCCGTATTCAGGTGAACCGGGCCGGAGGTGAAGCCGCCCCGTTAGATAATTGGCGATGCCCACATCGAAATAGTAAAACTTGGGAGCGTGAAAAAGTTTGCGTTTGACGGTCTTTTGAAAAGCCGGAACCTCGTATCCTATCAAGGTATCGTATAGAATCTGAAAGTAAGATTTTACCGTGCTTGCCGACACACCGCAGTCGGAGGCGATGTTCTCGTAGTTGATTATCTCCCCGTCCGAAATGGCGGCCACTTCCATAAACCGAACAAAAGACGTGGTGCCGCGAAGCATGGCTTCTTCGCGGATTTCCTCTTTCAGATACAATTCCACGTAGGCTTTGAGCCGCTTGCTTGCATCCTGTGCCATATAGTGCCGTGGAATCATGCCGTTCTGCAAAGCCTTGGCCAAGTCGAAATCCGGAATTTCCGCGCTTACGAGAGGATAGAGAGTTTCGGGTATGGCGCGGCCTCCGAGTGTATTCGCGCCAGACCGCTTGATTTTCCTTGCGCTCGAGCCACTGAGGATAAAGTACAGTCCTTTTTTCACCATCAATGAATGGATTTCGTCCAACAGTTCGGGAACTTTTTGGATTTCATCCACAACCACCAATGTTTTTGCCGGATACCGTTCGAGCATTTCACTGAACAGGGCCGGTTGTTTCTGCAATCGCTGGCGAAGTTCGGTTTGGAGGAGGTCGAAGAAAACCGCCTTGGGAAAACGTTGTTCCAAAAGGGTGGATTTTCCTACCTGACGAGCTCCAAATAGAAACATAGCCTCGTCTAAATGCTCTTCTATGTTTAATATCCTGTTATACATTATATCTGTTGTATATTTAGCGTTGTTTAACTATGGATTTTCTTGAAAAATCCGTAGTTGCGCTGTGGATTTTCTTGAAAAATCCGTGGTTCACACCGCGAATATACACCAAAAATTTTACATGGGTTTACACATTTTCCCCTCCCTCACGTTTAGCCCTGCTTTCGGGGGAATGAAGTATGGTGGGTTTTAATTTCCATCCACGCTTATTTTTTTCATTCAAAAGTTTTGATTATCTTTACGCTCTACGAATTGCTTTAAAACGTAGTTTTTAGGACGGTTTTTACAAAAAAAGAGATATCAAGGCAGTACGGATAGAAGCAAGCGGTTCGCGAGAACCGTAGATATAATTCACGGAGTGTTCGATTAAAAAATTGCAAAATGAAACGAACATCTAAACTTTGCGCATTATTGTTTTGCGCAATGCTGTGGTTCAACCCGGTGGGTGCCCAGCAAAAAACCAAGTCGTTGCCGATGCCGGAAAATAACGGCACGGATCTGAAGATGGATAAGGTTCTGCCCGTGTTGGAACGTATGTCCGTTGCCCAGAATCTGACGACAGCCGATATTCAATTGTTTAAGGAAGACGGGCGCGTAGCCAGAACCCAAAAGCTTTCGGCGGATTTCGATAACCAGACGTTGACGGAAAAGCAGAAGCTCGAAATGGTGAGAGACTACATGCAACAGGCTTTTGCCGCCACCAAAGATGGAGAGGCGACCGGGCTCACACATGTGTTTGTAGGAGGAAGTTCTACAAACAACGATATGGTAAAAGCCGTCTATGTCGATGGCGTGCGGACAGGGCTTACGTTGTGTAATTTCCCCGGCTCCTATCAGGGTACAGGATTACACCCACGTTGGGGAACATGGAACGGCTCTGTTTATGAAGGAATATGGGCGGCAGGAAACACGGTAACAGGGTATTATTCTTTTGATCCGCTTACAGGAGCTGTAAAAAACCTTACAAGTGCCTATTTGACCGGAAATCAAAATGGGATGTTTTCCGATGCTTGTGCTTACGACTATTCCTCCAATAAGGTTTACACCTTGGCGAACGGATATAATGGGGATTATACGGGGATAGAATCAATCACTTTCTATTCGGCCGACAAAGGTACGGCTGTTTTTGAAGAGGCGTTCTCGATAGCCATCACCACAAGCAATATGCCGGTATCCATGGCCATCGACAAAACAGGCAAGTTCTACATCTTTTGCACGGACGGCAAGGTCTATACCGTAAAGAAAGAAGGTGAGGTTTATTCGTTGGAAGAAGTGGGAGATACCAAACAGCCTACCGCCACATACGCTCAATCTTGCGCATGGGATTACCGTAGCGACAAGGTATATTGGAACAATGTCTATGGGGGATATTGTTATATGTCTGTTTGGGATCCCGCAGAAAAGGATACTTCCATTCAATTGGGCGGTTCTATACAACTCAAAGGTCTGGCCTCCGTTTTCTATGTGGATGAGAATCCTGAAGCGGCGGACTTGGCACTTGCCTATGACGGCACGAATGTGATTGCCCGTTTCACCGCGCCGGAATATACCGTCAACGGTGATCCCCTTACCGAATTGGAATCTGCCGAGATCTACAGGTTGGAAGACGGTGGAACTTCCATTTCGTTGGTGAAGACCGTCAACAATCCCGTTCCCGGACAGAAATATACGGAAGAAATCACCGTTACCGAAACCGAGGGAACGTTTACGTATGTTCTCCGGTTTAAGAACAAGGCAGGCAAATTCTCCGGTCTGTCCATGGCCGATGTGCGTCTGCTCAATATAGTATTGCCCTACACCAACGGCTTTGAAGAAGACGAAAGCGACAAGATGGAAAACATCACGCTTATCAATGACCCCGGAGAAGATAACGGTTGTGGCATCACTACGGATGCGGCACATACCGGCACGCGCAGTTACGGACTTACCGGAGATTATTATAATACACAAGGTCAAGACCCTGCGTTGAATATCGAGGCTCTTTCTGTAAGACAAGGGGCAGGATACAGTATTTCGTTCTATCACAAGGCCGTTGCCTATAATTGTGTGGATGTATATGTCAATGGCGTATTAGTGGGCTATCAAGACATAGAGGAGAGTGATGGTTGGTTGAAATTCGAGGCGCTGTATGCTTCGGATGCCACAGGACAGATTAGTGTATTGATCGGTTCGGAAGATGATGAAAATCCGATGTATATCGATGATATCGAGATAAAGGAAGTTATCTCGCCCGATGTTCCGGGATACGCTGTCTTTAACAGTGTTACCGCCGCCACCGATGGCTCCTTGAAGGCTATCGTCAACATGACCCTGCCCACCAAGACCATGGGCGATGCCGCCTTGTCGAGCATCGACAGCGTTGAGTTTTATTGGGGCACAGTAGCGGGAACCAGGGTAACATTCAGCCCGATACCCTCCAATGTTGTCAAGACGGGGCTTACTCCGGGCGCGACCCTCGATCTCGAAGCCGAGGTACCTCAAGCCGGCAAGTATTGTTTCCGTGCCAAGTTGTACAACCAACACGGGGCTTCTGTAAATTATTCGAGATATGAGGATGCCGAGGGCTATTTGTTAATAAGTCCTTGGATAGGTCCGGATAATCTTGCCGCCGTAAACATAACTTCCGATGTCCGGACAGACGGTTCCACCGTATTGGGTTGGACTCCGACGGTAGGTGTGAATGGCGGCTATGTGGGAACGGTTACCTACGAAATCAAGGAGGGTGAAACCAGTCTGTATTCGGGTACCGACACCACCTGCACGCTTACCGGTTTGACCAAAGGCCTGCACATGTTGCGTCTGAGTATGACGAACGACAAGGAAAAAACCAGAACACAGAATGCCTATACGTTGAGCGGTTTGGATGAAAACAGCACGTATTGCAATGTGATACCCGGCGGTACCACGATAATCTCCAACAGGTCGTTCTATACAAATACAATATCCACGAATTCGGGCTTTTCGCAGGTAATCTATCCCGCTTCGGGCAAAGCCATGTATCTCGACACCTTGATGCTCTTCGTTACCGCGCCCAATACGGGTGAGGCCAAACAATACATGAAGATCTATATGGGTACGACAGCGAGAGACGGTTTTGCCGGCAGCAGTTATACCGGTATCGAAAATGATTTTATCGAAAAGGAGAACCTTACCGAAGTGTTTGCCGACACCTTGCGTTTCAAGGCCGGTGAAAACACCTTGAAGTTGCCTTTGAAAGGTTTTTACTACAACGGTACGGATAATCTGGTGCTGACTTTTGTGAAACCTTTGCAGGGTCCCACCACTTTCGCCGCCGTTCCGTATTCCGGATTGACAACGGAAACCGGTACGCTCAAATATCTGTCGTCTCCCCGTACCAATATCAGTATGGATACGGTAAACTTCAACGACTATACCGGATATGTTGACAATGCCCCGATTTCGATGCTGGCTATGGCGAACACGAACCTCAAGACCGCCGAAATCACGGTGAAATGGCGGAATCCGGACGATCCCACCGTGTCTGTACCGGTGGCCGGTGTAAGTGTCCGCATTTTCAAACCGGACACCATCGAGGGTAAGAATCTGGACGTTACCGTGCTGACCGATGAAAACGGTGTGGCGGCATTCGACTGTATGCCCGATGGAGAATTCTTTGTGGTGGCCCGTAAAGCCGCTTATATCGCCAGTCAGCCGCAGGCTTTGGACATCGCTCAAACAACGGCCTCTCCCGTTACAATGGAAATCTTTATCGAAAGGGCTGCCATCCGTAAAGCGGAAGGAAAGGTTGTGGACAAGGGCGGTAAGGAACTTACCGATGTGGCGGTCAAGGCCGATGACGGTGTTTTTGCCGCGCAAGCCACGACAGATGAAAACGGACACTTTGAACTCAGCATCTATGGTTCTTCCGAATATGAACTTGTTTTTGAAAAAGCAGGTATGAAAACCTACAGGATGCAGTTGGGGCTGGAAGAAAAAGACACCACTTTGGTCGATGTGGTCATGGATTACATTCCCGTTCCGGTTTCTTCGGTTAGCGCAACCGCAAACGGCGAAGTAAGCTGGACAAAACCAGCTGTTGCCGATGAAATCAGTTGGACCAAGAATGGGGCGATGTACCGTCGTCTTACCATAGATGCGAAGACGGCGTTTAAATACGCGCAACGTTTCTTGCCCGCTGATTTGGAAAAATACAACGTGGAAGCGCCCAAGGCTCTGCAGATGGGCTTTGTTCCCGGTTCTGAAACGGCTGACTATACTTTGGTGCTGGCATACGACACCACCCACGAGATTTTCCGCAAGAAAGTCAATTCAGCCGATTTGATTGCGGGCCAATGGCATTTCGAAAAAATAGATGCCGATGTCCAGCTCGACTTTACGCGTCAATTGTGGTTGATTGTGGAAGTGGCTGAAAGTGAAATCCAAGGTTATGCCTGTGCCGCCACTTCTACCACCGCGGCTGCCGGAAAGAGCAACTTGATATATTACCAAGAAAAATGGTTGAGGATTTCGGATGTTTTCACCAGTGTTTCGGCGGCAAGCGTGTTGGTTTCGCTCAAAGCGCAAAATGTCAATACGGCTGTGGATGCGGTTAACGGCTATAGGGTTTATCGCGGTTTGGCCGAAGACAAGTTCGAAGACTTCGAACTTCTTACCGAAAACCCGGTCAATGCCCTTACCTATACCGACCCGGCTTGGTCCAATCTGGGATTCGGTCGTTACGTTTATGCTGTAACCTCGGATTGGTATGACGGCAATGTTTCGGAACCTGTAACCACCGGTACGATTCTCAAAGAAATGAAGATGGATGTCAAGTTCTTGGTTACCTCCAACGCCGGTTCCGCCAAGAATGCCTATGTTTATATAGAGGATACCGTCGGTACCCACAGTTACGATGCCGTGGTGAATGACAAAGACACGGCCGTTATCCCCAGCAAGGTATGGCGCGGTGTCTATAATTACGAAATCACTTTGCCTTATCATCAAACCGTGATGGGTACGCTGGATCTTACCTGTGATACGGTTGTCAGGGTGGAATTGAGGGAAAATATCGTGGATCCCGAACTCGCTGCTGCTGTAGAAGGCATGGATGTGGAGATGAACTATGGCGTGAACCTGCATAACTGGTTCGACGATGTGGAATCCTATGCCGATTTTGCTATTTCCGATGTAGATCCTTGGATTCTCAGTCCCGGTTCGCTGAAATATGGGGTGCAGAACTGTGCATGGACCAATGGCGACAAACAGCAAAGCTGGATTGTAATGAATCCTTCCAAAACCCAGCCGGCCTTGAGTTGGACTCCTTACTCGGGAGACAAATATTTCTTGGCGATGACCAATGGTCAGGCAAGTGGCAACGATGATTATATGGTTCGTCCTGTTACCAAGGGGGGCGGTCTTTTTACATTCTTTGTTCGGGCGGTATCGTCTTCGTATCCGGAAAGTTTTGAAGTGATTTATTCCACAACCACTTCCGATTTTACCGAATTCAAGGTTCTTCCCGGTGCCACCTTTGCTTCTTTCACCAGCACTTCTTGGGCCAGAGGAACGTTCACAATGCCTGCGGATGCCAAATATATCGGTATTCATTGCACTTCTAATGACGCTTTCGGGCTTTTGGTGGATGATTTGTCGTACGAAACTGAAGTTCCCGCCAATCCTACCGCTTACGAATTGTATCTGGATGGAACCAAAGTGAAGGATGCCAAGGCGGATGAACTTACCTACACATTCAAAAACCTTTCGTTCGGCGAACACAAAGTAGGTGTGAAAGCCGTTTATGCCAGCGGGGTTTCCGAGTTGGTGGAAAAAACGGTAACCATTATTGCCGAAGCGGCGCCGATTAACCTGAATGTGGCTGTAGAAGAAAATATGGCGGTTCTTACCTGGGATATGCCCGAAGGTTTTGCGCCCAAGGCTTACAAGGTTTATCTGGGTGAAGAACTGAAGGCCGATAATCTTACGGAAAAAGCCTACACCTTTACCGATTTGGAAGACGGTGAATATGTTGCCGCAGTTGTGGCGGTATATGAAACCGGCGAATCGCAGAAGGAAACGGTTACCTTTGAGATTAAAACAACCGGAGTGGAAGCGTTTTCGCCTATCGCGCAGACCCGTATCTATCCCAACCCCAACAACGGTATGTTCTATCTGAGAACCGAAGTTGCCGGTATGGCCGAGGTTTACACCGCAACCGGACAAAAGTTGAAGCAGACCATGATTCCGGGAGCTGGAACCTATAGTTTTAACCTGAACTTCGCCCGTGGCATGTATCTGGTTAAATTCGTTTCGGGTAAGGAATCCCGTCTGTTTAAAGTGGTGGTGCGCTGATCACCGCTTTCCTCTATAGATAGAGGCTGAAAAGCCGGGTGGAGTTTCCGCCCGGCTTTTTTGTTGGGTTGAAAAATGATTAACTTTGTTGGTGCACAACCGGCCTTTTGGGCCTTCGCCGTGGTATGGCCCGGATAAATGGGCCTTTGTTGATGGCCTGATGAGGGTGGGGGATGACAGAAAAAACTACAAAGATGAAAGTTGCTTATAGTTGGTTGCGGCAGTATGCCGATTTTGATTTGAGTGTGGACGAGGTTTCCCGTTTGCTTACCGATTGTGGCTTGGAAATAGATGCGGTGGAAGAAGTGGAAAGCATTCGCGGAGGGTTGAAAGGTATTGTAACAGGCAAGGTTCTTACCTGCGAACCGCATCCGGATTCGGACCATCTTCACCTTACCACCGTGGATGTGGGGCAGGGAGAGCCTCTTCCCATCGTGTGCGGTGCGGCCAATGTGGCGGCCGGTCAGAAAGTGGTGGTGGCTACTGTGGGTACGGTGCTTTATGATGGAGAGGAAAGTTTTACCATCAAGAAATCGAAATTGAGAGGCAAGGATTCCTATGGCATGATTTGTGCCGAAGACGAAATAGGGTTGGGATCAAGTCATGAGGGCATCATGGTGCTTCCTGAAGATACACCGGTGGGAATGCCTGCCGCCGAATATTTTAGATTGCAGAGTGAAACGGTGTTTGAAATAGGGCTTACGCCCAACCGTTCCGATGCCACTTCGCATATAGGGGTTGTGCGTGATTTGGTGGCGCTCGAAAACGTGCGGAACAATCATACGCTTTCCATCAAATATCCTTCGGTAAACGGATTCCGTGCCGGTAAAGGTTTGCAGATAGCCATAGATGTGCAAGACAGGGAAAACTGTCCGCGCTATGCCGGGATTTGCATAAAAGGCGTAAAGGTGCAGCCTTCGCCTGAATGGCTTCAGAAACGATTGGTAAGCGTGGGGTTGCGTCCGATAAACAACGTGGTGGATGTAACCAATTTTATCCTTATGGAAATGGGGCAACCCATGCACGCTTTCGATATGGCCAGAATCAAGGGCAACAAAATCGTGGTGCGTCGGGCGCAGGAAGGTGAAAAAATGGTAACACTCGACGGTGTGGAACGCAAACTCAGTTCGCAGAACCTTATGATTTGCAATGAAAGCGAACCGATGTGCATTGCGGGGGTTTTTGGCGGTGCGGATGCAGGTGTTTCGGAAAGCACCACCGATGTGTTCTTGGAGAGCGCTTATTTCAATCCCGTCAGCATTCGTAAAACGGCGCGGGAACATGGTTTGAACACCGATGCTTCATTTCGTTACGAAAGAGGGGCGGATCCCGACATATGCCTTTATGCGCTTAAACGGGCGGCGCTTTTGTTGACTGAAGTGTCCGGTGGAGAAACCGCTTCGGAAATCATCGACATATATCCTTCTCCGATAGCCGAACCGGAAGTGGAGTTTTGTCTGGATTATCTGAACCGTCTGGTAGGGACGGAGATAGCGGGGGAGGACGTGAAACGGGTTTTGGAATCGCTCGAAATGAAAGTGGAAATGTTGCCGGATGTCCGACCCGCCCAAACAAAATTCAAGGTGCGGGTTCCGCTCAACAAACCCGATGTTACGCGTCCGGCCGATGTGGTGGAGGAATTTTTGCGCATCTATGGCTACAACCGCATTGAATCGGGCAACCGTATCGCGTATGGCATGCGTTCCCAAAAGAGTGCGGAACCGGAACGTATGGTAACGCATGTTTCGGAATTTTTGAGCCATAACGGTTTTGATGAAATCATGAACAATTCGCTTTGTTCGGAAAGCCATATCGAAACATTCAAGCTTGAGAATGTGGTGAAGATGCTTAATCCGCTCAGCAAGGAAATGAGTATCCTGCGTCCGGTGCTTCTTTTCGGAGGTCTTTCGAGCATCGTGTATAACCTGCATCACAAACAGACCAATCTGCGTTTTTACGAATTCGGCAGAACTTATGCCACCGTTTCCGGTGCGGATGTTTCTGCATCCGTTACCCAAAAGTTCAGGGAAGAAAACCATTTGGGATTGTGGCTTTGCGGTGCCGATCACGAAGAGTTGTGGCAACATACGCCCAAGGCTTTTGATTTTTACGCGCTCAAGTCTTATGTGGAAAAAATCTGCGGTCTGTTGCGTATCAATATGTCCAAAAGCCGTTGTACAGAACTGCAAGATGATTATTTTACTTACGGATTGCAATTGGAACTGGCCGGTAGGCCTGCGGTGAAGTTCGGCGAGGTGAAACCTTCCGTTTGTGCTTCTTTCGACATAAAGGTTCCGGTGTTCCATGCCGATTTCAATTGGGATAACGTACTCAGGGCCATACCTAAGAAAGCGCCCGAATATAAGGAAGTGAACCGGTTCCCGGAAGTACGCCGAGACTTGGCGCTTTTGGTTGACAGCGATGTGAGGTTTGCGCAAATTGAAGAAATAGCCCGTAAAAATGAAAAGAATCTGCTTCGTGAAGTTTCTCTCTTCGATGTGTATGAGGGCAAGAACTTGCCTGCGGGAAAAAAGTCGTATGCGGTAAGCTTTATCTTGCAAGATGAAGGTAAAACACTTACCGACAAGCAGATTGAAAAAACGATGGACAAGATATCCGCTGCATTGCAGGTGGGCTTGGGGTGCACGTTGCGATAGGAGGCCAAGACTCTCTGAAAGGCGGCTCAGACGAGCCGCCTTTTTTATGTAACTTTGCAACCTGCTAATAAACTAATTTCATGAAAACACGTATCGCCGTATTCTTTCTGTTGGCCGGTCTTTTGTTGTCTGCCTCCGTACAGGCTATCTTGCCGCCCCAATATACCAGTGAATTGATGGATATTACCGGTAAGCGGTATCCCCAAAAGCTTGTGCTTAAATATTTCACGCCCATTGATAAAGGCTATCAGGTGGAAATAGGTGCGCCCACAGAATCTGTTTATGTGGTGAACTTCAATAAGGGGCATCGTCCGAGTACCTATTGGGAATACGATTTGAAAGGCAATCTGGTGGAAAAGTATGAAGTGGAATACAACGTTCACGGTCTTATGTCGTTGGTTCGTCGCAAGGGAAATATGGAATTGATATTGTCTTATATGCAGTTTGTATATGATAATGCCAAAGACAAGAAAAGTTTGAAAGAAAAGAAGGTTTATGGTTCGGATGCAGATAAACTGATTTCTTCCGAAATTTTTACCCACGACAAAAAGGGGAACGTTTCCACGATGAAACATTTTGACGCCAGGGGCAATGAAATGTTTTCGTATGCTTATTTCTATGATATTTTGGGTATGATGGAAAGCGAAATAAGACAGGATGCCAAAGGCGGACGGCAAAGCGAGACCCGTTACAGCTACGATGACGAAGGAAGAAAAAATTCGGAAACGGTTTTCGGAGCAGATGAAAAAATGATTTCGCGCGTAAGTTACCATTACAATGAAAAAGGGTTGGTGGATGGCGTTACCATGAATTATTCCGATGGAAGGACGGAACGCTACTTCGTGGAATACGAATACGACGAATACGACAACTGGATAAAACAAACCGTTTATAAAGGTGTGGGCTATGTGCCTACTTCGATTCTGATGCGTCTGTTTGTGTATGAGGATTAGCCGAATCCCGTTTTGGACTGTCGAGGCGAACATATGGAAGCAACCTTTTAAAAGTGCCTGAATCCATGAGATTTACTTTCCGGAGGTCTTCCAAATTGGAAAAAGCACCGTATTTTTGGCGATGCAGATAAATTTCTTTCGCTTGATAATAATCCAAATAGGGGTGTTGTTTAAGGGTGCGCAGATCGGCTTCGTTAAGTGCCAGCTTACGTAAGACAGGTTCTTTGACATACACGGATACCCTTATCTTTTCGAGCAGTCCGGAGTCTATTCCCCACACTTCGCGTAATTGTTCCACTTGTACAAAACCTCCCAGTTTTTCGCGGTAATTGACGATCCGTCGGGCATAAGCCGGTCCAATGCCATGCAGTTCCTGCAAGTCGAGTGTATCGGCGGTGTTGAGGTCAAGAACAAAGGGCTTTTTTACCATATAGGCCGGCGGTGTGTAAGGTGTTCGGGAACGTTTTGATTCAGCCAAACGGGCAACACCGAGTTCACTTGAGTTCTGCCGTGGCGAAAAAACGTGCCTCGAAGAAGACCATTTTTCTTGTCTGGTGTCCGATTGTGTTTCCGAGAAAGATTTTGTTTGCGTTTTTTTCGGCAAGAGACCGAGTGTTTCCTCCTGTTTTACCCGCCATTCTTTTGCGGGTCGGACCAGTCCATATGCTCGTAAAAATACAGTGAGAGCAATCAAAATCAGCAAACAGCCCATCGCTCGTCTGTCGCTTTTGGTAAAGGCGAAAGAATAGAGAAACCGTAAAAACAGCGTATATATCCGACTCGTTTTTTTATTCATCATGCCTTATAAACGCGTGAGATTGAAATTATCGGGGAATAGGGGCTGTTTTGTTGTTTAAATGTATTGAAATCAATAAAATAAGTTCTTGTAAAATATTTTAAGGTACTGATGCAACGTAACTTACCAATGAAGCGAACCTTCATCGAACCAGTGTCCACGTACCCGCATCACCTGTTCCACAATATCCCGTACACAGCCCTCGCCTCCGTTTTTATGCGAGATATAATCGGCTATTTCCTGTATTTCCATTGCCGCATCGGCTGGGCAAGCCGAAACGCCGGCCATCTTCATTACTTCGTAATCGGGAATATCGTCGCCCATATAAAGCACTTCTTCGGGATTGAGGTTGTTTTGGTGTAAGTATTCTTCAAATTTCGTCTTTTTGTAAGCCACCTGCGTAAATACGTCCTTTACTCCCAAAAATGCCATCCGTGCCTGAATCGAGATGCCGTTACCGCCTGAAATCACGGCTATACGATAACCTTTCTTCACGGCATGATGCAGGGCGTAACCGTCTTTTACATTGGCGTTGCGGATTTGGTTTTCTTCGTTTATAATCCATACCTTTCCATCGCTCATCACCCCGTCGAAGTCGAAGATGAAAGTGGTTATCTTGGGTAATTTTTCCTTGTAATTTGCCATTTCATTGATTTTTATTTTCATTTTTTGCCTGTATCGTGGAAGCCAACAGGCGGTATAGTTCAAGATAGGACTGTCCCTTGGGTGAATGGGAAAGGTATTCGATATGTTGTCGCAACACCGCTTCATCGCCTCTTATGGCCGGTCCTGTCTGGATTTGGTGGGGTGGATACCGCTCCACTTTTTGGGCTGTTTGCCGGATAAGTGGAAAGAGAAGCGAAAAATCCACTTTTTTTTCTTTAAGCAGATCGTAGGCGGCGCGATACATCAGATTTACATAATTGTTGGCGAAAACCCCACTCAGATGTAGGGCTTTCCGTTGTTCAAACGATAAAAAGCACACTTTTTCCGAGATATTGTGGGCTATGTTTTCCAGAATGGAGGAAACGGAGGTATCGGAAGCTTCCAGACAGATGGGGATCTGTGTGAAGTCAGGCGATGGCGTAAGACGGCTGAAGGTCTGAAAGAAGTACATTACTCCGCAATGCGTCCAATGGGTTTGCAAGACCGAAAGTGGCATGGAGCCGGCTAGGTGTACAGCGGTTTTTCCAGGCACATGCAGACGGGAAACCACTTCAGGAAGTGCCTCGTCGCAAACGGCAAAAACATATATATCGGCATTAGGCGTAATGTCTGCCCAATGATCCACCGCCACCGTGTCTTTTAAACGACAAGCCAATTCGTGTGCCTTGGAATGGGTTCGGTTGTACACCTGAATCCATTCCAAGCCCGCCGCCTGCAAGGCGGGTGCGATATGAAAGGCCGAGTTTCCGGCACCGATCAACACCGCTTTCATCAACGTTTATTTTCGGGATTCCAGAATTTCCTGCACTTTGGCGTAATCCAAATCCGAATTTTCACCCAAGAGTGTGCCTCTTTCCTTAAAGCGGGTGGCAATCGTGTTTATCAGGCCCTGCACATCGGTAACCGAAGGATAGTCTGAGAAACGGGTTCCTACGCCTAGTTCGCGGAAAAACTTTTCGGTATCGGCAATGGCTTTGTCCGTATCGTCGGTATTCCAAAGACGGCGAGCGAATTGTAGTTGTTTTTCATGTTTGCTTTTACGCATCGCTTTCTGCAGACCTGGCCATACGATAGCCAAGGTTTGGCCGTGGTCGAGGCCTGCCAATGCTGTAATTTCATGTCCTATCCGATGGGTGGCCCAATCTTCGGGTACACCGGCGGCAATGAGTCCGTTGAGGGCCATGGAACAAGCCCACATGATATTGGCCGCCGCTTCCATGTTCTCGGCATCTTCCACGTATTGCTTTCCGTTGTCGAGCAGCACATGCAGAATGGCTTCCGAAAAACGATCTTGTATATCGCCTTGCACCGGATAGGTAAGGTATTGTTCGGTAACGTGGATAAAGGCATCCACCACGCCGTTGCCGCGCTGGCTTTTAGGCAAGGTAATGGTAACGGTGGGATCCAGCACCGAAAAACGTGGATAGAGAAGCGGACTTGAAAAAGCGAATTTTTCTTGTGTGGAAAGACGGCTGATTACCCCCCCGCAGTTCATTTCCGACCCTGTGGCGGGTAAGGTAAGTACCGAGGCCAACGGTACCGCCTTGTTGATACGGGCTCTTTCAGTGCAAATCGTGTAGGCGTCTTCGCCCTCGAAATAAGTGGCGGCCGCAATGAACTTGGTGCCGTCAATTACTGAGCCTCCACCTACAGCCAAGAGGAAATCCACATTTTCTTTACGCACGATTTCCACGGCTTTCATCAGCGTTTCAAATTTCGGATTGGCTTCAATGCCCGAAAATTCCACATATTCGAAAGCTGCGAGGGCTTTGGTTATCTGTTTGTAAATGCCGTTTTTCTTGATGCTTCCGCCGCCATAGGTAAGCATTACCTTGGAACCTTGCGGAATATTGGCGGCGATATTGGCGATCTGTCCGGCACCGAAAAGAATCTTTACCGGATTGTAGAATTTGAAATGATGCATGGCTATAATTTTTTAGTAAGAGAACATCCATATTTCGGGCTTTTCGCGCCAGGCGTTCTTCTCCAGCAATTTCCAGAAATCATTTATAACGCCAACGGTTTTTCCCTGCGGCATCCCGTTTTCGGGATCCATTATGTAAAGATAGGCTTTTCGATAGGCTGTATCAAGATTGCGGTCGGGCATAAAAAGTGGATAATTGTCCGAACCGAAAACAAGTTGCTCCAGATAGGCATCCCTACGTTGGATGGCTTCTTCCCGGTAGAGAAAATCATCGCTTTCGGTCAGGAATCCATCCCAAAAGCAGGCTCTTTTAGCCAGTTCCAAAGGTTCTATTTCTGTAATGTCGGTGCTTTCGCCACGTTCGTTTTCTTGTTGCACGGCAGCGAAAAAGGCATAGGTGCGCGGGCTCAGATAGGCTTGCAATTCATTCTGAATGCGGGGCAGGTCGGGTTCAACGGTAATGTAGCCGTGGGCGCGGTTCACCAAAAAATAGTTGTTGTAGAGCAGGTTCTCGTAGTCGATAGCGACTTGTTGTTCGGCTTGCTGTCTGTCGGTGTTCCCCGCTTGGAGCAGAATAAGGTTGAATTCAGCGTTTTGGAGATGAAGAACGATGAAATCCTCCAAAAGCACATAGGCCGAATCCGCCGTTGCCGGTTCACTCCCGAGCATTAAATCTTTGTATGAATCCACCGCCATTTTCAGCGATTCCGAACGGTCGT
>CAZPBB010000032.1:0-15600 GCA_964584745.1 uncultured Bacteroidaceae bacterium
CTTCACCTTGTCAAAATCAAGGCCTAATTTGCTTTTTGTTTGGTTCATCTTATGTTATCTGTTTTTTCTTTCCTATTCCGTTTGACCGCAATCGTAGTAATGTCTGGCACGTGCCAACACTTCCGCATCGAAACCCAGCAAAGAAGCGATACGGAGCGCTTCGGCGGGCGGTGCCTCATGCCGGTCTTCTTCCACCACTGCGTAGTCTATCAAGGCCTGTATGCGCGAAATATCGAATGTTTTCTTGACCTCAGACACGTCATTTTCCGCCGTAACGGTATTCCAATCTTCACGAAATCCCCTTATGCGGAGCCTTCGTACCGGATTGGGAATGGAACCGTAGTGCGTGCTCACCATGCTGACGCAGGAAGCGTTTTCCAGACTTTCCAACACCGCGCTCACGATAGCTTTTCCTTCATCGGGATTGGTGGTCCTGGCCAACTCATCGATAAACAGCAACAAGCGGGTACCTTGGCGGAGCGATTCAAACACCGCGTTGAGCCTTTGCATTTCCGCCCCGAAGGAGGACAGACCGCGCGTTTCGTTCTGTTCGTCCTGCACCAGAAGTTCTATCCCGTCGAAAAGGAACAACACGGCTTCCTCCGCTGGAACCTGTAAGCCGAACTGCAAAAGGCACTGCGAGAGCGCAAGACTTTTGAGCAGAACGGTCTTACCGCTCATATTGGCACCGGTAAGCAGACATGTTCCTTTCCGCAAGGCGATATCCACCGCCTGATAACGGTGGTTATCATTTTCCAAAGCCTGCTTCACCATTGGATTGAACAAGCCTTTGTATTGTAATGTCAACGAGGTGTCATGCCACGCATTCTTCCGCAAAACGGGCTTCACAAGCCCAACTTCATGCGCCAAAACGGACTTGGCGATCAACAAATCCCAATAGGCCACACGCTGCATGGCCTCTTTCAAGACGTGAAGATACGGACGAAGCCTTTTCGCCAATGTTTCGCGTATCTGCCGCTCCAACTCTTCGCATTCGGCCTGCAAACAGGAAACAGCCTCCGATACGGAATCCTCCTGTTCCCTTCCGGCTTCCATACGGAGTATTTCCGTGCGTTTCCGCGCCAATCCGGCATCATACTCATCGTAGATATAGAACGTGGGCAGACCTTCCTTGCGCGGATCCAGAATAGAAACCACCTCCGAAAGATCGGGAAAGCCGGCCGGTGCGGGATGGAAAGCACAGGCGTGCACCAATTCATTCACATAGACCTCCGCATCCCGCACTAAAAGCGAAAAGCGTTTTATTTCGAAAAGCTGCACATCATCCACGGCTTCTTTTTCGAGCAATCCGAAAGTGCCGCGGATATCCAACACTTGGGAGAACTTAAGTTTCAGTTTTTCCACTGCCGTAGTCTTACCCTCGCCGATAAAGGCTTTGAGTCCATCTATCCGTTGCAGTTCCACCAACAGTGCGTCTTCCTGACCCGGCGCGAACCAAGGCTGCGTGGAGAGCAATTCTCTACCCACCCCCGACCGTATGTCGAGCCTGTGCAGCATATATTCGAATCCGCTTATCCTCTGCTTTGCCTCTTCTATCCGCATAACTTACAAAGTTAACGCTTTTTCCTTTACTGCAAGGCTTTTTTCAGAGACAGATCCATTGAAGACGGGATTAATCCTTTCCACAAATAACGATAGCCGAGGCAGCACGGAAAAACACCTCCTTTTCTAGATGGCAAATAGAGAAAACAAAAAGCATGGAAAGAGTTCTGATAGGATAATAGTTATTGTGTATATCAAATCCTCTTTAGCATTCAACCGGCGATGCCAAAATATCATATACCTCCCTATCAAGAGCGGCGCTCATTTTTTCACGCAGTTCAGCCGAGTTGAAGCGGTAGCCATCGGGAGAGAAAGGATTGACGCACACGCCCAATATCCGGGGCTGTTGCAACACCCATATCCGGGAACCGGCGCGCAGGAACCTGCGGTAAGCGGCATCCGAAAAGAAAAACTTGGTGAAATCACTTACGATAAGGTCCGGACGCTGCCGCCTGGAGGAAAGGAACTCAAGAAAAGGATCATTCAGAAGACCAGCGATATAAAGAAAGGCACCCGGTCTGCAATAAGGCTCTATCTTTTCCCGATGCCGGTCTATCTGCAGAAGCGTGGGAATTTCCAAATCCCGTATTTCCCCATCGGCATCCATGCCGTGCACCCCTGTTTTCTGGCTTTCGAGCAAAACCTTCCGCACACTGTCCGCACTTTCAAAAAGCGGCATGTTCATAAGGCGGTAACGGAAAACTGTCTGCCGGACCAACTCGTCCATATTTTTCGACAAAGCCGCTCCTGTACAGAGGATCATGGCTTCCGAAACAAAGGGAGAAGCCAAACTCATGCGCGAAAGCGCCCCGTCGATGATGGCTGTCTTTACACCCAACTCGTGTGCCTGACGGATATATTCCCGCAGGCCCTGTGTATGGGCATAACCCGATACGATAAGTTTTCCCGGTGTCTTGACCTTCGCCGTAACCAAACGTCCGCAAGCGGTGTTTTCTCTGCTTACGTTCAATATTTCGGCTGAAAGACGACGTTTGAAAAAATATTGTTCGGCGGTCTGCACCACCATGCCCGGATAAAAATCGAGTTCGGGTTTGGCGGTCTGCGAAACGATATCGGTGGATTCCCCGTCCGTGCCGATAGAGGTTACCGACAGCAAAGCGGCCTTCTCTGGCGCACGGTAATGATGGAGAAGCGCACGCAAACAAACGGTCTTCCCCACATTCTTGGCCATGCCTACCACCGAAAGGCTACCGTAACAAGTTATCTGATCAAAAAAAGCAGGTATCATCATTTCAAAGATACGAAGAGTCGAGCGCAGAAGCAAACGACAGTTTGATTCTGCCGAGACCGAGTATCTTCAACGAAAGTTAAAGATACGAAGAGTCGAGCGCAGAAGCAAACAAAATTATCTTGGTATATTTGGCACGTCAAAACCGACCTTTAACTTAAGCCGATTGCAGAAACCAAGGTTACTTGGACTATGCCGAGACGTGTTAAACGTCGGATGAAATCCAACTCATGGCTACCTCAACCGACCCACATCTATTAGAAACAGAGCCTATTCCCAAACTGCTTTGGAAATATGCGCTGCCAGCCGTCATCACCACTTTGACCACCTCGCTCTACAATCTCATCGACCGGATTTTTATCGGACAGGGTGCAGGAGCCATGGCTATTTCGGGTTTAGCCTTGAGTCTGCCCATCATGAATTTCCTCCAGGCTTTCGGCACTTTAGTGGGTGTGGGCGCCTCCACCCGCGTTTCCATCGTGTTGGGTATGCACGACCGCGACTGGGCAGAACGTATCTTGGGCAATGCCCTGATCCTCACACTGGTCATCTGGGCGTTCCTTTCCGTGCTCTGCCTATCATTACTGCATCCGTTGCTCACCACGTTCGGCGGCAGCGAAAATACGATTCCCTATGCCGTGGATTATCTGGTCATCATCATTCCAGGCTATATCTTCAGTAATCTCGCCTATAGTTTCTGCAACATCATACGCGCTTCAGGCGCACCCGGAAGATCCATGATCATCATGCTTATCGGCGTGGGCGTGAACCTGATTCTCGATCCGCTGTTCATTTTCGGTTTCAAGATGGGCATACGGGGCGCTGCTATCGCGACGGTGCTTTCAATGTTCGTCACCTCCATCTTCACCATGTATCATTTTCTCAAGCCCGACGCCTATATCCGTTTTACCCGATCCACGATGAGACCCAAACGTTTCATTGTACGGAACATCCTTTCCATCGGCATGTCGCCCTTCTTGATTAATATTGCCGCAAGCGTGGTGGCCGTTATCCTCAACAGCCGTCTTTTCAAACATGGAGGTGATCTTGCCGTAGGTGCCTACGGTATCATCAACAGTTACGGTATCCTCTTCGTGATGTTCGTTATCGGACTTTGTCAAGGTATGCAACCCATCGTGGGATACAACTACGGTGCCAAGAAACTGGAGCGCTCCAAACAAACGCTTTATCTTTCCATAAAAGTGGGAACGCTCATCACCGCTCTCGGATTTCTATTGCTGGAAATTTTCCCCGAAACGGCGGCCAAGGTATTCACGACCGACAAGGATTTGATCGACATCACAAAAAAAGGACTCCGCTTCGTTTTCATGCTTTTCCCTTTCGTGGGATTCCAAATCGTAACCAGCAACTTTTTTCAGTCTTTGGGCAAGGTGCACCTATCTATTTTTCTGAGTCTTACCCGACAAGTGCTTTTTTTGATTCCGGCCCTCTATATCTGTTCCGGCCTTTGGGGATTGAACGGCGTATGGGTGGCCACGCCCGTGGCGGATTTCTTTTCTATCCTGATTACGCTGGTGATTCTGCGACGGCAGATAAAAATTCTCGAATAGCTTTTTTCCGTTGGTTTATACGGCCTTACGCTCACCATGGCAGAACCCCGACAAGTTTAATTCTGCGCAAGGTCAGTCTATCCGGCTCCATTTGAGCCGTAGGCTGTTGCTGACCACCGACACTGAACTGAACGCCATGGCCGCACTGGCTATCATGGGATTGAGCGTCCAACCGAGAAAAGGATACAATAAACCGCCGGCAAACACAATGCCCACCACATTGTAGATAAAAGCCCAGAAAAGATTACCCTTGATGATACCATAGGTTTTTCGGGAAAGAAGAATGGCTTTCGGAATGGCGGCGATATCTGTTTTTTCGTTACCGATAAGCACCACAGAAGCCACATTGGCGGCGATATCCGTGCCACGTCTCAACGCCATGCTTACATCCGCCCGTGCCAACGCCTGACTGTCGTTGATCCCATCACCCACCATGGCTACCTTACGGCCTTTTTGTTGAAGTTCTTTGATATAGTCCTCCTTTTGACCAGGCAACATGCCGGCCCGATAATGATTTATGCCGAGCCGACCGGCCAAGGCCGAAGCGGCCTTTTCGTGATCACCGGTAAGCATATGCACTTCCACACCCATTTTCTGCAAACGGTTCACCACTTCTCCGGCACAAGGTTTCACTTCATCCGAAATGCCCAAGGCCAACAGCAACTCACTGTTTTTGCCGAAAACGATAAAACTGTATGCGTTTTCCTGCCACCGGGCGAACACGTGCCGTACATTGTCGGCAAAAATAACCGCCTGCTCCTGCATCATCGAAAGGCCGCCAATCCAATAGGATTCGTTTTGATAAACAAACCTCAGGCCTTTTCCGGTCAAGGTTTCAAAGTCTGCCATCTGTCGGAAAACTTCCGTTGATGAAAGCCTGTCTGGAATTCCTTCCAAAGTGTCCGCCCATTGCACGGCGGCCTGCGCCAAGGGATGTTCGCTTTTTTCCTCTGCCGTGCGGAAAAGATCTATCCAATCTTGCAAACGGACATTTTCAGGTACAAATACATCACTCACCACCGGCTTGCCGCAAGTAAGCGTACCGGTTTTATCCAGCACCACGGCATCTACATGAGAGAGGTTTTCCAAAGCCGCCGCATCCTTAATCAGGATATGGTTCCGCGCCGCCCGGCCCATACCCACCATCAAGGCCGTGGGCGTGGCAAGACCAAGGGCACACGGACAGGCTATCACCAACACCGAAAGGGCGCAAAGCAACGCCTGATTGAAATAGGCCGTACCACCAATCGCCATCCAAAGCACAAACGTAAGCACCGATAAAAGCAGGATAACCGGCACAAACACCGCCGCCACTCTGTCGGCGATCCGTTGAGCGGGCGCCTTACTGCCCTGCGCTTCTCTTACCATACGTACGATGCCGGCTAAAACCGTATTCTGTCCAGTACCTGTAATCTCCACTTCAAGAATACCTTTCTGGTTGATGGTACCAGCCACCACACGACTCTCTTTCCGCTTGAGCACTGGAACCGGTTCTCCCGTTATCATGCTTTCATCCACATACGATTCCCCACTCAACACCACGCCATCAACAGGCAGTTGCGAACCGGGATGCACGCTTACCCTGTCGCCTTGCCGAAGTTGCTGAACAGGAACTTCCTTCTCGCCTTCTTCCGATATCAAGAACGCTGTATCTGGCTGCAGGTGCACCAATTCACGCAAAGCCGCCGAAGTACCGTTGCCGGCTCTTCCCTCCATCAATTTACCCAACAGCACAAAGGCGATAATCATACCCGAAGCTTCGAAATACACATGCACACCCAAGCCTTTCGCACGCCAGAATTCCGGAAAGCAAAGGGTGAATACACTGAAAACAAACGAAACCAAGGTACTCACCGCCACCAAGGTATCCATATTGGCGCTCCACTGTCGGGCCAGACGGAAAGCGTTGCGGATAAAATCACGGCCACCTATGTAGAGGATAAAAAACGCCAGCCACATCATGATCACATCCTTGCCCGGAAAATGCCAGCCATGCGCCATGCCCAACACCATCAGCGGTAAAGCCATCACCCATACGGCCACTACCTTTTTTTTCAAGACGGCATACAGGCGGCGATTTTCCTTTTCCTGTTCGGTAAAGGGATCCTGACTATCGACAATCAGGTCGTAACCCGCTTCGCGTATGGCTTTCTGTAAGGCATCAGCATCAAAATCATCATTATGTTCCACATGCAAAAGACCGGCGGCAAAATTGGCCGAAGCCTTTATCACGCCTTTTTGTGCGGAAGCGATGTTTTCGGCACGTTGCGCACATCCTGCGCAATGCAACTTGAGTAAAGGATAGGTGGACTTATCGGATTTCATGTTTATGGTATCGGAGTTCAAGGAGACAAATGTACATAAATTCGTTCTGCAATCGAATTGCGGAACGAAATTCACTTCCTGCTGACAAGAAACAGAGAACCGTACCGGGACGTGAAAAAGGTCGGGTGAAAACTAACCGTTTCATTTTGCCGTTAAATAAAAAAGTTGTACCTTTGCACCCACATTGCGGGGTAGAGCAGAGGCAGCTCGTCGGGCTCATAACCCGGAGGTCGTAGGTTCGAATCCTGCCCCCGCTACTAAAATAAAGGCTTGCACAAGAAGTTTGGGCAGGCCTTTTTTCGTAAAACCCTTGCCATGCGAAATATCATAGCCATCGTGGGGCGCCCCAATGTGGGCAAATCCACGCTTTTCAACCGTCTTACCGAATCGCGCGATGCCATCGTGGACGAAACCAGCGGTGTTACCCGAGACCGTAATTACGGTACCGGCGATTGGAACGGAAAAGAATTCTCGGTAATCGATACCGGCGGCTATCTGCTCGACAATGAAGATGCCTTTAACAGCGAAATCCGTAAACAGGTCTCGCTGGCCATCGATGAAGCGGATGTGATTCTTTTTCTAGTGGATGGAAAAGAAGGTGTCACCCCTATGGACGAAGACGTGGCTCAGCTATTGCGACGTACAGACAAGCCTGTGTTACTGGTGGTCAACAAAATCGATACCGCTGACAAAGTTCCTTTGGCCTCTGAATTCTATGCGCTCGGTTTTGATAAACTCTTTACGCTTTCTTCGGCCAACGGCAGCGGTACAGGCGAACTGCTTGACGAAGTGGTGCGCGATATGGACAACCAAAAGGAAATCGTGCCCGATGATCTACCCCGTGTTACGGTTATCGGCAGACCCAATGTGGGCAAATCTTCCATCATCAATGCCTTTATCGGCGAGGAACGCAACATCGTTACCCCGATAGCCGGCACCACGCGCGACACGGTTTATACACGCTACAACCGATTCGACTTCGATTTTTATTTAGTGGATACCGCCGGTATCCGCCGTAAGCAGAAAGTAACCGAGAATATAGAGTTCTACTCTGTGATGCGTTCCATCCGCGCCATCGAAAACAGCGATGTCTGCGTGCTTATGCTCGATGCCACGGCAGGTATGGAAACTCAGGATTTGAATCTTTACGGGCTGTGTCGCCGCAACAACAAAGGCGTGGTAGTCGTGGTGAACAAATGGGATTTATTGGAAAAGGAAAACAACACCCTCAAGAAATACGAAACTTATATACGGGAACGGCTCGCACCCGACAACGATGTTCCGGTCGTATTTACCTCGGCGATTAACAAACAGCGCATCTATCAGGCATTGGAAAAAGCGAAGGAAGTATATGACAACCGTTGCCGGCACATTCCCACTTCCGAACTCAATGATATGCTGTTGCCTCTGCTTAAACAGACACCTCCACCGGTTTACAAAGGAAAGTCTGTCAAGATAAAGTATATCACCCAACTTCCCGGCAACTATCCGATTTTCGTGTTCTTCTGTAACCTGCCGCAATACGTAAAGGAACCCTACAAGCGTTTTGTGGAGAACCAACTGCGACGGATGTGGAACTTTTCAGGTGTCCCGATGAAAATATTCTTCCGTGATAAATCCAAGTAAGATTTATAACAGGTATCAGACCTCTACAATATCTGCAATGCAATCGCCGCGCAGGCTTCGGCATCGGCCAAAGCGTGATGATGATCGGATAATTCATAACCGCAGGCAGCGGCCACCACATCAAGTCCGTAGCGAGGTAGATTCAGACAACGGCGCGAGGCAGCGAGGGTACAGTGAAATTCATAACCGGGATATTCCATGCCGTATTCGGCAAAGACGGCTTTCAGGCAACTTTCGTCAAAAGGACGGTTGTGGGCAACCAACGGCAATCCTTCGATGCGGTGCGCCACTTTCGCCCATACTTTCGGAAAGTCCGGCTGTCCGTCGGTATCTTGGCGACTCAACCCATGTATCTTCGTATTCCAGAAATTATAATAGTTTGGAACCGGTTGGATAAGGCTGTAGAATTTATCCACAATCTTTCCTCCACGCACCATCACAAGCCCCACGCTACACACACTGGAATGCTCATTGTTGGCTGTTTCAAAATCAATGGCTGCGAAATCCTTCATACCCAAACCTCTCAACTCATTCCCAACCCGAACCCTTGAAATCATCTATCTCACGACGTTCGCGTTTGGTGGGACGACCTGTGCGGGGGTCGCGCCTTTCAAAGGAAGGAGCCTGTTGCATAGCCATTTTGGCCTTTTCTTCAGGAGATGTTACATCGATGATATAATCAGACACCTTGACCGCACCCACCCGGTTTTTAAGAAGTTCCTTGACCCGATACGAAAGCGTTACTCCATGCCGGTTCAAATGAAAAACATCATTCTCCTTTATCTCCTTGGCCGCCTTCACAATATCATCACCTATCCGCACCCGCCCCAGGCGACAGGCTTCCGCCGCTTCCGACCGGGTCTTGAACAGGCGCACTGCCCAAAGAAACTTATCGATTCTCATCAAAAACCTATGTTACCTTTTTACAAAAGCCTGCCATCCCTGCGCGGTAAGCGGAATCATCGTACCGTTTTCGGGCACAAGAAAATTGCCTTGCACCGCCTCGGTCATATAGCCGATTACCTTTATCTCGCGACGATCCTTTATCTTGTCGTAATCCGACTGCTTTACGGTAAACAGCAGCTCATAATCTTCCCCGCCGCTCAAAGCCGCCACTTCCGGCAAAATCTTGAACATCTCCAACGCCTTGCAAGTTTCCAAATCCACGGGAATCTTACTTTCGTGCAACATGCAACCGCAACCCGATTCCTTGCTCAGATGCAGGATTTCCGATGCCAGACCATCTGAAATATCAATCATCGAGGTAGGTACCACTCCTATCTCATCCAATAAATCCACTATATCCAGACGAGGTTCCGGTTTCAACTGACGTTCCAGCACATACGAAAAATCCTTGAAGTCAGGCTGCATCTTGGGATTGACCAGAAACTCCCGCTTTTCCCTTTCCAACAACAACAATCCCGCATAAGCGCCACCCAAATCGCCCGAAACGCAAAGCAAATCGTTTTCTTTCGCACCGCTCCTATAGGCCACTTTCTCAGGTTTGGCCGACCCTAACACCGTTACTGAAATACAAAGCCCCGAAGCGCTTGAAGTAGTGTCGCCGCCCACCAAATCCACGCCGTAACGCTCGCAACAGAGCCGCATACCGGCATAAAGTTCTTCCAAAGCCTCCAACGAATAACGGTTTGAAACAGCGATTCCCACCAACACCTGCAGAGGCTTGGCGTTCATAGCGGCAATATCCGAAAGATTCACTGCAATGGCCTTGTAGCCCAGATGTTTGAGCGGACAGTAGGTCATATCGAAATGTACGCCTTCCAACAAAAGGTCTTTCGATACCAACTGCACATGGCCCTCAGGAACGCGAATCACGGCCGCATCATCGCCCACGGCCTTGAGCGTGCTTTCGGGATGATGAACCGGCAAATCCCCCGTAAGCCTTTCTATCAAGCCAAATTCACCCAATTGCTCAAGTTCGGTGCGGTGTTCGCCGCCTTTATTTTCCAATTCTTCCATTTCTCATTTTTTTAACGGTCCCCTTTTTATCAACTTTTCTTCTCGTCTTAAAAAAACACTCCTCAAGCGTTCAGTCCTTTCGTACGCTGTTTCCTGTTGCGATAACGGGTAAGCGACTTGGCACGGCGCGAAAAGAAAAACATGGGCAGCGAAGCGCCTACCGTCATACACAGAATCACCGTTACGGTAATGGTAACATTCAGGAAAAATTTGTTCAGATAGAGAAAAGCCTCCGCCTGATCGCTCAGGTTCTGCATGAAAAGAATAATCGAAAAGACCGCCTTGTAGGCATACATACCCGGCACCATCGGCAGAAGTGCGGGAATATAGAGAGTAGTCATGGGACAATGCACCACGCCACCCAGCCAAAGGCTTCCGAAACCCATCAGCAAAGCCGCCGCCAAGGTAGAAGTGGCGATATCCCAACCTACCGCCTGCATAAGGATATAACGCACTGCATAACCCGTTGCCGCCAACAGCATGATGCTGGGCAATGATTTCCGGGAGGGATTGGAAACGGCACCGAATCCCAAAGCGGCGAAAGCCGCGCAGATAGCGCGTATAAGGGTTTCTTCTATCATAACAGGTTTCCTTGAAATATAACCATCGATATCGAAAGACCAACCGCCAGACAAAGTACAATCAGTAACGCGCGTACCAAACGGGCGAAACCTATGAGGGTGTGGTTTTCGATAATATCTATCACGCCGGTAATCATAGGAACGCCCGGCACCATGAAAAGCGCGCTGGTAGCCACCGCCACCGTAGCATCAACCTGTGAGAGAAACAATGGACAAGAGGCGATAAAAGAAGATAAGAATGATACAAGGATAACGGCAAAAAAGTGTTCAACGCCTTTTTTCTTGAGCCATCTCAACAAACGGAATCCCACGAAGGTGCTGAAGAAAACCACCGCCATCGCCAGCCAGTCTCCATCAAACAAACGGCAGAAACAAGCATTCGCCACCGACACCAAGAGCGTAACCACCCACGAATTCATGCGTGGTCTGCTACGGATGGCCTCGTATTCTTTACGCAATTCTTCCACACTTTCAGGGCAGTCGTGCGCTTTCCAACTCAATGCGCTCAGTTCCGAATTCAGTTCGAAACTTACCGGCAACTGGCGGATGGGTACCACCTCTGTACATATTTCATCGGTTTGTCTATCTACCAATGTAAGGATGAAGTTAGAGGCCATGATCATCATCGTAACTTCCATATCGTAGGCCTCGCAAATGCGCCGTGAATTACGCACTACCCGCGTGCAATGCACGCCCGAACCCAACAATACCGAGGCGTAATCGGCAATAAAGGCCGTAAGTTCTTTCAGTTTCAAAGATTGATTCATCATTGCCGGTCTTTTATGATTCCGTTTATTTCTGCCGCATGGCTCACTATCCTCCAAGCGCCGGAACAGCGAAGTTCCTCCCTGCTTCTGAAACCCCAACTTACCCCTACCGCACGTATGCCCGCATTGGCGGCCGTCTGCATATCCACATCCGAATCCCCTATAAGGATCACTTCTTCAGGCAACAGTCCGAATCGGCGGCAGATATGAAAAACCGCATCCGGTTCGGGCTTCATGGGAAATTCGGTTCCCGCGCCCAACACGCAATCGAAAGGCCATTCGGAAAAAAGCCGTTCCATAATCTTGCGCGTAATGGAATCAGGCTTGTTGGAAAGCACGCCCATTTTTACACCTTGCCGTTTCAAATCGGAAAGCAATAGACCGATGCCGTCATAAAGCCGGGTCTTTACCGCATACCGTTCACCGTAATCGACCATGATTTTCTCGCAACACCGCCTTATCGTTTCCTCGTTCCGCTGCGATTCGGGCAACGCGTTCCATACCAGATTGCGGATTCCACGTCCCAAGAACAAACCGTAACTTTCCAACGGCCATTCGGGAAAACCTTCCCCATGCAACACACGGTTGGTGGCATCCGCCAAATCTTCCTTCGAATCGATGAGCGTTCCGTCCAAATCGAAGATCACGCCTCTGACTGTTCCATTCATGGCCGTAAACCTTCTCCGTTTTTAACTTCCTCAAGTTTCACCAACTTGTTCATGATGGCGTAGATGGTCAGCCCTGCAGAACTATGCACCTGTATCTTGTTGGCGATATTGCGCCGATGTGTTATCACAGTATGCTTTGAAAGACAGAGTTTTTCGGCAATCTGCGTATTGGTGAACCCTTTGACCACATACGAAACAATTTCCTTTTCCCGCTGGCTGAGCGATTTTTCCAATTCGCCCGTTTCAGTCTCACGTGAGGTAAGACGCAATATTTTTTCTTCTATCCGTTTATATTCGTCAAACAGGGAAATGTATTCGTCAAAACCTTGCACATGCCGCATGTCGCGCAACGCTGTCACCAATCCCACCAGTACCATTTCAGAACGGTTAAGCGCCGCACGAAACTTATCCGGACTTTCCATACCGATAAACGCCATGTCCACGATCAATACATCGGGCCTTTCAGCCGCCACCTGAGCGGCAAGCCGATGCACGTCCTCCACTCTCGAAATCCTATACTCGGAATTTATTTTCCCTATAACGGCCGCCAGACCTTCAAAAACCAGATCTGAAGTCTCGGCAATGGCAAACTTGATCATCCTCTTCATCACCGTTTACTTTTCGAGCCTTTCAATGAGGGGAACCAGCAATCCGTCTTCGAGTGTGTTGTGTTGACGCAGGTCCTCGGCACAAGTGAAGATATCGAAGAGCACGGCGTTGAAATCATGCCCCGTCTTGCCGGTATAGTATTTAAGCAGAATATCGCGCAACTCGGTAAGTTGGCTTTCAATCTGGCTATGTTGCTTGCGGAAAATGGAAATGTGGTAGTCTTTGCCCGCTTTCCCCTGTACCAAGGCGCGGATATAGGGGAATACGGTCTGTTCCTCATACTGCATGTGCTTTTTCACTTCCAAAACATAATCATCGAAAAAACGCATCACCGCCACAGCTACGTCTTTTTGGTCCTTGTCGCTGATGGCATCCATGAGCCGCATCCTGATGGAGGGCAGACGGTAATTGAGAAAATACTCGTGCGAATTATGCAGGTAACGCACGATTTCTTCGGGAATCAGATTTTTCTCGAACTCTTCCCCATCGGTTTTTCCGCCCAAAGTCATGTTGACCACGGCCAAAAATGTATGTGTATCGATGCCGTTACGGCGGCAGACCTCACCGATAGAACTTTCCCCGAATCCCATCGGAATACCAAAACGGCTCAAAACAAACAGCATGTAATAATTCTGACACACCAAAGCGCCCATCTTGTCGCTCTCCGTATATTTCATCTTGGTATTCATCCCTTTTCTTCGTTAATTTGCGGAAATCCTTGTTCCGTGCACTGTTTTGTTTAAGAAAAACGGCAGACGGAACTGCAAATTTAGGAATTTCTTCATGCAAAAAAACGAAACCTTGAGACTGAAAGACCTGTTGCAAGCGCTCGAAGAATGGGCACCCGTAGCCCGACAGGAAAGTTACGACAACGCCGGACTGATTTTAGGACGTCGCGACCCGGAAATATCCCGCGCCCTGATCTGTTTTGACATCACACCCCAAGTGGTGGATGAGGCCGTGGAAAAAAACGCCCAGCTCATCATCTCCCACCATCCGGCTATCTTCAAAGGCCTTAAAAAGATAGATCCTGATTCCCGCATCGGGTATATGTTGAGCCGTTCCCTGCAACATGACCTTGCCTGGTACGCTATGCACACCAACCTCGACAACACCCCCAGCGGTGTCAATTCATACCTGTCCAAAAAATTGGCGCTGACCCGAACCTGCGCTCTGGTACCCACAGGCACAGACGAAGAAAGGCAAGTGGGCGCCGGCGTTATCGGTAGTCTGTCCGTTCCCCTCTCGGAAAAAGCCCTTCTGGACACCTTGAAAGAACTTACCGGCGTACGATATATCCGCCATTCGGGTTTTACCGGCCGGCAGATCCGCACCCTGGCCCTCTGTGGCGGAAGCGGGGGTTCCTTTATCGAAGCGGCGCGGGCGCAGAAAGCCGATGTGTATATTACCGGAGACCTCAGATATCACGACTTTACAGACATCGAACCCGACACATGGTTAGTGGACATAGGGCATTTTGAAAGCGAGCAGTTTGTGAAAGAACTCATATATGAGTATATTACCGAAAAATTTCCTAACTTTGCCGCCCATATTTCGGAACGGTCTGTAAATCCCGTTTCGTTTTACTAAATCGAATGGATACCATGAAAGAGAAAGCCGGAGCCAAAGCAGAAAAGGCAGAAAAGAAAACAGCAACCAAAACCACAACGGCCAAAGCCGCGAAAACAGTTGTCGCGCCCGAAGAACGGGATGCGGCCGTTGAACAGAAACTGGTTTCTCTCTATGCCTTGCAAAGCGTAGATTCCGCCATCGACAACATCCGTATCCTCCGGGGCGAACTCCCCTTGGAAGTACAGGATCTGGAAGACGACATTGCCGGTTACAAAACCCGGATTGAAAAAATAAACGGCGATATGGAAGAAATCAACCGCAACATCGCCGACCGTAAGTCCGCCATCACTGAAATCAAGGCACAGATCAAGAAATACGAAAAGCAATTGCGCGATGTAAAGAACAGCCGCGAATATGATGCCTTGAATAAGGAAATAGAATACCAAACGCTCGAAAACCAATTGCATGAAAAGCGCATCCGCGAAGCCACCGCGCAGTTGGAAAAGAAAAAAGCCGAGTTGGAGCGCATCGAAACCGCCTGTGCTGAACGGGAAAAAGATCTGAAGGTAAAGAAAGGCGAGCTGGATGAAATCGTGGCTGAAACCGAAAAGGACGAAAAGGCCTTGATGAAGAAATCCGAAGAATACCAGTCGCGCATCGAACCCCGCTGGCTACGTCTCTATGAACGTATCCGCAACAATGCCCACAACGGTCTGGCAGTAGTTTGCTTAGACAGGGATGCCTGCGGCGGTTGCTTCAGCAAGATTCCTCCCCAACGCCAGATCGACATCCGCATGCACAAGAAAATCATCGCCTGCGAATACTGCGGCCGTTTCCTGGTGGATGAATCGATTAAGGAAAAAGCCGAAGAAATCACCGGTCAGAACAAGTAACCCATAAGGTGAACCGATAAAAAAACCGATGCTTCCGCATCGGTTTTTTTTATGCCCGTATAACACGCCTACGCCGCATAATCCCGTTTGACGGGCAGGAAGAGACGCAGCACAATCAGGGTGTGGGACCAGAGCGTGGGGAGCAGGCCGAAATGGAGGCGCATGATACGGAAACGCTCTTTCCACGAAAGCACCA
>CAZPBB010000033.1:0-15397 GCA_964584745.1 uncultured Bacteroidaceae bacterium
TATCAAGACCGGTTCGGCCTGCCGCAGCGAACGTATCGCCAAATACAACCAGTTGCTCCGCATCGAAGAAAGTCTGGGCGATTCGGCTTACTACTTGGGAAAAGATTTCAAATTCCTCAGAGCGTAGTTTATCACCTATCTGACCAAGGAATTTAAATCTATCGGAAGAGGTTGTGCCAGAACGGATTCTGCCCGTTGGGGGCAACCTCTTTTTTTTCAATAAGGGCTTATCCGATGAAGAAAACACGCTTTCTGTTTCTGCTTGTGTCGCTCGCCTTTTCTTTACAGGGCGGCTTCGCGCATGCACAGCCGGCGGATTCGGCGGAGAACGCGCTTTTTACCATCTGGCAAGTGGATTCGGTGCGGCGGCTCGACATGGATAACTACCGATACAAGGGTTTGCGCCCGCGCATCGGCCTTGTGCTCAGCGGTGGTGGAGCCAAAGGTATCGCGCACGTAGGTGTACTGAAAGTATTGGAAGAACTCCATATTCCCATCGACTATATCGGGGGTACCAGCATGGGTTCCATTATCGGAGGGCTTTATGCCTACGGCTATACGGCACACGAACTGGATTCCATCCTGCGGGCAGCCGACTGGAGCAAATTACTCAACGACAGTCCTGACTGGACAGACGTTTTTTATCTGAACAAGGATTCCTATGTGCTGCATCTTCCTTTCGGATTAAAGGAAAACTCTTCGCTGGCGCCTATCGGTTTCTTGAAAGGACAGCATATCTATAATCTCTTCTATACCCTCACATCCCGCTCCTACCGCTTCAAGAATTTCAAGGAATTCAACATTCCCTTTTTCTGCGTGGCCGCCAACATCGCCAACGGACAGGCCACCTATATTGAAAACGGTAATCTGGCACAATCCATGCGGGCCTCAATGGCGGTGCCGGGCGTTTTTTCTCCCGTGAAGATCGATACGATGATGCTGGTTGACGGTGGCGTGCTCAATAACTTTCCTGTAGATAAAATGAGGGAAAAGGGCATAGACATCATTATCGGGGTGGATGTAGGATTCTCGTTTGCCGGTGTGGAACATATATCCAACATGATGGATGTATTGGAAGAAGTCATTTTTATGGGTTCCAAGAACCAGGTCATGAAAAACAGGGAAGATTGTTCGATTTTCATTAAACCGGACATGAGAGGTTTTTCCACCACCAGTTTTGCTAAAACCGACTCCTTGCTGGCAAGAGGAGAACGCGCGGCCCGGGATCCCAAAATTTACGCACAACTACAGGCCTTGGCGGAGAACCTCAAGTCTTATCTATCCGAACCGCAGAAAGAGAAACGCCCTTATCTTCCGCCGACAGACCTGCTGGTTTCCCAAATAGAGTATAACGGTCTCAAGAAATACAACAAAAGCTACATCAACCAATTCCTACAGATAGAAACCGATAAATGGTGTAAACTGAACGCCATTACCGACGGAATCAACCGCCTTTACGGACTGGGGGTGTTCAAGTCGGTAGCCTATGAACTGCGAACAGACACCACACGCCACGATGATGCGGTGGTTTTATTGGTGAATGTGGAAGAATCACCCTCCAACTCCTTCAAGGTGGGGCTTCGCTACGACAACACCCGTATGGCAGCCTTGCTGGCCGGCGTGGAAATTCAGAACTTCGGCCTTAAGAATTCCGTACTCACCTTGGATGTGGAAATGTCCAAGATGCCGATTGTGAACCTCAATTATCGCTTTATGCCCAACTGGCGCAGTGGCAAAACGGAAAAAAGGAAACATTCGGTATGGGTTCCCTCCTTAAATCTGGGACTTAATTTCTATAACATCCGGACCTATCTGTACCGGAGCGAAACGGATATGACCACCCGTACCTCCGATATCCGCTCCAACCGCTATCAGGTGAAACTTTCCGGACAATCCAATTGGAAACGGAACATCCTCGGAGCCGGTGTCGCCTATGAATACGCGGACAACAAGGTATGGATTGAGAGCGACTTTTACCGCTACGACGTTTACAACAACAGTTATCTATACCCTTACCTGTATTACCGCCACGACAATTACAACAAGCGCTTCTACCCTACACAAGGATTCTCGATGACGATAGACGCCTTGTTTCCCATTCAATTGATGCAGCCCAAGAAAGAGGAAGTGCGGAATCCTGCCGCCTACTTTCTGGAAATTTACTGGAAAGGAGATTTCGCCATCGCCGCAGGGAAACGGCTTTGCTTCTACCCTGGTTTCACCATCGGGGCCACCTTGGCCAAAAGAAATGCCACCATTCCTATCCAATACCAATTCTTTCAAGGCGGTTGCGCAGACATAGGCGGACTATACGCCACCATGCTCCCCGGTACCTTGTTCGGGCAGTCGAGCGGCTACCAGTTGGTAAACCTGCGTTTAACCGCACAGATAATGATTATCAAGAACCTCTATCTGAGTGTACGCGGCGGTGTGGGGAAAGCCGGCTACGACATGATCGATTTTCTGGCAAACTTCAACCGATTGATTTACGGTGGAAACGTGGGGATTTCCTACAACACCCCCATCGGTCCGGTCGGACTTAGTTTCCAAACCTCCAACGTTCATAAATTCAACATTTTCTTAAATATCGGCTATTGGTTTTAACGAGGTTGTCCGATGAATGACGGAAGCGGTGTTTTCTTCCCTATCGTGCAGGAGGCTTTTCCTGTTGAATACACCGCAAAATAACCGAAAGCACCGTTGCTGATATTACTCACGGCATTGGCCGGTGCACCGCCGAAAACAGGTACACTGGGAGAGATGGCCGTATTGATCTGGGAAATATAGTGGTTGTAGCCTTCGGTAAGACTGTAGCCGTGGAGGGTCAGAACATCACCCTCTGTCAAAACGATATGCCTGTCGGATACGGTGGCGGTTGTCGTATCGGGAAAGAAAAAGATAGCGACTCCATTGAGGTAAAGCCCCGAACTGAAGTTATCGGGAAAGATAAACAGGTTGGTGATGCTATCGCCGTACATCCGCCCGTTTACCGCATAGCTGAAACCGATATACTCGCGGGTGGGCGGATCCTGTGCGTAAAGCAGGAGGCTCCAACCCGGATTGTCGGGATCGGGTGTTTGGAAAGGTGGCAAACCTACGCCATAAACCGCCCGCACAGAATCGATAACCGGCATGACGGGCATGATGCTGCGGGCTTCATAGAGTTGTGTTTCACCACCGCGTTCTATAGCCGCCTCGATATGCAGGTTGTAGTATTCACCCATAATGCCGAAAACTCCCGAATCGGACACATAACAACCGGGCCGGTCAGGGACTTCGTTAAAAAGGAAGCGCGTGCCGCCATCGTCGGATATATAAACCGTAGCCCCCAAAACGGCGAGGCTATCTACATTCGGATCAAAATAATCGCAGGTACGGCTCAACCGGACAACATGCGCCATAGTATCGTTGGTAAAACGGGCATCCACCACCAGACGGGAGGTTGATGAATGGAGCCTCACCTCTATCCTTTCCCGACATCCCGCGCCGAAAAGAAAAAGCAGAAAAACATAAAAAACAATCCTGTTCGATGTCGTGCCTTTCATGCCTTAAAACTTGAAGTTGAAACTGATAAACGGAACGGCCGAAAACAGATAGATTTTTTCGGCATAGGAACGCGAGGGATCGTCCTTATCCTGACGGAAAGTTACCGACCAAGGGTTCTTGCGGGCATAGGCGTTATACACCCCCACCGAAAGATTCCAACTGAAACGTTTGCCCGTATTGGGCTTTGACTTGAACGTATAGGAAACATCCAGCCGGTGATAATCTTCCATGCGGTCTGAATTGCGGCTTCCATAAACGGGAACGAACTGCCCGTCGATAACCGCCTTGCCTATCGGATAGGTGGTGGGTTGCCCCGAATAAAAGACCCAATTGAAAGAAAGGGCATGACGCGGATGCGGGTCTACGTTCAAAAGCAGGTTCACCGCATGCGGGCGGTCCTGTGGAGAGGGATAGGCCTTGCCGTCGTTCACCTGATCTATCACACGCATCGAACGCGAATAAGTGTAGCTTACCGATCCGTTCACCATGCCCTTCTTGCGTTGCAGATACACTTCCACCCCATACGCCCAACCTCTGCCCATGCGCAGTTCTCCATAGAGGTCGCTGTTGAGAAGCACGTTGGAATGGTCTTTGAAATCGATAACATTGTGCATAAACTTGTAATAGCCTTCCACGGAGGCTTCCCATTCTTCCTCACCCCACTCGGCACTGAGACCCAAAGCCAGCATATCGGCCGTTTGCGGCTTCACGAAAGGATTTGCAGGAAACCATATATCCAAGGGATTACCCGAATTGGAATTGGTGGCAAGCTGCGAATACTGCATGGTGCGCGAATAGTTGAACTTGAGGCTGAGGCCGCAATCGAAAAGATAGGCGATACCTACCCGGGGTTCAAAACCGAACCATGTATGGTAGAAGGATTTCTTACCGAAATAGCGACGGTCGGTGGCATTGTAATCTTTATCGAAATACGATACCGAATCGGGCCCTTGATTGGAAAAAGCGCTCAGTCGGATTCCGTATTTGAGTACAAGGTGTTTCCCCACGGATTGGCTGTTGCCCGCATAGACGGCACTTTCCAGGGTATGCAACCGGTCTTGGTTGAATACGAGGCTACGGGCGGAATCGAAGAAGCCGAGACTTTCGCGCATATTCACGGTGAGTTCTCCTGGCTGATACACGTGGTATTGGAGGGAAAAGCCTGCACGCAGCTCATGGTGGGTCGGTGTAAAGGCAATGTCGGCCTTTCCGGCATAATCGGTGATACGGGTTTTCCACACAAAATCATATCCTTGTGCATCCTGCCCCACATAACTCAGGTAATCGGAAAGATGGGCGTTGGCGTTCAGCACCAAGCGGTTTGAGAAAAAATGCGTCCAGGTAAGCCCCAGCATCTTGTTGCCGAAATTAAGTCCCATATGCAGGTCTGTGCCGCCGGGCATACCGAAGCGGTCCTGCCCCATATAACCGGAAAGCGCAAGACGGTCTTTCTGATTCTTGAACTTATGCACGATGCGGGCATTGAGATCGTAGAAACCCAGTTTGGTGCCTTTCATGCCGGCCAACGGAAGGAAAAGGTCGAAATACGTGGCACGTCCCGACACAAGGAACGAAGTGTGGTCTTTCCAAATGGGGCCATCAACGGTAAGTTTGGTAAGCAGAAGCCCGATGCCGCCCTCCAGATGGTAGTCGTGGAAATTGCCGTCGCGCATGGAAACATCCACCACCGATGAAAGACGTCCCCCGTAGGAAACGGGAATATCTCCTTTATAGATTTCGGCATTGCCGATGATATCGTTGTTGAATACAGAAAAGAACCCGCAAGTATGCGTGGGGTTGTAGATAAGCGCCTTGTCAAGCAGGATGGCGTTTTGGTCCAGACCGCCGCCGCGCACACTGAATCCTGAACTGCTCTCGGAAGCCATCAGCACGCCGGGCAACATCTGCACGGCCTTGATGATATCGGCCTCCCCCAAAAGGGCAGGAATACGCTGCACCATTTCGGATGTGAAACTGGCCATGCCGATGGTACTGCGTGCTGTCTGACTGGTGCGGCTGCCTTTTATCTCCACGCCCTGCAACAATACCGCGTCGGACTCGAGATGAATGTTTTCCTGACGGTTGGCGGAAAGCTTTACCTGACGGACCACGGTTTTATAAGAAAGGTAACTGATCTTGAGCGTATAGTTGCCGGCCGGCAATTGCAGACTGTAACGGCCTTCAGGGTCTGTGGTGGTACCTTTGCCGCTTTCCTGTACCCAGACAGCCACGTCGGAAAGCGCTTCGGAAGTGGATTTATCTTGAATCTTCCCCGATATCGTATAGAGGGTTTGCGCCATACCGTTGCCTGTCAAAAACAACCAAAGCGCAAAGCAGAGCATACGCGCCGTATGGTATAGCCCCCCCGTTTGGGCAGAATCGCGGACATGTTTACCTAAAGCCTCCACGGTTTTGAATCGCTTTCTTGACAGGGGCGAAATTATAGATTTCCCGCTGATTGAACAAGTCTGGGAAACACCGGCCACCGGAAACGCCGGTTACGGTTCCCCACTCAGTCCAACCGAGAGACGGATGTCGGCCGAGAGGTTGCACGCCACCCCAAAACAACACTTGCGATAACGCGCCTTTTAGGTTAACTTTGCAGATTGGGCTTTTGGTTTAGTAAAAATGACGTTCAGAGATATTGCAGGCCAACGGGATCTGATTGAAAAAATGATTGCCGCCGTGGATAACGGACGCATTGCCCATGCCCAGCTCTTTTGGGGTCCCGAGGGCAACGGACAGTTGGCTTTGGCGCTGGCCTATGCACAATACATCAACTGCCCGCACAAACTACATGCATCCGAAGGATCCGATTTGGGCGGACTTTCCGCCGATTCCTGCGGCAAATGCCCTTCCTGCCTGAAATTCGAAAAGATTGCCCATCCCGACCTCCATTTTGTTTATCCCAACAATATCAACGGCAGCGATATCAAAAAAGATTCACAGAGTCTGGACTATATCGACCTCTGGCGCAAGACGGTATTGGACAATCAAGCCTTGTTCAGTTACAACGAATGGGTGGATGCCATGGGCATCGGCAACCGTCAGGCCATTATCAACATCCGCGACTGCCACCGCATCTTGCAGACCCTGAGCCTTAAACCTTCCGAGGCCCGCTACCGTGTGGTGGTGATCTGGCTGATCGAGAAACTGAGCGAAACCATCGCCTCTACCCTGCTCAAGACCCTCGAAGAGCCCGAACCGCAAACCGTTTTTTTGCTGGTTTCAGAAAATCCCGATCAAGTGTTGCCCACGATTCTGAGCCGCACCCAGATGGTGAAAGTGCCCAAAATAGAGATAGCCGACATGGAAAGTTTCTTGCAAAGTCAAGGTCTTGACACGGCGCAGGCGCACGAACTGGCCCCTCGTTGCCGAGGTAACCTAATCGAGGCCAAAATTCTTTCGGGCAGCGATGAAACACGGAAAAACTTTCATATCTGCTTTACAGACTGGATGCGGCTATGCTTCAAGGTGGACATGCCTGCCTTGGTGGCCTTCAGCGAAAAAACAGGCGGCTGGGGAAGGGAACAACTCAAATTCTTTCTGCAAAACTGCCTGGAAGAATTCCGCAACTGCCTGCTCTACCGCAACGCCTGCGCACACTGGATGCAAGGCAACGAAGAGGAGAAACGCTTTTGGCAGAACTTTTCACGCTACGTTACCAATACCAACATACAGCAATATTATGATTTGTTCAACGGGGCGATTTATCAGATAAGCCGCAACGCGCACATACCCACATTGTTTACCGACATGAGCATAAGCCTGTGCCGGATCATGGCCGCCGCACAGCGTGCACTGCAACAACAAACCGCCGGCATAGATCGATAACTCTTTAACTTTTGAACCATGAACACCGAAAACAACGACATAGCGAACCGCAAGGCGATAACGCTTGAACAAGACGAGAAACAGGAGTTCAAACCCATCGGGAAAGACGACGCGCACGAGTTTGACGAAAAGGAAATCTTCTGCCGCATGACGGCCGATGAAAACATTTTCAACAGCCGCGGTCTGGCGCACGCTCCTAAAATACACGACAACAGCAAAGACCGCTACCGTCAGATGGGGTGTTGTTCCCAGATGCACAGCTACCAATGGACCGATATGTTTTCTTCCTTGAGCGGCGACAGCGATTTCCCCATCGTGCAGGTACGTTTCAAGAACACACACAAAGATTTTTTCCGTCTGCCCGAAAACGAAGACCCCAAAAGTTTCCAGACCGGTGATATCGTGGTGGTGGAAAGCACCAACGGACACGACACGGGCGTTATCTGCCTCAAGGGAGAATTGGTGCGCCTGCAACTTAAAAAAAGGGGCATAGCCCAAGATGCGCCCGAAATGAAGAAAATTTACCGCAAGGCACGGCAAACCGATGTGGACAAATGGATCGAAACCATCCAGGCCGAGAAGGAAATGCAACGTCGGGCAAGGGTTATCGCCGCCCAATTGGGCCTTAGCATGAAAATCAACAATGTGGAGATTCAAGGCGATTTCACCAAAGCCATTTTTTATTACACAGCCGATGACCGTGTGGATTTCCGTCAACTGATAAAACTCTACGCCGAGGAATTCAAACTCCGCATTGAAATGCGCCAGATAGGTGCCCGGCAGGAATCGGGCATTCTAGGTGGTATCGGGGCCTGCGGCCGCGAATTGTGCTGCGTTACCTTTCTGCACAATTTCACTTCGGTGGGCACACAGACAGCGCGTATCCAACAGGTATCCCTCAATCCCCAGAAACTGGCCGGACAATGCAGCAAACTCAAATGTTGCCTTAACTTCGAATATGAAGTGTACATGGATGCGATGAAATCCATGCCCGATCCCAAGACCCCTCTCAGAACCGAAAAGGGCGAAGCGCACTGCGTGAAAGTGGATCCATTGCGCCGCAAACTCACCTACGCCTACACCGAGATACCGGGCAGTTTCGCCGAACTTTCCGCCGAACAGGTCTTTGAAATCATAGAGAAAAACAAACGCGGCGAAATGTCCGGCGATATTCTGGAAATGAGCAAACCCACCAAGGAACCGATAAAGACAGAACCTGAATTCCAACAGGTAGTGGGGCAAGACGACCTGACCCGTTTCGACAAGCCCAAGGACAACAACCGCAATCGGGATAGACGCCGGAACAAGCCAGAAAGAAATACACGCCCGGAAGCACCCAGACCGGCCGAAAACCGCAGGCCGACCCGCCCCGCGATACAGAAACCCGTTCTGAAAAACCGGAACAATGAAAAACAGACACCCGATGAAGCCAAACAATAAGTCCCTTTCCTCCACACGGAGTATGCTTTTGTTCAGCTGTATATGGGTGTGCCTCGCCCTTACGGCCTGCCAACGCGGTACCGTATTCAACAAAACATTCGACACACCCGCTCCTGCCTGGGCGTTCAACGATCCGGTATGCTTCGACCTCACCGTTATCGACACCCTGGCACGTTACGACCTTACATTCAGCCTCAAACATTCGGAAGATTACGAATGGATGAACGCCTTTTTTCTCATCACCACCGTATTTCCCGACATGAACACGGCCATCGACACCCTCGAATGTATCTTGGCCACCCCCGATGGGAGATGGCTCGGCGGCAGATTCGGAAAATACCGCAATCTCGGTTTTCTTTACAAACAACACATCGCTTTTCCCCAACCGGGCGAATACAGGTTTGAGATACGCCATGCCATGCGCGAAGACAGTTTGCGCAACCTGACGGCTGTGGGCATGAAAATTTCCCGATCATGAAAAAAAGAACCTCCGATATTTCCTTCAAAGCCTCTGCTACCGACTTCCGGCGTTACCGCAGAATGATGTGGATTTTTTTCGGTTCCTGCGTTCTTGCCGTATTTCTACTCTTTGCCGGCATCAGTTGGGGCTTTTTCGGCTTTATGCCTTCTTTTGAAGACTTGGAAAATCCCACCAGTTACCAAGCGTCGGAAATTATTTCTTCCGACCAACAGATTTTGGGATCCTACTATATCGAGAACCGCACCAATGTGGAATACAGCGATCTTTCACCGTTTTTAGTACAGGCTTTGATAGCCACCGAGGACAGTCGTTTTTACCAGCACTGCGGCGTTGACCTGCGTTCCTTGGGACGGGTCTTCTTCAAATCCATCTTGCGGGGCGACCGTAGTGGCGGGGGAGGAAGCACCATCACCCAACAACTGGCCAAAAACCTCTTTCCCCGCAAGAATCTTTCAAAAATAGGCTTGGCTGTACGAAAACTCAAGGAATGGGTCATCGCCGCAAAACTGGAACGCAACTACACCAAAAACGAAATCATCGCCATGTATTTCAACACGGTTGATTTCGGCAATAACGCCTACGGCATAAAAACGGCGGCCAATACCTATTTCGGCAAACATCCATCCGATCTGGAGGTGGACGAAGCGGCCATCTTGGTGGGTATGCTCAAAGCCACTTCCTACTACAATCCCGTACGCAATCCGGAAAACGCTTTGAACCGGCGCAATGTGGTGTTCGGGCAGATGCAGAAAGCGGGCTTCATCACGAAAGACCAATACCGGGAACTGGCGGGAATGCCACTCGACATGTCACGTTTCGTACGGCAGACCCACGAAGAGGGTCTGGCCACTTATTTCCGGGAATACCTGCGCCAATGGATGACCGATTGGTGCAAGACCCATAAGAAAGCGGACGGAAAGCCTTACGACCTGTATCGGGACGGGTTGCGTATCTACACCACCATCAACGCCCGTCTGCAAGCGCATGCCGAGGATGCCGTGGCCGAATGGATCGGAGGCACGTTGCAGAACGATTTCTACAAAGACGTGAAAGGAACGAGCCGTTACGCGCCTTTCTCGGCAGACCTGACCAAAGATGAAGTGAACAAGTTCATGGATCAGGCCATGCGGAACTCAGACCGCTACCGTAATATGAAAAAGGCCGGCGCTTCGGAAGACGAGATCCGCAAAGCGTTCCACGAAAAGGTACAGATGAAGGTATTCAGCTGGCAAGGCGGCGAAAAGGACACCGTGATGAGTCCATGGGATTCACTTTGGTATCACAAATGGTTCCTGCATTGCGGCCTTATGTCGGTGGAACCGCAAACAGGCTACGTACGTGCCTACGTAGGCGATATCAGCTACAAATACTTCAAATACGACAACGTTTCGCAGGGCCGCCGTCAAGTGGGCTCCACCTTCAAGCCTTTCGTCTATACGCTTGCCATGCAGGAGGGCGAATTCCTGCCGTGCACGCAGGTTCCCAACGTACCGGTCTGCATCCCGCTTTTCGACGGAACGGAATGGTGCCCCACCAACTCGTCCAAGAACAAAGAGGGCGAGATGGTAAGCCTCCGTTGGGCTTTGGCCAATTCGGTAAACTATATTTCGGCTTATCTCATCAAACGTTTTCCCCCTGAAGCCGTAATCGATCTGGCACGACGCATGGGCATCACCGCCCCGATGGAACCGGTTCCCTCCATCTGCCTGGGGACGATGGATATCTCGGTAAAGGAAATGACCAGCGCCATGTCCACCTACGCCAATCAGGGCATCCATATCGAACCGCTGTTCGTTACCCGTATCGAAGACAAGCACGGTATCGTGATAGAGAACTTCACGCCCCGGCACGAAGAAGCCATGAGTGCGAAAACCGCCTACCTGATGCTGGATCTGATGCGGGGTGTAGTAGATGAAGGAAGCGCCGGCCGTTTACGTTGGCGGTATGGACTCACACAGGCCATCGCCGGCAAAACAGGCACCACACAAAACCACTCGGATGCCTGGTTCATGGGAATCACCCCCAATCTCACCACCGGTGTATGGGTAGGCGGAGAGTTACGTTCCATCCACTTCAAGAGCATGCGGTTGGGACAGGGCGCCAATGCGGCCTTGCCCGTATGGGGTATCTATATGAAAAAAGTATATGAAGATCCTCTACTTGCCTTTCCGCAAGACGACTTTGAACAGCCTGAAGGTATCGATATCGATTTGAAATGCCGTGATGAACACCGCGAAGACCGTCCGCAACGTCCACAGGTTTATCCTTCCGGCGAAGAACACCTCAACAGCCTCATGTAGGCGGTTGCCGTCTGCCTATTCCTGATAATAAATCCTCTTGACCCGTTGGGAGATACCGGTGAGCACCTCATAGGGGATGGTGTCGAGCGCTTCTGCCAGCGAGGATATGGGGTTCTGCGGTCCGAACACAACCACTTCGTCTTTTTCGACTGCGTCGATACCGGTTAAATCAATCATGCACATATCCATGCAGATGCTGCCGATAATGGGAGCCAGTTTTCCCTTTACCCACACCTTTCCCTTTCCATTCCCCAAATGCCGGTTCAATCCATCGGCATAACCGATGCCGATAACCCCCACTCTGGTCTCCCGCTCGGCTACAAAACGCCGGCCGTAGCCTACCGCATCGCCGGCCGGAATCGTGCGGATTTGGGAGATAACCGTTTTGAGCGTGCTCACCGTTTCCAGATGGACCTGCATCTTTTCATCGGTCCCCACCCCATAAAGCCCTATGCCGAGCCGCACCATATCGAAACGATATTCGGGAAAGCGGAAAATACCCGCTGTATTGAGGCAATGCCGCAATACCTTGTAAGGAAAGGCTTCCACAACCTTTTGGCTCAAACGCTTATAGGTCTGCAACTGTTGCAAGGTGTAGGCGTCCATTTCGGGCATATCGGCCGTAGCCAGATGGGTAAAGACAGAATTGAGGCGACAACGCGGCTCTTCCTTCAGCAAGGCCAGCATGGATTCCAAATCTTTTTCTTCCACGCCCATCCGGTGCATACCCGTATCCAATGCCAGATGGATGCCCACACTCCCTTTTTCGGTAACGCCCATCCGGTTCATATACCGCTGCAAGGTTTCGAATATACGACGGCTATATATCACCGGTTCCACATCGTAACGGATAACGGTTTCCATTCCCTCGTCTTCGGGATTCATGCACATGATAGGCAAGTGGATACCGTTGTTGCGCAACGAAACAGCCTCGTCCGGATAGGCCACGGCCACGTAGTCCACATGGTTGTATTCCAATATATCGGCAATTTCATGACTGCCGCTGCCATATGAAAAAGCCTTACCCATCACCATCATCTTGGTGGAGGGCTCCAACAGGCCCTTGAAAAAATTAAGGTTATGCACCAAGGCCGTCATGTTCACCTCCATCACCGTTTCGTGCACTTTATGCTGCAAACGTGCCCCTATCCTTTCGAACCGAAACGCACGCGCGCCTTTAAGCAACACCGCCTTGCCGTAATAATGCCGCAGGTTGAACGAAGCCAAAAAGGCATCCGTATCAGGATAGAAACAAGCTTCAAGCCCGGCGAAACAGGCCTTCTGCCGCATCATGGCCGGGCCGATGCAATGCAACTCCTCCACCTGCTCACGATGAAGTATATCCGCCACATCTTGGTAGAGTTCCTTTTCATCACGTCCCGATTCGGGAATATCCGACAATATCACGCATTTGGGACGATGCCGGTGATGGCGGTAGAGAAACTCGAGCGCCATGCACACCGAATTGTAGTCGGAGTTGTAAACATCGTTGATGATATAACTCCCGCCCATCCCCTCTTTCATCTCCATGCGCATTTCCACCACAGGCAAGGTTTTCATACGGCGGGCTATTTCGGCATTCTCATAGCCCGATACCAGCATAAACAGCCAGCAGTGCATGGCGTTTTCGATGGAGGCGCGGTCGGGGAAAGGTATCTCTATACTTATCTCCGTTTCCCCGTAACGGGCTTTCAAGACGGTTCCACCCGAACTGTCGAGGGTTTCCAAAAGTTGCAAATCAGCCGGTGTCTTTTCCGAAAAAGACCAGGTATGGCACATAATATCGACCATGTCCTTATTATGGAGCAAGGCCATCTCTATCTGCTTATGATCGGAACAATAGATAAGACGGCGGGCATAGCGGAAAAGTTTCAATTTTTCAGTGATCTTGGTTTCCCTATCGGGGAAACCCGCATCATGCGCCGGCCCTATATTGGTGAAAATACCGATGGTGGGGCGCATCATGTAGGCCAACCGTTCCATTTCGCCCTGTCGGGAAACACCTGCCTCAAAAACGCCTATATCGTACCCTTCTTTTATCTGCAATACCGAAAGGGGAACACCCAACTGTGAGTTGTAACTTTGGGGAGAACGCACTACCTGCCTGTCGAACCCCAAAAGATAAGACAGCCATTCCTTCACCACCGTCTTGCCGTTGCTGCCGGTAATGCCCACCACCGGACCTTCAAAACGCTGGCGGCGGCAGAAAGCCATCTGCTGCAAAGCCAGCAAGGTATCATCCACTTCGATAAAGGTAGCGTCCATCGGCACCGCTTCAGGTCGGCAGGAAACCAAAAACGCCCGCACGCCCGCTTCGTACATCTCCGATATATAGCGGTGCCCATCGTTCTTGCGGGTAACGAGCGCCACGAAAAGGCTGTTCCGTGCCGGCTCAGGACTGCGGCTGTCAATAATGACACGTTCCACAAAATCCTTGTCCGCGACAGGTTTCCCATACACGCGGCCACCAACCTGTCCGGCCAATGTTTGGAGTGAAATGCGCGCTGTTTTCATCTTGAACGGGGTAAGAAGACATTCGGTCAATTATCGTAAGACAATGCCCTGCGTGAAGAAAGATGGTGATATCCCACGGGATTTTCGGTAAGCTTTCTGTATTGCTGTCGTGCCGCATCCATATCGACGGCACGGCATATGGTACGGAAAAGACTGCGGAAGGCTCTTTCCGTATCGAAATTGTCCCATATCGGTTCCAGATGGATAACGGGAGAGGAAGCCGTGTAATAGCAACATTCTTCTTTGGGGCATGTATCGAATACAACTTCGGCCTGTTCCCGATACATGCAAAGCACGGCATCAAAGGAATAACGGTCTGTTGCATTAAAGAACCTCTGTACCGGATAAGGCCCGAACACGGGAATTCCCTGCTCGAAGAGACGGCTTAAAAGCGGTTTCAAGGTTTGTTCATCGGCCTGAACGGGCTTGTCGGAACGTAAGTCCTTATTCATGCCCAACACAGCGATACGGGGTGCGGTAAGGGCAAAATCGGACTTGAGAACGGCATACAGATCCATGATCCGCTGTTCCACACGCTGGGTGGAAAGATATTTTTCGGCATCTTCCCTTTTTACGGAAGTGAGGAAACTGAGCCGCATGGAACGGGTAAGCAGCAAACGGAAAGGATTCCCCGCAAAGGAGGAAGCCACCGTCATGGCCTGATTCTTGAACTGAGGATGCCGTTCCCGAATTTTTTCTTCCGTTACCGGCAGGGAGACCAAAGCGCGCACATGGCCTTCCACCATGTGGGAAACGGCCTGTTGCAAAACGAGAAAAGTATCGTTCCCTGTTTCGGGCACGGCGTTTTCGGGTACAAAAACCTGTATGCGCCTACCCTTTATATCCTGTATCTGTTTTTGAATGAAAAACGATTTTTCGTTCAAGCCTATCTTTTCGCCTGCAGCGGCCAAAAGCGAAGCGGATCCATAGAGAAAAGGCAAGGCACCGTCGAATATGCCGCTGTCGCCGAAAAGACGGGCTATCGCTTCATAGCAGAGCGGTGTTCCATCACCGGGCGTAATGCCGATACGCAACCTCTCTTCACGCTCGGGGCGTGCCACCTTTACCGGGCGGGATATTTCCTGCGTATTTCCTGATTTATTATCCATATTTCTCTTTATTAAGGATTTACTACCCAAAGGAGCAGAATGCTATTCTTTTTCCTTGCAGGCTAGCATCTGAAGAAATTCCATCATGAGACGCACTCCGAAACCGGTTGCCCCCGGCCCGCGGTAAGCGTCGCGCTTATGCAGGAACTCAACTCCCGCCACATCCAGATGCA
>CAZPBB010000034.1:0-4225 GCA_964584745.1 uncultured Bacteroidaceae bacterium
CGCACCGCCGTGGCCAAGGCATAGAAAGGCGTGAACGGGGCGGCGAGAACGCGCAGACAGCGGGCATGGTTTTCTATAAACGGCATCGGCTGTAAGTAAATCTTAGTACAAATCCAAAAGCGAAGTTACGCAAAATCGGAAAGGAATGACGGCCTCTGCCCTGAGATTGAGACAAAAGATGTAACTTTATTGGCACAGGTTCCGCCAATGAAGTTACATGATGACGGCCTCCGCCCTGAGATTGAGACAAAAGATGTAACTTTATTGGCATAGGTTCCGCCAATGAAGTTACATGATGACGGCCTCTGCCCTAAGATTGAGACAAAAGATGTAACTTTGTGGTTTGGTTATGAGTAAAAAATTCTCTTTATATCCTGTCGCGTCTCTCGACGAAGACACGCTTTTGGAATACAAGGAAGCCTTGAGCCGCTACCCGTATTGCCAATACGCACGGCTTATGTTTCTGCTCAATCTCCGGCATACCGATGACAAGGAAAGTTTTCGCATTACCCTTCCTGTCACGGCCATCAACCTTCCCGACCGCGTGCGGCTCAAAGAACAGGTAGAAAGCCTCCGTCCATCTATCGGTATCCAACGGAAGCCTGCGCAAGAACCAGCCCATCAGAACAATGCCTTGCCCCGCAGACATATTGAAAGTTTCTCCCCCTGGAGCCAGGCACTTCCCCGCACTGGAGCCGTACGGCCCGAAAAGGTTCCGCACCGGGAACAGCAACCGCAGTCTGAATCCATCGCCCCACCCGCTTTCAGGCCTATTGTGGATGAACCCGTAAGCGCTCAGTCTGCCATACATACAGGACACCTCCGTTTCAGCAACCGCACCAGAGAACAGGCAATCGCCAACGCGCTCATCGATCGTTTTCTCAATGGAGGCGAACATCCTATCAAGGTGAACGAGAACTTCGACTATGCCGCCTTCGATCCCGACACGGGAAACAGTTCCCGCGAGGACTTCAGTTTCGGTAGCGAGACCCTTGCCGAGATGTACCTGCGCAACAACGCACCCCGGAAGGCGATTGCGGTTTATGAAAACCTAAGTTTGAAATTTCCCGAAAAAAATCGTTACTTTGCCAACCTTATACGCAAGGTTAAACAAGAATATTCCATTAAATAACAGTAATTTAAAATGGGCTTTTACATTTTCATCTCGGTTTTGATCATGGTTGTCTGCGTTTTGCTGGGGCTTATCGTCCTGATTCAAAACCCGAAAGGTGGCGGACTCTCTTCCACTTTCGGCGGTCAGGGCAACCAAATCATGGGGGTTCGTAAAACAACGGACTTTCTGGAAAAAGGCACGTGGGTATTGTCCATCGTGTTGCTTTTCCTCAGTTTGATCGCCGCTTATTCCATTCCCAAGCATCAGGACAACGGCGGTGCGCCCCAAACGGAACTTACCGTAGAACAATCTTCGGTTCTGCCTACCCAGTTGCCTTCGGCGCAACCCATCGCACCGGCCGAAGAACAACTCCCTGCCGAAGAATAGCGATCATCCTAAAAGCGGATTGGTTTCTTTCCGTTTTTCTTTATCGAAAAGACCTTGCCTTGCGTAAAAGATACGGAAAGCAGGGTCTTTTTTTTAAAACGTCGATTAAAAAAATCAATAGAAATGGCAGTATTATCGAAACGCGTGCTCGAAATGGCCCCCTCGGCCACGCTCGGCATGAGCAAACGTAGCCGCAGCATGCAGGAACAGGGAATCGATGTCATCAACCTCAGTGTTGGCGAACCCGATTTTGACACTCCGGAAGTGATCAAGGAAGCCGGTATCTCGGCTATCAACAACAATTTCACCCACTATCCTCCTGTACCCGGCTTCTTGGACTTGAGAAAAGCCGTCTGCACCAAATTGTTGCGCGACAATGGCCTGTCTTATTCGCCCGACCAGATTGTGGTGGGCAACGGCGGCAAACACGCTATCATCAACGTATTGATGGCCATGATCGACCCAGGCGACGAAGTGGTGATTCCCGCTCCCTGCTGGGTTTCCTATCCTGAAATGGTGAAATTTACCGAAGGGATTCCTGTTTTGGTGCGCGCCGGCATTGAAGACAACTTCAAGATCACGCCCGCCAAACTCGAAGCGGCCATCACACCCAAAACCAAGATGGTGATTTTCAACAGTCCGAGCAATCCCACCGGCATGGTGTATAACCGCGAAGAGCTCAAGGCCATCGCCGCCGTATTGGCGAAATATCCCCAAGTGTACATCCTCTCGGATGAGATCTACGAACTCATTACTTTCGAAGACAAATTCGAAAGCCTCGCCCAGTTTGAAGAAATCCGCAACCGCATCATTATCATTAACGGGGTTTCCAAAGGCTATGCCATGACGGGCTGGCGTATCGGCTATATCGCCGCACCCATCGAAATCGCGGCGGCCTGCAATAAAATCCAAGGTCAGATGACTTCGGCGGCTTCCTCCATTGCCCAAAAGGCTTCGGTCGCGGCTTTGTTACAGGATCCTCAAAAATCGGAAGAACTCAAAGGCATGGTGGCCATTTTCCGCCAACGCCGCGACATGATGCTCGACCTCTTGCGCGAAATTCCAGGCCTGCAAGTGAACGTTCCCACCGGAGCTTTCTATATCTTCCCGAATATAAAAGGTTTGATTGGAAAACAATTCAACGGCAAAAAAATCACCTGCGGCGACGACTTGGCGAACTTCCTTTTGGATGAAGGACATGTAGCCTTGGTAGGAGGCGATTCTTTCGGTGATCCCGAAAGCATCCGTATTTCTTACGCCACAAGCGAAGATAAACTTCGCGAAAGCGCCAAACGTATTAAGGCAGCCGTGGCAAAACTGCAATAAAAGGCTTGCTGAAATTTTTGAAACCGATCCTGTCTGAATCCGAAACGGCCGCAATACCGGTTGCCGGAATCAGGCAGGATTTTTTTAAGGCCGTTTCCATCATAAAATACCGAAATTGAAATGACGAAACCCGCATCTTTCTTCCAACGAATCGGACTATTAGGCTATATCGTTATCGCGATGATACTCGGTGTGTTGGCTGGATGGTACCTACCCGATTGGGGCGCACGCATCTTCATTACTTTCAACGCCCTTTTCAGTCAGTTTTTAGGCTTTATTATCCCGCTGTTGATCTTAGGGTTGGTAGCGCCTGCCATTATCGAGATCGGGAACGGAGCCGGAAAAATGCTGCTTTTTACCGTAGGGCTGGCCTACGTAGCCACGATCCTGTCGGGTCTTTTGGCCTATGTTACCGGCAACGCCTTATTTCCCAAGCTCATCGGTATCCACGAATACACAACCTCCATAGAAGAAACCGCCTCGCTGACCCCTTTCTTTACCATCGAAATAATGCCGGTGATGACAGTTACCTCAGCGCTCGTGTTCGCTTTCGTCTTAGGCTTGTGCGTTGCACGTTTCAAATCCACTGCCCTACGCAACGTATTGCTTGATTTCCGCGAAGTGATCGTGCGTGTGATAAAATCGGTAATCGTGCCGCTCCTACCACTCTATATCTTCGGGATCTTTACCGATATGGCCAACAGCGGCAAGGTAATCGCCATCATGTCCACTTTCATCAAGGTTATCGGCGTGATATTTGTGTTACATGTGCTTTTGTTGGTGATGCAATATATCATCGGCGGTCTTATCGACGGTAAAAATCCTTTCAAATGTCTGAGGACCATGCTGCCGGCCTATTTTACCGCTTTGGGAACGGCTTCTTCGGCAGCTACCATTCCGGTAACGCTCAAGCAAGTAAAGAAAATGGGGGTTTCGCCGGCAGTGGCAGATTTTACAGTGCCACTCTGCGCTACCATCCATCTGTCCGGAAGCACGTTAAAATTGGTATCCTGCGCCCTTGCCCTGATGATCTTGCAAGGACATGTCTACAGTTTTCCGATGTTCATGGGTTTTATCGCCATGCTGGGAATCACGATGATCGCCGCCCCTGGCGTACCGGGCGGTGCGGTCATGGCGGCATTGGGGCTTTTTACTTCCATGCTGGGCTTTACACAAGAAGACAACGCGCTGATGATTGCACTCTATATCGTGATGGACAGCTTCGGAACCGCCTGCAACGTTACGGGCGACGGTGCGATCGCATTGATCGTGAACCGGGTCTTCGGCCATGACTGAACGTTTTTCTTAAGCCGAGCGCAGAGACCGAATTTATTCGGTCTTTGCCGAGGCGGGAAAAAGGTCGGTTGAAAACCAACGTTTTCTTAAGCCGAGCGCAGA
>CAZPBB010000034.1:4325-15120 GCA_964584745.1 uncultured Bacteroidaceae bacterium
GACCGAATTTATCCGGGCTTTGCCGAGGCGGGAAAAAGGTCGGTTGAAAACCAACGTTTTTCTTAAGCCGAGCGCAGAGACCGAATTTATCCGGGCTTTGCCGAGGCGGGAAAAAGGTCGGTTGAAAACCAACATTTTTACTGTTATCGGGATGGTGTGCGGCTCACAATGACGGCAGCCGGCACCAATTCTATAAGATAGAGGATTTCCGTTATCTGGAAGTATCGTCGGTCGTCGACCTGATGTTGATTCCTTCCGACCATGAAAGCGTGGAAGTGATAACCGATTCCGGATTCAAAGGCACACTGAACGTCTGCAAGAAAAAACAGACCTTGGTGATAAACTGGCAGTCCGACAGACTTTCGCAGAAACAAGACAACAAAGTAAGGGCGGTCGTACACTTCAAAACGCTTTTCGGCATCACCGCAAGCGGCATCTGCCGGGTGAACATGACAGGCATTTATCAAGTGGACAATATGAACATACATCTTTCGGGAGCATCCACGCTAAATGGTTATCTGCGCAACGTAACCAACCTCAACCTCCAACTTTCGGGAACCACAGCCATAAATCTCGATCTCAATGAAGTGAATGCACTTAAATGCAAACTCTCCGGAGCGGCGTCCCTAAAAGGTTTCTGGAGCGGCATATCACAAATGATCTACAACAGCAGCGGCGCTTCCAAAAGCAAGATTGCCGGAAAAGCCGACTTTCTTAATTTCTCGGCGAGCGGCGCTTCCACCAACAATTGGAATGTTTTTGACACCAAGGAATTCGTAGGCGTTGTTTCCGGAGCGAGTTTCTTGCACCTCAACGTAACGGAGAACTTTTCGGGAGAGGCTTCCGGTGCTGCCAAAATTGAAGTGGCCGGAAAACCGAACATACTCCGTTCCTCCACCTCTGGCGCGGCTTCCATTCAGATAAACTGATATTTATTTACGCTGTGCGCTTGCAAGAATCAAAGCCGCTTCGGGCCCCGTGTTGAACAACAGGTCGAGAACGCTCACATGTCCCAAAGGTGCGGCCGAAGGGAAGGTTTGCAAATAACTGTCAAAACCGTAGTGTGGAGGGGTTTTGTCCGTGAAATCGAGCGGTAGCGAACCTTCCGGATATTCTGGCATCTGAACCCGCTTTACCGGCAATTTCAGTTTGGCAAGGAAGAAATCGGTAAGCGCGTTGTTCAGCTCCGGCAACGTTTTCCATGGGCGATATATAATCGTTTCCAACTCATCCCGATAATAAAGGAAAAAAGGTGACCGGTTGTAGGCAGTGCAAATGCTTCTCCAATGGTGTCGTTGCCACTTCTTGCCACTATCCACCGCCACTTCACCCACCGGCGTATGGTTACCGGCTGTCTTGATGCAGGGAACCGAAAGAACCTGCACACCTTGCGAAGTAACAATCAGCGCCCGGTTGCGGAAAGTCTGCTTGCGGTAATTTTCACGCTCGTCAACCGCAAAACTCTCCACCTTCAACAAGGAAGCGAAGTAGTCGAGCGGCGGCATATATGCTGTACAAAGCTGTAAGGGCAATGGATTTTCCATGTCAATGCTTGATCACTTTATGGCTTTCAAAGCCGTCTTTTCCCCTGTATTGCCAAATATAGATACCGGCAGGCAACCCATGTGTATCTACGTAATACTTGCCGTCCGGCCATACAAAATACCGTAAAGACTTGCCGTGCACATCAAGCAACGTGCAGCGTCCGGGTGTGGCCAATTCCACGTAAAAACCTTCCGAGGCCGGGTTGGGATAGAGACGACAGCGGGCGGCGCCCGAAGTCTCATCGCGTTTTTCCACCGCCGTTTGCGGCGCCGCCTCCCACGCAAACCCGTCGAAATACTGCAAGCCTCCACATTGGTTACCCACTATCAAGTCAGGTTCTCCGTCACCGTTCCAATCGAACAGCAAAGGCGCGGCATGAATCCCCACGCACAAAATCTCTGCGTTCTCCGTATCCGCAAACACCGCCACCCGCCCTCTGCAACGGAACTTTCCCGACAGGTTGCCGACAATGCTGTCATAAAGCCATATTTCTCCGTTTTCACTGCCACAGGCTAAATAAACCGCTCCATTCTCGTGTCGGAAAAAATTTGGCCGGGAATAGCCGAAATTCGAGAAATCCCGGTCTATCACATCAACACCGCCCAAACTATCGGTTCTCAAAATAAAAGCCGGTAAAACGCCCGATTCGCCCTCCTTTTTCTTCCCCGTGTTCTCGAAATAACTCAAACTGCCTTTGGTAATGCGCCGTGGCGAAGTCGCCCAAACATGTTGCCTTTCGCCCACAATCAGGTCGGTAAGACCATCCCCATTCAAATCGAACAGGGTAGGTGCCGAAAAACCGCTTACAACCACATCCAGAAAGGCCGAATCCAACAAAGCGGCTTCCATACCGTCGGCAGAAAGACGGAAAAGCCACAGTCTGCCGTCTTCCATCCCCAACACCATTTCATGATGTCCGTCCCCGTCCAAATCGGCAAAAGCCGGATGCAACGCGCGTAAATCAAAAACCGACAAACCTAAATAATCATCGGTTTTCCATTCGAAAACGGGTTCGGTAACGGTACCTGTATTCTCAAACAGACTCAACGATGCCCGCATATGCGTCTTCCAACTTCCGCCCCTAAAGGCGACATCCGTGCGCCTGCCGTAATTTCCCACCACCAAATCAGGCCTGCCATCGCGATTGTAGTCATAGGCTACAGCCACCGCGCCCAAACCGAAATCCAACATATCCCGCTGTAGGAAATCTTTTTGCCGCAATGCCCCGTACATCACACCGCCGCCCGTATCGGCATAGCGCCAAATGCTTCTGTTTCCTTCGGCATGGAAAGGATCCGTCTCGAAAGGAGACAGAATATACGAAAGGCTATCGCGATAGCTTATCGACGAAAGCACCGGAAAATTATACAGCTTTACCGGTTCGGTACGCGGAAAAACGGTATCGTAACTTGTGATCCTGGCTTTTTCGGATGTTCCCCCGTTATGGAGATAAAACAAATCCGGATAACCCACGTCTCCCAATACAAGGTCATATAAACCCGTGCGGGCATCTTTAACGGCAAACATGGTGGAACCCGCATGCTTGGCGGCATTCTTGGTGTTGTCGCCGAATATTTTCACCAACGAAGACCCGTTGCGCGAACTGCAACTGTCGAGCAACACCTCATTCGATTCCTCGTTTTCCACAAAACACCCCCAACTCCAGTCCTCGAGCCTCAGACAAAAAGTGTCGGCACGTCCCCATTCCTCCATCGCGAAATTGCGGTAATAGAGCAAGAAATCTCCCGAAGAAGGCACCCAGAAATTAAGTAAGTCCAAATCGCCGTCGCCGTCTATATCGGCGATTACCGGATAATCGGTATCCGTGCAGTAAACCGGCGTGGCATCGCCGAACATCAAGGCAGGCAGGCCTTTTTCTGCCAAAACGAAACGCAGACGGTAGCCGGTGGCATCCTGAAAAGATTCGTTACGGTAAACGGAAATGCCCGATATGCCGTTGAAAGTAAAAAGATCCTTGCGGCCATCGCCATCATAATCACAAGATTGTACCCAAGAGCGCAATGGCGGCAAAGTGAAAGCGCCTACGGGGAAAGGTTGCCAATCGGAAGAAAAACAAGTGATGCGGCCACCCGTACGGTCAAAAGCGATATAGTCATCTTTACCGTCACCGTCTAAATCGACGGCGGCGAAATGACAGGCGTTCATTCCGCCCGTCCAAGGGAAAGGCAACCAATGGCCATTTTTTTTCACTGCCGGCGGTGTGTTTTCTCTTTCAACAAAAAGAACTTGGGAATAAAGGCTACCGACCAGAAAAAACAAAAGGAGGCAGATTCCTCCTTTTCTTATGTGGATTTGATGCCTCATCTGTTTCTTGTGCTTGTTCGCCCATACAAAAAACGCCGGACCTTTATCCGACGTTCTTTTCCGGAACCACTTTTCCGGCTTGTTTCGAGAGCCTCGCAAGAGATTTGAACTCTCGACCTGCTCATTACGAGTGAGCTGCTCTACCGCTGAGCTAACGAGGCTTGTGGTCGGGATGACAAGATTCGAACTTGCGACCTCAACGTCCCGAACGTTGCACGCTACCAACTGCGCTACATCCCGAAAAACATCACTTCTGTAATGTTTTGGGCGGCAAAGATAGTATTTTTTTGTGAATGGGAAAAATCGGGCAGACCACCTATTCCAGATCTGCCCGATTACAGGTCGATTAGCGAACCACCAATTTGCCTACGGCCACGCCGGCACCGTTTTCTTCAACGCTGTAGATATACAGACCCGAAGCAAGACCGTTCAGATTCATCGTCAATTCAGCCGCATCGCCTACCTTCGCGGCACGGACCGTTTTGCCGGTAAGGTCGCGCAAAAGCACGCAGGCATTGGCTTTTACGTTGTCCAAACGGAAACGCACCTGATCGGAAGCCGGATTGGGATAAGCGGAAACCGCCGCCTGGGCAAAACGCTCGTTGGCCGTTTCTTCGGTGGGAACGAAATGGATGGTGAAATTCAAGGTTTCTCCGGAAGTCTTGTCCGTTACCTTTACATTGGATGTGTAGTCTGTAAGCGCGGCATCAGGACTATACGAGAGATCCAGGGGGTCCATCTCTTCTCCGGCAACCTCGCCGGCGGCTATCGGGCCTTCCACATAATTGTCGGTACGGCATCCTCCAAAACCGCAGATCATCAGCGTCGCCCCCTCGGGAAGATCGTTACGGGTAAAGTCGATTCTCACATCCATCGTGGCTTCCGTAAGGTTGATCATCGTAAAATATTGGGTAACGCTATATGTTTCGTCGAAATCCACCACTCCCTTCACTTCCAACGTCATACCTTCGGTAATTACGGTACGGTCTGCTTCCAGTCTGAAAGTGGTAACAGGCGTTTTAGGAACAAAATGTATGATGAAATTCAAGGTTTCTCCGGAAGTCTTGTCCGTTACCTTTACATTGGATGTATAGTCTGTAAGCGCGGCATCAGGACTATACGAGAGATCCAGGGGGTCCATCTCTTCTCCGGCAACCTCGCCGGCGGCTATCGGGCCTTCCACATAATTGTCGGTACGGCATCCTCCAAAACCGCAGATCATCAGCGTCGCCCCCTCGGGAAGATCGTTACGGGTAAAGTCGATTCTCACATCCATCGTGGCTTCCGTAAGGTTGATCATCGTAAAATATTGGGTAACGCTATATGTTTCGTCGAAATCCACCACTCCCTTCACTTCCAATGTCATACCTTCGGTAATTACGGTATTGCCGGCTTCCAGTTTGAAAGTCTGCGCCCAAGAGGCACATACACCGGAAACGACAAAAAACATTAAAATGGCTATTTTCTTCATATTTTTTTGATTTTAAATTCTTTATTACTTAATTAAGATGCGCGTAAGCAGCCTGCAACACTTCTTTGGTGGAAGCGTTTACCACCGTTACCACTACGGCAAGGTCTTGCGTTTTCCACGCTTCGTTGAGACTTGTCGTATATTGTTTGGAAAACTCTTTTCCCTGTGCCGGACGGGCATCCAGGATTTTGTCGCCCCATATATCATCACTTATCACCGTACGCAACACATGGCTGTGAATGTATTCTTTATCCACACCGGAATGCGTGGACTGCCTTACCTGAATATTGTCTTCCACAATCATAGCAATCACATTGATATCTCCATCCACAGCATAATCCTTTTTAAAATTTCCGGAAACATCAACCTGCAGCATATTCGCACCGCTCAATTTGGCTGAAGCCGTCAGATTCACATAATCAGAGGCGGTGTCATCCAATACTTCCTGAATAACGCCCCCCCAAGTTTGAAAATCATCCAACACACCGCTCTTGCGGTTTACCATTCCTTTGGGAAGGTCTGTGATTTGATAATATTCCGCATATGCCCTCGCCTCTTCGGTACGCAAATCCTCGTCATTATTATTCCACGGAATCGTCAACCCGTTGTTCATAGGATGAAGACCCACCACAACCAAATTCTTTCCATACGCAGCCTGCAACACCTTGATTTCGGCCGCCGCATTGGGACAGTTCACACAACGCACCCCCGTATAGTCTTCTAACAGAATACAACGTTCACTGGTTATCTCTATCAGACCCTGATCTACCAAACGTTCACTTTCTTTGATATTATCGCAAGACACGAATGCCGTCAACAAGCCTGCCAAAACAGATCCGCTGATATATTTTATCGTTTTCATTAAAATTGGCTTTTTAGATTAGAAAGAGGAACTGATGGTGAGCATTACCCCATTGGACGCCGGCATTTCGCGGCATACCCCGCCGGCACACATGATACCTTGACGTATCTTGCCGTAGGAAAGCGAAATACGGGTGGCATCGTGGATATAACCGGCCGACACGTAGTAATAATGCAGACGCAGGTTCCTGTCGTTGTTCCCCACATTCCACTGGTCGGAAACCGACACGAACCAAGTGGGCGCGAAGGTGTATTCAAGCGTTCCCATCAACCAATCCTGATCGATTTGCTTGGTATGCAGGTATTGCAATTCCAGACGCAAAGCATGTTTTTTAAGGAACATATAGGTAAAATCACCCACCACGGTGTGGATAAAAGCCTTTGGTTCGCCATGACCTTCCACCACTTCCTGATTGTAACGTTCAAACATATACATCAAAGTCATCTTGAAATGCTTGTTGAATTTATGGGCTATTTCCAGATTGGCGTCGATAAAATAAACCTCATCGGCATTCATGTGGAACATTCTGGTCTTATATCCATAGGTCCCCGGATCAGGCGTGGAAGAACCCGTGGAACTGGTGATATCGGTTCGTTCGGGTGCGAAAGCCACGCTGGCGTTCAACTTCAAATCAGTGCCATATTTACCACCCAAAACCGTTCCGCGTTTGAATTTATACTGAACGTCCGCCTGAAACGCCACTTCTCCCAACGACTGGCAGGCATATGGATAGAGCGAAGCCAAACTATAGGCATGCTGACGGGTAAGCGCCGGCATATAGTTAATCAGACCGAAATTGCCTTTTTCCGTACGATCGGCACGATAACCCATATTATCCACACTCTTGGCCTGCAACAAAATTCCGAAACCGCGCATGGAGTAACCGGCATTGAGCAACAAGGCCTGACCATTGCGGAAAATATAGCCGTTTTCACCAGAAGGATCATTAGCCTTATACACGTATTCTCCGCCAAAGGTAAAACCATGGCTTTCCAGATTCAGACGCGCCGCGGCCGAACCTACATTCTTGGGTAATCCCACTTTATATTGGTGCATGCCGTCATCTTCCTGATGCAACACCGTGATGGTCTGTTCATCCTGATACTTGGAAACGAAACTTCCGCCCAAGGTGATACGGGTTTCCCAATCCTCCATAGGTTTGATGAAATCGTTGAACGCCAAATCCAAATCCACGCCGCGGATCAATCCCACATGTTCCCAGAAATGCCGTTGGGTTCCCACCAACCCTTTAATCGTGATACCCTTGTAGGGTCGGATTATAGCACGGACACCACTGATGGCGTTATCGATCCCGAGGTTCCAATCCTGATAGGAACGCAGAATCATGCCCGAACCGAACTGTTCGTAGAACGAACCGGCGGTAACGTCGATGATATCGCCGCTGAAACGGGCAAAATAATAAGGCACGCCCCAACCGTCCAGACGGGCGTCATAGCCCAGCATCGGTTTGAAATAGCCCTCAAAACGGGCACCCAACGAAAACTTGCCGTTGGTGTATTGCAGATAGGCGAAACTGTTGCTGCGGAATTTTTCGGGAACTTCCGGGGCTCCGATCAAGGAGTCTTTGAAGTACATCTGGGCATCGATCTGTATGTTTCCCGAGAGCGTACCCCGACCCAACACTTCCTCGAACTTGCCTTGCGCTGCAGTGGCCGCACAAAAGGCGAAGCAGGCAACAACAGCGGTAAATATACGTGTTACTTTCATCATCGGCTACGATGTATGGGTTTCTTTACTGCATAACACTTATCGGGAAACCGGCTGCGTAGCGGCCTTGCGTTTGGCCTTGCGTTCGGCGGCTCCCCAAATGGCGTTATATAACGTTCATTTCTGTTTGATTTCTTCTCCGGCGTTCAGACGGCGAACCACTTCGATAAGCTCCTGTTCGCTGCCGTCGGAATAGCCGTTGTGCTGGAACACCACATTGCCCTTTCCGTCGATAACGAAAACGTGCGGAGGGTTAGCCACGTTCATGGCACGTTTGAAGTCGCCGTTTTCATCCAACAGCACTTCGAATTCCCAAGCCTGGGCGTTGGTAATCGTCTTGACACGCGCCGAAGAACGCGAGTCGTCGATAGAAACGGCGTACATCTTCACACCCGTTTCATCTACCCAATCCAGATAAGCGTCGTTGATGGCGCTCATTTCTTTGAGGCAAGGTTTACACCATGTAGCCCAAAAATTGATAATCATCGGCTTGCCATCGTTATTCAAATCGGCGGTATTGATTTGTTTGCCGTTGAGGTCTTTGATATTGACCGAAGGCAACTGCTGTGCGAAACCGGCACAAACCGCCAGGGAAAGTACCACGGAGAGAATGAATTTTTTCATGGTTGTATCTGTGTTGTCTGTTTATTTTAAAATCTTTGACTACGGGTTGATGACCCATGGTGCGCGAAGTTACAAAATTTACATCAACCTGTAGCCGAAAAAACGCCCTTCGTTCTTGGTTTCCCAAACCGTTTTCCTGACATGCGGCTTGAGTCCCACAAACTTGATGGCCTCCACATCTGTACCGAACACCCAAGCCGTGGCACCGGCATATTGCCGTTTGAGTACATTACCCGTTTCGGTGTAGAAACTTTCTGCCTCGAAATTTTCAGGTGTACCGAAAAAAGGCATCCGGATAATAAGTTGCCACTTCCCGGCATCTTCCATTTCCTGAGGTTTTTCGGATTTCATAAAATCGAACAGACGCAGGTCTATATCGTGGTGCAGACGGATCTGCTTGAAAAAAGCCTCCGCCCTTTCAACTGCAAGACCATCGGCATCTACTGTAACAATCTCCACTTCAGGGTCATGAAGGGCTTTATCGGCATCTTTCTTGATTTCTGCCCACAGATTGGGGTCGTAGTCGTTCCAATATTGGAAAGAATAGCCTTTGCGATAATATCCGGCCGGCATATCGCTGGCCTGCATAGCGGCTTCCACAGCCAGAATGCCGTTGCCGCAGAAAGGAAGAAACAGGTTCTTGCAGGCTTTCCATCCGCTCAATGCCAGCAAACCCGAAGCCAGCACTTCGTTGAAAGATTCGGAATTGGGTTTGCGGTAACCCCGGTTATGAAGCGACAGACCGGAAGCGTCCAGCAACAGTTCGCAATGATTCTGCCGCATAAAGATTTCTATGCGGATAGTGTAATATTCGTTGTCGATATCGGGCCTTCGCCCCAACACCCGGCGGAAACGATCCACAATAGCATCCTTGACGCGCTGCGAGGCGAAACGGGTGTGCGAAAACACCGATTCGATACAAGTGGCACTCAAGGTAAGAAGGGCATCCACGGGAAAAAGTTTTTCCCAAGGCACGGCATACACCTCATCGTAAAGGTCATCTTGCTTTTCGATATCGAAGGTCTTGACGGTTTTCAGAATCCGCAGGGCTGTACGGCAAAGATAATTGGCTTTATAAAGCACCTCTTGGCCGCCTTCGAAAAGAACGGCGCGGTTGGCTGTCTCTACCTGAGTGGCACCGAGGGCGGTAAGTTCTTCCGCCAAAACAGATTCCAATCCCTGCAAGGTTTTGGCTATGTAGGTTGACATATCTTAAAAATTATTTCAGACTACAGTCTGCTTTCGCATTTCTTTTTGTTCTCTTCGGCCTTCTGCATAAAAGGTTCGGCCAAGACCGAAAAACGTTCGTGGCGCGCCGTTCCCACCACCGAAATTGCATCGCGCACCTCGATGTCGAACACCGTCTTGCGCCCCTCCACCTGCACGAGCGTGGCGGTGCAGACTAATTTCATGCCGCAGAGGCTGGCCTTGAGGTGCTGGAGGTTGAGGGAAACGCCCACCGTGGTCTCGCCCTCTTCCATATAGGGCTCCAGCAGAACGCAAGCGGTCCTTTCCATCAGCGCCGCCATGGCGGGTGTGGCATAAACTTGCAGCGAGCCCGACCCGTGAACGCAGGCAAGGTCTTTTTCCTCTACCGTTCTTTCTACCGTGGCCGTGGTTCCTTTGGCTATGTCTTTCATCTTTTTCTTATTTTGCCGGCATCTGCCGTTGAATAAAAAAGCCGGCAACCACAAAAGTAGCAACCGGCTTTCAATATTGCAAAAATGACGCCTATTTGAGCACGCCCAATTCCTTGCCCACTTTGGTAAAGGCCTGGATGCACTTGTCGAGGTGCACCCTTTCGTGTCCGGCCGAAAGCTGAACGCGGATACGCGCCTGACCCTTGGGAACCACCGGATAGTAGAAACCGGTTACATAGATGCCCTCGTCAAGCAGCTTGGCGGCGAATTCCTGGCTCAGTTTGGCATCGTAGAGCATCACCGCGCAAATGGCAGACTGGGTGGGCTTGATGTCGAAACCGGCCTCTTTCATCTTGCCGATGAAATATTCGGTATTGGCATGAAGCCTGTCCTGCAGTTCGTTGGTTTCGCTCATCATATCGAACATCTGGATGGCAGCGGCAGCCACCATCGGAGGAATCGAGTTGGAGAACAGGTAGGGACGCGAACGCTGGCGCAGCATGTCGATGATTTCCTTACGACCCGTGGTGAATCCGCCTACCGCACCGCCAAAGGCCTTGCCGAGCGTGCCGGTAAGGATATCCACCTTGCCGCGGCAGT
>CAZPBB010000035.1:0-15112 GCA_964584745.1 uncultured Bacteroidaceae bacterium
ATGCCAATTTATAAGAAGTAATCTCGCTCATTATACCCTTTCTTTTTCAATATTCCCTTCCTTCACAATAATGGTACGACCTTCCCATTCGGCACCGTCCAAAGCGGCGATGGCCTTTTTGGCTTCTTCATCGTTGGCCATTTCTACAAAGCCGAAGCCTTTGGAACGGCGGGTTCCGCGTTCGGTAATGATTCTGGCCGTGGTAACTTCACCGTATTCGGCAAAGATTTCTTTGAGATTTTCGCTACGAACCTTATAGTTCAAATTAGCAACAAAAATGTTCATACAAAAAAGTAGTTAAAAAGTTGTATTCTTGCGTTTTTAAAAAAAATCAACAGCGCGCTCCCTTATCGGGGAGAACGTGGCAAATGTAGGTAATATTTCTTTATCTGCAAAACGGTTATGTCGTTTTTTCTTCCGTATTCAACTCCTTCCAATCGGGATAACGCTTCCACTCCCGCCATGATCCTCCTTCTTCTCGCGGGCGTTCCCGGCATATAAAACCTTTTCCGTTAGTAATCAGTACAAACCTTTCTTTCTGATATATATTATAACGCATCGCCTGCTCCCACACTTCCTGCGAGAGCGCTACGGTGGGGCGTTTACATTCTATCACCATTACGTTCTTCCCTTGACGGTCGCTTACCTTAAGGTCGGTGCGGAACTGTCGGTGGTAGAGTTGAAGACCCGTTTCCACGGCGATATGTCCGGCCGGTACTCCGCATTGCGCTTGAAGAAAGGCAATCACGAACTGACGCACTTCCTCTTCCGGTGTCAGCAGAACATATTTCTTCCGGATCGGATCAAAGACCTCTTTCTTTCTGTCCGGTCGGAACTGTACTTTCATAAAGTTTAGTTGAAAGCGGCGAGAATGCCGAAAAGGATACCCACATGGATTCCGAAACCTATGCCGTAGGCGGTCCAGATGCGTTTGCTTTTAAGTCGGGCGGCTTCTTTGCGGTAAGTGTGGAAATAAATGCCTTCCTGCAACATATCCACATCGGACAGCCCTAGATTTTCGATACGTGGAGGCGTAAGTGAAGCGGGAATCGCCACCGAAAGGCTGGCTACAGGACTGAGAATGGTGAAGAAAAGCGTGCCGAAAGTGGCGCCTTTCCACATTTTATAATAGGACATGCAATCTTCCTGGGCTTTGAAGCAGATATCCGTAATGTAGGTGAAATCCTGGGAACGGGCCATCACCAAGGGATCCAGTTGCCCTATCACGCTGGTTGTATCGGTGTAGATATAGCGGTAAAGCAGGTTGAGCGGTATGGTGAATTTGCCGGAACGTTTGGTTTCGGCATTGTAGAGATTGAGCCTGAGGTTGTCGTCTTTAAGAAAATAGTTCGACTTTTTGGAGGGATCGAAACGGAATGTATGGGCACCCGGCGAAAAAGGATCCTGCGCCATGGATACGTTGTTTACGCTCCATAGTCCAATGACGAATATACACAGAATCAGTTTTTTCATTGTTTTCGGATTACACTTTCGATGTTCGGAACGAAAGCCCGCTGAATGGCAAAGATACGAAAATGTCTTTACATGGGTACGTCTGGTACCAGGCATCATGAGAAAGTGAAAGTATCAGGCTTATTCCCTTGCAGTTTTTGGCAGAGCCAAAGCGCGGCTTCCACCCCCGGAATATTGTCGAATACCACACTCAGTTTTGCTTTCGTTTCTTTTAGACGGCATTCTGAAGCGTGGTTCTGCACGTAAAGCAAAATCTTTTCGAATACTTCGGATTGATAGTAGGCCGATTCGTCTTCGGCGGCGAAAATAGCGGTCATGTGATCGTGTTTGAGACTGACCCGTTCGAAACCTATTTTCTTGGCATCCCGTCTGAGGGCTACGGTCCGCACCAGATCAAGCGTAGGGGCAGGTACCGGTCCGAAGCGGTCAGCCAAAGCTTTCACAAAACTTTGCAGGGCCTCATCGCTTTCCAAGCCATCCAACTCTTTGTAAAGGCTCAAACGCTCACTGATATTGGCAACGTAATGGTCGGGAATGAGGATTTCGAGGTCGGTTTCAATCTGGCAGTCGGGTGCGGCGAAAGGTGCGCCACCGTTATCGCCGCCGGCAAAGGTTTCGCCTACCGCCAATCCGGTCCGCAAGCGTTCTTGCCGCAGTTCTGCGATGGCATCGTTGAGAATGCGCTGGTACATTTCCATGCCGATATCGGCCAGAAAACCACTCTGTTCTCCACCTAAAATATTGCCCGCTCCACGGATATCCAGGTCGCGCATAGCTACCTGGAATCCACTCCCGATTTCGGAAAACTCCTCCACAGCGCATAGGCGGCGTTTGGCTTCGGGTGTGAGCAGATGCGCGGGGGGGGCAATCAGATAGCAGAAGGCCTTTTTGTTGGAACGCCCCACCCTGCCCCGCAGCTGGTGCAGTTCGCTCAGGCCATAGCGGTGGGCGTCATTGACCAGGATGGTGTTCGCATTGGGCACATCCAAGCCGTTTTCCACGATTTTGGTGCAGACCAGGATATCGTAGGCACCTTCCATAAAGCCGAGCATGATTTCTTCCAGTTTCTCGCCTTCCATCTGCCCGTGTCCCACGGCGATATGGGCATCCGGTACAAGCCGTTGCACCATGCCGGCCACTTCCATGATGTTCTGCACGCGGTCATGTACGAAATACACCTGTCCGCGGCGGGAAAGTTCATATTCGATGGCATCCCGTATGCGTTCTTCTGAAAACGGCATGATTTCGGTGGCTATCGGATAGCGGTTGGGCGGCGGTGTGCGGATTACCGACAGGTCGCGTGCGCCCATCAAGGAAAATTGCAGGGTGCGAGGTATGGGAGTTGCTGTCAGCGTCAGCGTGTCCACATTTATTTTCAGCGTTTTGAGCTTTTCTTTCATCGCTACGCCGAATTTCTGTTCCTCATCGATTATCAATAGCCCGAGATCTTTGAAAATTACGTCTTTTCCCAACAGGCGATGTGTGCCGATAAGGATATCCACTTTGCCGGCGGCCACGTCTTTGAGCACTTCTTTCTGCACCTTGCCAGGGCGAAACCGGTTAATGTATTCAACCCGGCAAGGAAAGTTTTCCAATCGCTCGTTAAAGGTCTTGTAGTGTTGGTAAGCCAAAATAGTGGTAGGAACCAATACAGCCACTTGTTTTCCATCGCAAACAGCCTTGAATGCCGCCCTTACGGCCACCTCGGTCTTGCCGAACCCTACGTCTCCGCATACCAGACGGTCCATCGGTTGGGCGGCTTCCATATCGCGCTTCACTTCATTGGCCGCTTTCAGCTGGTCGGGCGTGTCCTCGTAAAAGAAAGAGGATTCCAGTTCATGTTGCAGATAGGAATCGGCCGAAAAGGCAAATCCTTTGCTTTCCTTCCTGCGGGCATAAAGGTCAATAAGTTCGCGGGCAATGTCTTTTACCTTTTGCTTCGCCTTGTTTTTCTGTACCGTCCATGCGTTGCTGCCGATACGGTTCAAGACAGGCGCCACCCCATCCTTGCCGGTGTATCGGGTCATTTTGTGTAGGCCGTGGATACTCAGACGGATCATGTCGTTGTCTTTGTAAACCAGGCATATCGCTTCTTGTTCCCGTCCGTTGACCATGATTTTCTGCAAACCGGCGAAACGGCCTATGCCGTGATCCACATGCATGATGTAGTCGCCGGGCTTAAGGTTGTAGAGTTCCTTTACCGTAAGGGCGTTGCTGTCGCTGCGCCGTGGCTGCACGCTGAAACGGTGATAACGTTCAAATATCTGATGGTCGGTAAAACAGGATATTTTTTGGTTTTTATCTATGAATCCTTCGTGCAGAGAGAGTTCTAAAGGGGTGTAACGGATGGGGCGGTCAGGTTTGGAGAGTTCGAAAAACACTCTGTCCAGCCGTTGGAATTGTTTGGGATTTTCCGAAAGGATAAGTTGCCGGTAGCCGTGGTCGGCTGAATCCAAGATGTATTCGGCCAACAGATCAAACTTTTTGTTGAAAACCGGCTGAGGTTCCATCGAAAAATCAATACGTTCCGCTTCGGTCGCCAAAAAGCGGGTCCCCGCTTCAATTATCTGTCTTTCATGTAAGAAATCCAAAAATTCTTGGGGCGTGCAATACAATTCTTCGGGTTTTGCACGTGGAACGGTACGGTCCAGTTTTTCGTAGGCTTCGCCCGCTTTTCTGAGGGAGGCCGCCAAGCAATCTATGTTCCATGCGGCATCTTCTATCCATACGCGGTCTCGGACATTGAAATAGGTGAAGAACCCTACCCGCTGTTTTACGGAAACACATTGTTGGATATCAGGAATCAGACTCACTTCCTGATGTTTGGCTACAGAAAGCTGCGTGCCCACCTCGAAGGTGCGGATGGAGAGGATGCTTTCGTCATCGAATTCTATACGGTACGGAAGATCTCCGGAAAAGGAAAACACGTCCAGAATGCCGCCCCTTAGTGCGAACTGACCCGGTTCCGCCACGAAATCCACCATGTGGAAATGATAGGATTCCAAAAAATCGGTAAGGAAATCCTGTGCGATCTTTTCCCCTACATGGATACGTACTTTATTAGAAGACAATTGTTTGTCGGCAATCACCTTTTCGGAAACCGCTTCCGGATAAGTAACCACCCGAAGACCCCCGGAAGCGGTTTGCAAGCGCTCCAGCACTTCGGTACGCGAAAGCACGTTGGCGTTATCAACGCTTTCGGTATCGTAGGGGTGCCGGTATGAGGCGGGAAAAAACAAGGTCCTCTTGTCGGGCGCGTGTCCGGGCGCTTCGCCCGAAAGTTTCTCAAGGTCGTTGCAGAAATAGGCTGCCTGTTCTCTGTCGCGGAGGATGAAAAGCTGGTTTCCTTCGTAATCGGTAGAAAGTACCTGGCTTACAATAGAAAGCGCGGATCCTTTCAGGCCATGAAGTGAAACATGTCGGCATGAATCCTGCGACAATACTTTCCTGAGGTGCGACAGGCGTTCATCCTGTTGATAGATTTGCAACAAATCTTGGGTTTGCACAATCCTGCGGTTTGAATATTCTTCTTATTGTCTTTTCCAAAAATTGCGGGTAAAGAGCACGAACACGCACAATATTTCCAGACGGCCGATAAACATCAGCGCCGAGCATGTCCATTTGGCCCCTTGGCTCATTCCGCTCCACGAATAAGCCGGACCATAGTTTTCAAAGGCCGGTCCTATATTGCTGAGGGAGGCGATGCTGCATCCTGCCGCTTCCCCGAAATCCACGCCGAAAAGCACCAGCAGAAACCATCCTGTAAAGAAAATCAGCAGATAGAGAAAGGTATAGGCAATCAGTGTTATTTTTACCGGAGTGGTTACCACCGTGCCGTTGACCCGTAGCGGTAGTACCGCATTGGGATGGATCAGTTTCTTCGTTTCGTTCTTGGCTATTTTCCATAGCATGGCCAACCGTATCACCTTGAAACCGCCTGCCGAAGATCCCGTACACCCGCCTATAATCATCACCAACAACAATAGCGGCAGAAGTTTGGGTGCCCAAAGCATATAATCGTGCGAACAATACCCGGTGCTTGTGGCCAGCGAAATCACCTGAAAGGCCGAGATCCGCAGGGAGGATTCCGCTTCCATACCGTTTTCAAGATACAGCGACAGCGCGCAGAACAAGGAAATGCCGATAAATAAGAATGTGTACCACTTAAACTCGGTATCTTGGAAAAGTCGTTTTATCTTTCCTCTCAGGACAAAAAAATACAACAGGTTGTAATTTACTCCGGCAAAGAACATAAAAATGATTAAAACGTACTCGATACGAGAGGAATCGAAATACTGTATGCTGTCCTGATGGGTGGAGAATCCGCCCGTACCGATGCAGGTAAAGGCGTGGTTTACCGCATCGAACAGATCCATGCCGTTGAAATACAAGGAAACTGTACAGCCTACGGTAAGCAACAGATACACCATCAGAATCCATTTGGTCGTGGTGGCGATGCGGGGTTGGAGTTTTCCCTGCAAGGGCCCCGTGCTGGAGGCGGCAAAGAGGTTCACCCCCCCCATGCTGATACCGGGCAGTACGGCAATCGTGAAAAGGATGATCCCCAAACCGCCTACCCATTGGGTCAAACTTCGCCAAAACAACAAGGCATGCGGACAGTGATCGATGTTGTCCATGATGGTGGAACCGGTGGAGGTAAAACCGGACATGCTTTCGAAAAAAGCATCGGTTACCCCCGATGTATAGTTCCCCAACAGATAGGGAAACATGCCGATAAGCGGAAACAGCACCCAACTTGTCGCCACTACGATATATCCATCGCGCCTAGTCATGACCGAACCGGCATCCCTGCCGATCAGGCGCAACAAAAATCCTATTCCAACGGCGATGCAAAGCGATAAGGCAAAGGCGAGCGTATCGTCTTCGGCATAAAAAACAGCCATTACCGTGCTGCAAAGCAAAAAGAATGCCTCCACAAAAGCCAGACTGCCCAATACCTGAAAGATAAGTTTGTAATTCACCTCAGAAGCCTTATTTAAAATATTTTTCCAGTTTTTTCACTTCCGTGTTCACGCAGAAAACAACCGCACTGTCTTCGCTTTCGATGCGTGTGGTTCCGCTGGCCAGAATCCCTTCTCCATTTCGCACCAATCCACCGATGGTGGCACCTGCAGGCAAATCCAAATCCTTGATTTCTTTTGCAGTGGCACGCGATTTTTCGCCTACGATAAATTCCACCACATCGGCGGACGATACCGTGAGGCATTTAAGGTTGGAAACGTCTGCATCCAGCATCATCTGGTAGATATGTCCGGCGGCGATGGTCTTCTTATTGATGACCGTACCGATATCGAGGCTTTCTGCCATTCCTACGTAGTCTAAGTTTTCCACCATGGCCGCCGTTTTTCTCACCCCCATGCGCTTGGCTGCCAGACAAGCAAGGATATTGGTCTCGGCTCTTCCCGTCAAGGCCACGAATGCCTGTGTATTCATGATACCTTCATCTACCAGAAGCCGCATGTCCCGGCCATCGCCGTGAATCACCATGACCCGGTCGTGTACCTTGGCCGTAAGTTGCTTGGCTCTTTCCTCATCCTGCTCGATAATCTTCACGTTCATGTGGTCGGGAATCAGCGAGGATGCTTCCACGGCCACATTGCCGCCGCCTATGATGATGATGTTCTTTATTTCGTCGTAGTTTTCCTTGCCGCATAGGCTGCGGATAACAGGCAACTGCTTCTTGGTGGTCATGAAATACACCAGATCTCCTTCCAGCATCATGTCGTTACCGCGTGGAATCAAGGTTTGGTCGTTGCGTTTGATCGCCACCACATGGAAAGGCAACGTCTCTCTTCCCAAATCTTTCAGCTTCTGATTGAGGATCTGCGCATTCGAGCGAACTTTAACACCTATCAGTTCCAAAGCGCCGCCATGAAATTCCCAAGATTCTCGCACCCAGCTCATTTTCATCGAATCGGCGATTTCCTGAGCGGCAAGGTGTTCGGGATAGATCAGGGAGTCTATACCCATTTGCTGGAAATAGCGGCGATATTTGGGATTTAGGTATTCGGAATTGTCGATACGTGCCACGGTTTTTTTCGCCCCCAGACTGTGGGAAAGCATACAGATGGTAATGTTCCGGCTCTCATCGGGCGTAACGGCGATGACAAGATCGGCAGACCCCACGCCTGCATCCCGAAGACCGGCGATGGAGGTGGCGGAGATGTTGATGGTGAGCAGGTCGAAATTACTGCTTGGGCCTTCCAGTTTGGCAGGGTTCTGGTCGATAAGGATTATATCGTGTTTCTCCTTCGAAAGCAAATTGGCCAAATGGGTGCCGACAGCCCCTGCGCCAGCGATAACAATCTTCATTTCAATATATTGAAAAAGCCCCGTCACAAGCCCGTAAGCAGGGCTCATAACGGGGTCTCGTTAAGCTTCTTTTTACAAGCTCCAATACGGCAGATGGGTAATCAGGTTACGGTAACTGCCCTTTACATCGACCACAAGGCATTTTTCGTCTTTCAGCAGGCGGGCAAAGTCATCTTCTTTCCAATCGGTGTATTCCCGATGCGCCACGGCAGCCACCACCGCATCGTAGGCATGCGCCTCCGGTTCGGTTTTCAGTTCAAGATGGTACATTTCCTCTACTGCCGCCGCTTCCGCTTTGGGATCGGTTACATCCACACGTAAGCCGTAGTCTTGCAGTTCGCGTATGATATCCACCACTTTGGTGTTGCGTATATCCGATACGTTTTCCTTGAATGTGAGTCCCAACACCAATACTTTGGCCTTCTGAATGGATTTGCCGAGTGTAATGAGTTTCTTGACGGTTTTTTTTGCGATGTAGGCACCCATCGAATCATTGACAAAGCGTCCCGTATTGATCACTTTGGGATGATAACGCAGGGTGCGGGACTTATATACCAGATAATAAGGATCCACACCAATGCAATGCCCTCCGACCAATCCCGGCGTATATCGATGGAAGTTCCATTTTGTACCCGCCGCTTCCAACACATCATAGGTATTGATACCCATGCGGTTGAAGATAATGGAAAGTTCGTTCATCAGTGCGATGTTAACGTCACGTTGTGTATTCTCGATGATTTTAGCCGCTTCGGCTACTTTTATCGAGGGTGCTTCGTGCAACCCGGCTTCCACCACAATCCCATACATATCGCGGATCAGATGCAAGGCTTCCGTATCGCATCCCGATATGATCTTTTTCGTCTTTGCCAGCGTATGTTCCCTATCCCCCGGATTGATCCTTTCGGGGGAATAGCCTACCTTGAAATCCTTGCCGCACTTCAATCCGGAAAGTTTCTCCAGCAACGGTATGCATTCTTCTTCTGTGGCACCGGGATAAACCGTAGATTCATAAACTACGCAATCGCCTTTTTTGAGTATTGAACCAACACTTTTGGTAGCAGATATAAGTGGCACTAAATCAGGTTGACGCGCTTCATCTATCGGGGTTGGGACCGCTACGATATGGAAACAGGCTTTCCCAAGATCTTCCACCTTGCTTGTATAAACGATATCCGTGTTGGCGAAATCTTCGGAAACAAGTTCATCGGAAGGATCTTTCCCCTCTTTCAGCATGGCGATCCGTTGCGCGTTGATATCAAAGCCAATCACCGATACTTTCCGGGCAAAGGCCAATGCCAAAGGTAAACCTACATAACCTAAGCCCACTACCGAAACTTTTGCATTTCCTTTTGTAAAATCATTGATATTCATGATATTATATTTTTTTATCGAAGCGCGTACATCCGCTCTATCATGTCCACGACCAAGCGGCCTTCCGTAGCGGTTGCCGTAATGGCGGAGGTCTTTCCTGTAAGCACGTCCACCACGTTCTGTATCATGAGATGATGGTTCTGTGCCGAACCTTTATAGAGTCCGTAATCGTTGCCCGGATTTGTGGGCGGCAGTTCGGGCATGATATAATCCTTTATATGACAGTATTCTACCTTGTCCATGTATTGGCCGCCGATTTTCACACTGCCATTTTCGGCCACGATGGTGAGCGAACTTTCCATATTCTTTTCGAAAACGGATGTGGAGTAGTTCAGACAGCCTATCCCACCCCGTACGAAATTGAATTGCAACAAGCCCGAATCTTCAAAAGCCGTGGTCTTCTGATGGGTGAAATCGCGAAACCGCCCCGTTATATCGGTAATGTCGCCGAAAAGCCAGGCCATGATATCGATGAAATGACTGAACTGGGTAAAAAGCGTTCCGCCATCCAAATCGGCTGTTCCGTGCCAACTTTCTGATACGTAATAATTTTCATCACGATTCCAATAACAATTGAGTTGCACGATCCCGATGTTGCCCAATTGGCCCGAATCCACCAATCCCTTGAGCCATATCGAGGGTGGAGAATAGCGGTTCTGCATTACACAAAACACTTTCTTCCCCGTCCGCATAGAACATTCCAGAATGGCATCGGCATCCTTGACCCGCAAAGCCAACGGTTTTTCCACCACCACGTGAAAGCCCGCTTCCAAAGCTTCTATCGCCATGGGGGCATGCAGACCGTTTGGAACGCAGATATTGACGACATCCATATCGGGATGGGCGGCCAACATCGAAGAGAAATCAGTGTGGAAAGGCGTGCCAAAGACGTCCACACCTAATTTTTCGGGTGGCAATACATCACACAATGCAACCAATTCGCACTGCGCGTTTGTCTTGACCATGGTTGCATGGCGTTTGCCGATATGACCGCAACCGACTATTCCAAATCTTATCATAAGCGTGAAAAAACATGCAAAAATACCAAAAATGCTCAAACGTATGCAGGTTTCTTTGTACTTTTACCCGTTTTAAAAACCGATGCGCATGAAATTCAAAGTCTGCATGGCGGTGATAATGCCGCTCTTATGGAGTGCTTGTAAATACGACACGCCCGTTTTGCCCGGTTCGGGTGGAAAGACTTGCGAAATCATCGTTGTAACGCCCAAGGCGTATTGGGATGGTGCTGTGGGCGACAGTATAAAAAACAGTTTCGGATCGCTGCAACCCGGTCTGAACCAGCCGGAACCCTATTTTGATATCGTAAATATCCAGCCCCGTCAATTCAATGAGAGCGAAATGTTCCGCCGCCATCGTAATGTGCTCATCGTGGAATTCGATGCCCGAACCGCCCGGCCGGGAATCGAGATGGTGCAGGATGTCTGGGCGTTCCCTCAGATTGTGATGAAGTTCAGTTTGCGGGATGACAGGGATTTCGACAGCCTTTTCCCCCTTTACAGACATCGGCTCATGCAGGCTGTTTATGCGAAAGAATATCAGCGTATCCAAAAGGTATTCAAGGCTGATCAGGCCGTGAACCTGACCACCCGCCTGCAAGAGACCTACGGTTTCGGACTGGTGTTTCCCGATGGTTTTGATTTTGCCGCCGCCCGCCATGACTTCGGTTGGATCCGCAAGGAAAGCAAACATTATGGTCAGGGTATCATCTTTTCGGTTTATCCTTATCGAAGTCAAACGGATTTTCTTACCGAAAACATTATTGTCCGACGCAATGCGATGTGTGCCGATATCCCCGGGCCTGCAGAAGGTTCGTTTATGAGTACTGAAACCACTGTGGAAGAATACAGGCCTTTTTCCCGTCCCATTCTTCTGGATGGTTGCTATGCCGTGGAAACCAGAGGATTGTGGAAACTGGACGGCGACTTTATGGGGGGGCCTTTCGTTAACTACCTTATTGCCGATACGGCCAACCGTAGGTTGATTATGCTGGATGCCTATCTCTATTCGCCCCGCAAGCCCAAACGGGACTTGCTTCTGCAGATGGAAGGCATCGCCCGCAGTTTTAAATTGGTAACCCCTTCTGTTCAATAATAGTAAGCATAGGATCATGATTATAGGAATCACAGGTACCCTCGGTGCCGGTAAAGGTACGGTAGTGGAATATTTACGGGAAAAACGGCAATTCGCCTATTTTTCCGTACGTCGGTTTTTAAGCGAGGAGGTTCGCCGGCAGGGCAAGGCGGTGAACAGGGATACCCTTACCGCGGTGGCCAATGAACTTCGCAAGGAACATTCTCCTTCCTATATCGTGGATGAACTCTACAAGCAAGCGGCTGAGCGGGGCGGCAACGCCATTATCGAAAGCATCCGTGCCGTGGGCGAGGTGGAAGCGCTCCGCAAAAGAGGCGATTTCATGCTTTGGGCGGTGGATGCCGAAGCCAAGACCCGCTATGAACGTATCCGTCTGCGGGGCAGCGAAACCGACCATATCGACTACGAAACCTTTCTGAGCAACGAAAAACGGGAACTCGACAACACCGACCCCAACAAGCAGAATCTCAAGGCCTGCATGGCGATGGCGGACGCCACGCTGATCAACGACGGAAACATCGAGGAACTGCACAGGAAAATCGATGAAATCCTTGCCCGGGTGGAAGACGGGCACCGCCGCCCTTCCTGGGATGAATACTTTATGGACCTCTGCCACAGCGTTGCCCTGCGCGCCACCTGCAACCGTGGCCGGAGCGGCTGCGTTATCGTAAAAGACAAGCAGATACTGGTTACCGGCTATGTGGGTTCACCCTCCCACCTGCCCCATTGCGACGAGGTGGGGCATCTTTTCCGCAAGACCCTGCACGAAGACGGCAGCGTAAGCACGCACTGCGTACGCACCGTACACGCCGAACAGAACGCCATCTGCCAGGCCGCCCGCCGGGGCGTGGCCTTGGAAGGCAGCACGCTCTACTGCACGATGACGCCCTGCCGCACCTGCGCCATGCTGATCATCAACTGCGGCATCAAGAAAGTGGTGGCCGACTACAAATACCACGCAGGCGCGGAATCGGAGGAGATGTTCGGAAAAGCCGGCGTGGAGCTGCAATACATCCACCACGAGGTATTGCAATACAACAACCAGAATAACTAACGCCCGTATCTCGCCCGATATTCCTTGGGGCTCATGCCGGCGTTTTTCTTGAAACCCAACCCCGCCACCATTCTATCTTTATTTTTTTACAATTATCTGTAATCAAGATATTTTTCATATCTTTGCTAACATTAATTTATATTTTGTTTAAACGAAAGCAACTTATTATCATGTAAAACAGAAAGCAACTTGTTATTATGTAAAGCAATCATAATCAACTATTAAACCAATGAAAACGCCACTAAAAAAACTTCGAATACATTGGATTCCAGTTTTATGCTGTTTTGTACCAAGCCTATTCCTTGACCTGAATTTTACCGCGAACTGCCAAACCTCCACCGTGGTGATTGCCGAAGTGATGTACGACCACCCTCTGCACGACAACGAAACGGTACTGCCCGCATTCACGGGCGAATTCATGTCCCTATACAATTACGGAGAGGAAGATGTGGATATAAGCGGTTGGCGCATCGAGATAACCGACCTATTGGTTTCTCCACAAAAACAATACACTTATACCATTCCCGCAAGAACTATCCTGCCGGGATCAAGCGTTGCCATCATCGCATCCCGCCCCTCCAAGAGTTCCTTTGATGTGATAAGTTTCTATGAGGTAGAATCTCCGGAAGAAGCGGATGAGTATATCCTCCTCTATACATCAGATTTAGCCTTTCCTGATACGAGAAGCCAACTACGGGTCTATGATGCAGAAAAAAGACTGCAAGATGAACTAATCTACGATGGTATGTCGGATGCACTTCCCAATGAACCTCTCTTGCGTGCCACGAATTTGGTAAATGCACTTCGCCCCATGAAGGAAACGGTATCCATTCAGCGCAAAACAATCACGATAAACGAAGACAAACATATCATTTCCCGTATCAATTACTTTTTACCCAACCCTGAGACGGTGAAATTATTCGAATTTGTCATTGACGAATTTTCTTACATTTCCAATACTTCGGTTCTCTCGGAGCCACCCCTATCTCTTTCAGGAACGGTAAATGACAATCAAAGCCATATTGCATCGAATATCGAATCTTCTCAGGTAATAAAAAGCGGAAAGGTTTCGTACATAGCAGAGGAAAGTATTGTATTGGAATCTGGCTTTGAAGTACAATCCGGAGCCGATTTCACTGCGACATTAGAACCTGACAGCTTTCACCATGTAAAGATAATGACGTACAATCTATGTGGAAAGCGTACCGATTATAGGAAACATGGTCAAGTGGTCAAAGGAAGCAAAGCCGATATAGTTGCCATACAGGAAGTCAAGGGGAACAAAAACTTTAAAAAACTAAAAAATGAAAGTGGCTACAACGGCAATCGATGTTTCACCATGGGCATTGCCCATTATGGTATAGGCATATTATGGAATTCAGAAACTGTCGGTTTCCCAATTGCCAAAAGTTACAACACGATATGGACATGGACGTTGTCAAACAAAGAGACGGACTTAAGACGAGCCTACATGGTTGCCGAATTCAATGATTTTTGTTTTGTATCAACGCATTACAGCACAGATGGTTACTATCGAAAGCGTATGACGGAATGTATTTTAGGGGATAAACTTGTGCAAAAATGTATGAATGCCGGAAAGCCTGTTTATATTGCCGGAGATTTGAACGCAGACTACAAAAGTACTGAAATACAAGGGTTTAAAAATGCGGGATTTATTATATTAAACAATACAGAAAAAGATAAAGATAACGGACATTACATAGATGCGACACGGCTATCTGGCTCTATGATAGACTTGATTCTAGAGTATAATACCAAACCGAATCATCTATTAATGGATAGGGGTACCTATACTCCTGTAGGTTGGAGAGATACATGGTTTACAGAAATCTCTGACCACTTGCCCTATCTCGTTAAAGTTAAAATCAGGTAACCATGAAAAAGAAACATTTGATTTTACTGATTGCTTTGATTAGTTTGTTTTCTTCGTGTACATGCCTACATCGGGAAAAAGCGAGGATACAGTTTACAGAAGCGCAAAAACAATTGATTCCCCCTTATGAACAAGATTCCGTTGTCAGTTTTATTGATCAGAATGGAAACCTCATAGACTTTACTGTTGCCGAAATAGAAAAATGGTGGCATGAAATGGATATAGACTATGGAGCGATGTGTTCAGATTATGCCGTATTTGAAACGGAAAGGATAACGCTGAAATCTCCCTCTAACGATTGTGAACTCAAGGTTTCTATAGGATTGAACACAAGTGATTTCGATCAAAATGGCAAAAATGTCTTAACCTGGGATGGTTCTTGTTGCATAGAAATCGTTTATTCTAGTCCTGATGAGTGTTGGAATGTTTGGATGAATGCTGATAAGAGTGGCGTCTTTTCAACAAACGATCATACTTTCTTTTATGAAGACATTGAACTTAACAATCATGTTTATCATGATGTTATCGAAACAACCCATACTTGTACAAAAGATACTCAGGAAATTTCCATAGGGTTACTATATAACAAAGACTATGGAATTATCCAAATGAAAATGTTTAACAAAAATATATTGACATTAAGCCATTAAATCAGGTAACCAAACGCGACACGCTTACCTCCGTGGTCAATGAACTCCGTAAGAGACACCCGCCCTCCCACTTGCCCCCATTGTATCAACTATGGCATCAGGTCTGAAAAAGCCGGCGTGGAGCTGCAATACATCCACCACGAGGTATTGCAATACAACAACCAGAATAACTAACGCCCGTATCTCGCCCGATATTCCTTGGGCGTGACACCGGTGTTTTTCTTG
>CAZPBB010000036.1:0-15071 GCA_964584745.1 uncultured Bacteroidaceae bacterium
TCTTGTTTTCCACCAAGGCCGCGTGGTTGCGGGGAAACTCAGCCGGTTCCGGCTCGTTTTTCCTGCCTTGCCGCGCGTTCTGCGACCACAAGGCGCCGCACAGCAACAACAGCAGGCTTAAGGTATGGAGTGTTTTTTTCATATTCCGCGAAGATAAAGAATTTGGCGGGTTGGGCAAAGGGGGGGGGGAAATCATTGGAGTTGAATATTAAAAAAATGTATTACCTTTGCCTTTACCATTATGCTCATAGCTCAGCGTTATCGATAGTGGATATAGCAACACTAACCTTGATAATGGTAACGCCTACCTATGAGCTTTTTTTATTTCATCATGACAAAAGAAGAATACTTACCTCCGAGAAAAATAGCCGTCCTTATCGATGGTGGATTTTTTGTGAAGCGATTTAACGCTCTATACAATAAAAACAGAAATATGACGGGCGAAGAAGTTGCTGATTATCTTTGCAGGATGGCTTTCGCCCATGTTGGCAAACGCAATATCCTTTACCGTATTTTTTATTACGATTGTGCACCTCTTTCTAAAAAAGCCCATAATCCTATCTCTGGAAAACTTATTGATTTCAGTAAATCAGAAGAATTTAAATTTCGCTCCGAGTTAATTGAGGCATTGAAAAAGAAACGCAAAGTAGCCTTACGGATTGGTATGCTCAAAGACAACAAAACATGGGCTTTTCGTCCGCATATCACAAAAGATCTGCTCGCAGGCAAAATCGATATGAAAGACTTAAACGAGAACGATGTTTTCTTTGAAGTACGCCAAAAAGGCATTGATATGAAAATCGGCGTTGACATTGCATCTCTTGCCCTAAAACGCTTTGTTGATTGTATCGTTCTTTTTTCCGGAGACGCTGATTTTGTTCCTGCCGCCAAACTGGCACGTCGCGAAGGGGTGGATTTTATTCTCGACCCTATGGATGCAAATGTGGATCCTCTACTATTTGAACATATCGATGGAATGAAAAACGTTAAACCTACCATTCTTCAAAATAAAGAGTTCTAACCATACCGTAAAATCCACATGTCAGAGCAAGAAGAAATAGTATTATTTGAGCGTATTCGTAAAAATATCGAATCGACGCAACAAAAGATGCTGATACAAAAAGTAAAACTTGGAGAATCGGTAGTGGTTGCCGATGAAAACGGACAGCCGTGTGTTATTGACGCAAAAGAGGCTTTGTGTCGTTTCAAGATTGATTCCATTGAAAGAATATAAACTACCCCGCTGATTAAGTGAAGTTCGCGTTACTTGTTTTAGGCTTGATGCTGGGCGGTTCGCCTAACCGGATGTTTTATGTATGCGATTCGTTGACCTCTGTTTATTATACCGACAAACAATATGAGCATCTGAAATCCGCCTGGCAAAAGCTGCCCGACGGAAAGGTTGGGTTACTGTCGTATCAGAATTACCTGCAGATAGCCTTGGCGAATGCCGATACGGGCATCGAAGCAACAGTATCCATGCTGGTGGAAAGATATGGATTCGATTTCAGGCAGTATTCGGGCGATGCGGCAGATTCGACAAAAAACATTTTCTTTTGCAGACGGTATTATGCCCAATGGGATAGCCTGCTTGCCGTTTGGCAACGCAACCATAGCGACATGGCGGCATTCCGGCAGGAAATAACGCATTTCAAAGAGCGAGAACGTATTGTTTATCCGAACTATCTACGGTCTGCCACCGATACCGGATTGAAAGCCTCCATCGATTCTCTGTTCGAAAGCCTTCTTTCCCTCTGTGTTCGCCAGAACGCATTGCCCAACATGGAACACAACGGCTACGGTATGGATATTTCCATTCCTTTGTTCCATATCCTTTCCATATCGGATTCCTTGCTCCAGGAACGATGGGCCAAAATCTTTCCATTTATTGAGAAAGCTTTCGAGGCAGGTGAAATCTCGAACTCCTATTTTTTCATGTACGACCGGCTGCTCTACCGGCAATGCGGCCAGCAATATTTCGGGGGTATGGACAGAGAGGTGCCGATAATAGACGGTTCGGATTATACGGAAAGGCAAAAACGCTATCTTATGGATAAAGCCCCCCTCTTTATCCAAATCAATGAACAGTGGAAGAAGTTCTATGACGGGGAAACATCATCGTATTGAGGGATGTTTTCATCCCATTCCATCCCTCTTTGGGGAATTCAGCTTATCTTTCCATGCTTCAGCTCGGAGATGAGCATATCATATACATAGGCGGGGCTTTCGATATACAAACCTGTTTCAAAATCTTCCAATTTCGAAAAGGTTTCGGAATTGTGAAAAGCGGAAATGGCCTCCGGCAACGACATCCTGTCGCGTTCCACCAAATATCTGACCACATCGGAAGATATGCCTTCGAACAGAAATTGCGCGTTGTTCCTTTTCATAGCCTTTTCAACATTTTAAGAGCCTTCTCTGTATGAATATTCAAATCCCGGTTGGCCATTACAAAATGTGCCCATTCGTTATCGGGAGCCTGAAATGTTAATAACTTTTTCTTGCATCACTTTTTCAAATCCCGTTTTATTATTTGAATATTATGATGGATTGGATTACCTTTGCCGATGCTTTTACAAAAACCTCAAACAACACTATAATGAAAAGGATTTTCGTTTCTTTCTTTTTATGTTCGATGTCATTATGTATCGGATACGCCCAGACAGCCTCCGATTACAAAGATTTTATCAAGGAGCGCAAGGCAATGGCTTCCTTTACAAAAGACCAAATGAAGGCGAAAGTGTCCAAAGACGCGAAAAAAGCGGCCAAGAGTTTAGCAAAAGAAGGCTGGATGGTCGCGCCGGGAGCATTGCCCTTGGAACGTCAGTTGGATCGCGCCTATACAATGCAATATGAATTTGATATGAATTCCGGTATGCCGAAATACATACGTGGAGAGGCGCAAACGATTGGGGAAAATTACGATGCGGCCAAAATGCAGGCCAACGCATTGGCCAAGATAGATTTGGCGGGTAATATCCAAACGGAAGTGGCCGCGTTGATAGAAAGCCGCGTTGCGAACAATCAAATGGAGCCGGAGCAGGCCGCTTCCGTTTCCAATTCGGTGATGGGTGCCAAGAATATCATCTCTCAGAGCATCGGCAGAACGATAATAGCCGTAGAGATGTATCGGCAGTTACCGAATAAGAACAAGGAAGTTCGGTTGCAGCTCTTTTACAATACTGAAATGGCGTTGGCGGCGGCCAAGAAAGGTATCAGAGAGGAAATGTCGAAAACGGCAGACAAGCTGGTTGACCAATTGGATTCGCTGTTGGGGTTCTAAATGGGAGGTATGCGCATTCTGTTGTTTATATCGCTCCTGCTGTTCTCTTGGGGTGTTTATGGCCAAAAGGTTGTGAATGCCCAGGGAGAGTATGTCTATCATGCACCGGAGAACATTACGCTGGAACAGGCACGTCAGGTTGCGATAGAGCGGGCGCGTTTGGATGCCATCGCCAAAACGTTCGGAACGGATGTGTCCCAAACCAATATGGTTACGGTCAATACAACCGGCGAGTCTTCCCAAACCTCGTTTAATTCAATGGGAGGAACAGAGGTGAAGGGAGAATGGATTGCCGATACCAAGGAGCCGGAAGTGTCTGTCAGTTATGAATCCGGCATGTTGGTGGTCGGGGTTAAAGTTTGGGGAAAGATACGGGAAAAGACAAAGGTCGATTACGAGTTGTCGGTTCAGATCCTGTGCAATGGAAGGGAAAGCGAAAAGTTCCGGAACAACGACCGCCTGTCCGTCCGGTTCAAATCTCCGGTAAAGGGTTATCTGTCGATATACCTGTTGGATGATAACGTGCGTCAGGCTTATTGCCTTTTGCCATATGAAAATGAGGATGGTAGGGCACGTGCGATAAAGAACAATGAAACACGTATGTTGTTGTCCACCGAAGATCCGGTATATCCCTATCGGGAGGAGACGATTTTGACGACAGACAAGTCGATAGAGTTTGACCGTTTGGTCTTCGTATTCTCCAAAAATCAGTTTGCGATGCCTCTGACGGATATGGGAGAGTATCTGCCGGAATTATCAACGATGGATTTTGAAAGATGGTTGCAGAAAAACCGAATAAAGGATACCGAAATGACGGTATTGGAAAAGGTTGTAGAAATCAGAAAATAAACATTTAAAATATGAAAAAGATAGTTTTGTTTTTAATGATTGCATTTATATGTCAGTCGTGTTTTACAACACGAACGAGTGTTGGTGATTATCGCATCTCCACAAAAGTGGATAAAGCATCTTCTTACAACTACTCTAAGGTAAAACAAGTATATATGTTTTGGGGATTGGTTCCTCTAGGCAGGGCGAGAGCTGCTGTGCCAAGTCATGGTGATTGTGAAATCAGAACAGGAATTGGTTTTGGAGATTTCCTTGTGACTCTATTAACCGGTGGCATAATCTCTATGCAGACTGTCAAGGTTAAGGCTCCGCGTGTAACAATAGATTCTAAAACCCCCATGCAACCTGTTATTTATACAGTTCCATCTCAAGCGCCAGCAACGGAATCTAAAAAGCAAGAACCCGCGAAAGAAAAAGATGCAGAGTTGGAGGAAATTAAGAAAATGTTGAATTAAATTACGATATAAAAATGAAGAATAAAAAAAAGAAGCTAATCTTGTTTAGATTAGTAATGTCGGCTCTTGTGTTGGCATTCTCTATGAATATCGTTAAAGCACAGAGGACACAGAATACAGCAACGGTATATATCATACGAAAATCCGTGTTTGGTGCTGCCTTTAAATTTACGATAGTCGTAAATGATAATCAAATAGGAAAGTTAGGAACACCAAAATATTTTAGATGTGTTGTTCCTGCTGGAGATGTATCAGTAAAGGCGTTGTTGGAAAATGAAGATGAGTTACATTTGTTTACCGAACCAGGAAAGGAATATTTTGTTTTGACTAATGCTACAATGGGATTGCTTGGTGCTAGAATTTCATTGGCAAAAGTGAATGAGAAAGAAGGTCGATTGCTTCTTGCAAAATGCAAAGAGCAGCCAGTAATCGGTGTGGAGAATCAAGAAACACCTGTGGTAACGAAGCAGTCTCAGCAACAAACATTGCAACCGACACCACAAAATCAAGAAATAAATCCAGAACTCTATGCAGCTTCTCAAAAAAGATATGCTGTTCTTAAAAAAACAATCATGGAGGTATCGCAGAAACAGCAGGAACTGTTTTTGTCGGATAAAGATCATGCAGAATTGAATACACTAAATGAGATGCTCTCAGATGTCAATCGGGTTTTGTACAATGTTTCCGGTACATCATGGTCGGTAGCGGAAAAAAGTCAGAAACTAGCTAATGCGGACAAAGCGATGGATGTGATTGAACGTCGTCTAAATGTGAAGTATTCGTCAATATTGGCTATGAATACGGCTCAAGCTACTGAAGATTTCGAGGAGGATTCTCCTTCAAAGGGAACCAAAAAGAAAAAGATAGAGGCTGTTCGCAACAGCGATGTAGATATCAATGTACCGATTTCGGGAATTCGTGCCGATAATACATTTGTGCTGATTATTGCCAACGAGAACTATGAGTTTGTGGATGATGTGCAGTTCGCGCTCAATGACGGGGAGGCGATGCGGGAATATTGCATCAAGACGTTGGGTGTTCCTGAACGTCAGGTTTGGTTCTATAAAAATGCATCTGCCGGTATTATAGCGGGCGGGGTTGACAAAATGGTTCAGGCGATGGATATTTTTGACGATGCGAAAGCGATAGTTTATTATTGCGGTCATGGTATCCCGGATGAAAAGACGGGTGATGCCTATCTGGTACCGACCGACGGAAAGGGAACGAATGTTGCGACGTGTTATAGTTTGAATAAATTGTATAAGACTTTGGCCAAATCCAAAGCTTCGAGTGTAACCTATTTCATGGATGCCTGTTTTACGGGAGCCAACCGGGATGGTTCGATGTTGGTGGCGGCGCGCGGCGTGGCACGTGAAGCGAAGAAAGAGACGATAGAAGGCAATACCGTGGTGTTCTCGGCGGCTTCGGGCGATGAGACGGCCATGCCATATGCAGAAAAACAGCATGGTTTATTCACTTATTTCCTTTTGAAGAAGATACAGGAAACGAAAGGGAATGTAAGTTATGGCGAGTTGGCGGATTATATCAAAACCAATGTCAGGAAAGAAGCCTTTCTGACCAATGAAAAACCACAGAATCCGGTCATCGCCACCAGTACACAGATGAGTGATTCCTGGAAGAACACCAAACTGAAATAATTCAATGGAATAGTCGCATATCCGACAGCTTTCTCTCTAAGAAACCTCCCCGGAATATCACCCGACAAGCCGAGGAGGTTTTTCTTTGCCTGCCGATAACCTCCGGGCCTCATCGACATTGCGAACGATACCGGCCACACTGCCATGAGAAGCAACCGTTTTTCCGATATCCTCTATCGCAACTCCCACCCGCGCATGGCAGTGCGCAAAATTTATGTATCTTTGTTGGTTTTTGTCGTGCCAGCTAAATTGTTGGCCGTCCATTATCAGCGTAATGACGATAAAGCCGATTATAAAATTCTCCTTTTGTCTCTTAACGGCGTTGTTTGCCTTCAACAACACGTTAAAAGCAACTGCCGCCGTTCAACCCATTGCGGATAATGAAGAAGACAAAAAGGTGAAAAACCAAACCGTAACCCGCGAAGACAGTCTGTCGAATGTGTTGCTGGAAGAATTTTTCCTCTCTCGCGAATTGCGTTTTTTCGATAAAAACAGCAAAAAGAATCCTGATACCACGCAAATACAGGAACGTCCCGAACTATCGGGCGAAATTCCCTATTACAACGAACCCGATTCCGTTTACAAGGCACGACTGGAAGGATTGAGCGAAAATCTCGTGGTGAAACTTCCCTATAACCAGAAAGTAAAGAACTATATCGACGTTTACGTAAACAAACGTCGCCAGCAAGTAGATGTGATGCTGGCACTCTCCCAGTACTATTTTCCTATTTTTGAACAAGCCATGGAACGCAACGGTGTTCCGCAAGAGCTCAAATATCTGGCCATTATTGAATCCGCGCTCAATCCCCGTGCCGTTTCACGCGTGGGTGCCGCCGGCAGCTGGCAGTTCATGTACCAGACGGGGAAAATGTACGAACTCAAAATCGACAACAACGTGGACGAACGCTTTGATCCCGACCGGGCCAGTAACGCCGCCGCCCGCTATCTCAAAGCGCTCTACGACAACTTCGGAGACTGGATTCTGGCCATCGCCGCCTACAATTGCGGTCCGGGAAACGTAAACAAAGCCATACGCAGGGCGCAGGGGAAAACCGATTTCTGGCAGATCTATCCTTTCCTGCCCCGCGAAACAAGAGGTTACGTACCCGCCTTTATCGGTGCCACCTACGTGATGAACTACTACCGGGAATACGGCTTCAACACACCCCTCAATCCGCCGCTTCTCACCGACACCTTGATGGTTACACACGATCTGAGTCTGAGCGTGGTGGCCGACAGACTCAACATTCCCCTCCAGGTGTTGCGCGACCTCAATCCCCAGTACCGACGGGATGTGATTCCCGGAAATACCGACTATTACAGCCTTCGTCTTCCTGTCAACTTCACCGTCAAGTTCATGGAAAACGAAGATGACATCTATGCTGACACCAACAACCGCATTCCCCTCACCCCAGCCCGTTTTCCCTACCGGGTGCAACGCGGACAGACTCTTTCCAACATCGCCGCCAAATTCAAGGTGAAGGTTTCCGATATCATGAAATGGAACAACCTGCGGTCTTCCACCATCTACCCCAATCAAATTCTGTATATCTATTCTTACGACCGCCCCATGCCCGCCAACTCGGCGCTCAAGTTTCCCGATGCCAGCGGCAAAGGCAACACCGACAAGGGCAAGGTAAGCATGACCACCACCAAACCTCGCGACGACAAACCCGCCGTAAAGAGCCCCTCACAGGTGGAAGCCACGCGCACTGTTTACCACACCGTAAAAAAAGGTGAAACCTTGTACTCCATTTCCAGACGTTATCAGGGTTCCAATGTAAACGAACTGATACGGATCAACAAACTCAACAAAAAAGCCACCATTTATCCCGGACAAACGCTTAAGATCGTTACCACCAATCGTTGATTCGGAGACACTAACGCCTGTGGTACATGAAACCGGCCAAGACCTTTCTTTTTTCGGCATGCGCGCTACTTGTTCTACTATTGGTGCATCTTGCCGTACCCATGGAAACCGATCCGGTTTTCAGGCAGGAAAGACCCGAATTCGATTTTACCCTCTCTCCCCTTTTGTCTCATTCCGAATACCGACAATGGCGATATCACGGCATCCGGCAAGAGAATCGGGAAACCGAAGAAGAAAACGAAACGACCGCGCTTCACAATCAATGGCAACAAGACAGCCTGATGCAATTTTACAAGCGCGTGTATCGTCTGGATCCTGCAATCTTCAACAACCCCGCCTTGCAGAACATTCCCGCAACGCCTTTTGAATATGACAGCGCACAGACCGGAAAGGAGCTTTTGCACGGATTCTTCGCCCGTTTGTTGGAAATGCACTATCACGACGATAGGGAAGCATTGGCATCCATGTATGAAAAAACCGATCTTTGGGATGATCCCTTAGCCCAAAACCGTCCGGAATTTATCCGTATTCTCCATTATGGCGATGCTCAAATAGAAAACGACCATATTACAGGTACCCTCCGTCGCCTGATGCAGGCTGACTTCGGCGGTTCAGGACCGGGACTGCTGCCCATACTGCGATCTTCCTGGGGAAACTTCCAACTGAAAAAAAGCGGTAAATGGAATGTGGTGAAGGCTGAAGCCAATGACGCCCTTCGCGGCAATTTCGGCCTTTATACCGCCTATCTGGCACCGCCCGCCCTCAATGCCCTTTTGCAGAAAAGCAACGACCAAGGCCTGTTGCGCTTCACCATACCGACAGAATACCGTACCGAAAGGCTCTTTGCCGAAGCCATTACCCATGCCGATATTTCCGAGTACAACCTGCAAATTATCGCCGACAACCGCAAAATCGCCCCTTGCGGAATTCTCGAAGCCTTCGGTCAACAACGTCTCACCTATCCGCTCCATCAGGAAAAAGACCTTTCCCTGAGCCTTAAACTGCTCAAGAACCACAACCTTTATGCGCTCGCGCTCAACGATACCATCGGTATCAGCGTGGACAATATTTCCATGCCCGGATATGCGGGAGAGATGTTTTCGACAAACAACAGCCTGTTCCTGAACACCCAACTTTATCTGCTCAACACCGGACTTATCATTTATCAGTTCGGGAATCCGCACCTTATAGCAACAAGCAGCAAGACAGACTATTATGGTTACTACCGCTTTCTCCTGCTCAAAGAACTCAATTTCATACGCATCCAAATGCCCAAAATTCCGGTTATCGTGGTGGGGATGAGCGGCAATTCCACGCTTGCCCCCCACCCCGACATAGAAAAACTCAAAGCCATCCAACGGGAATGTGCCTTTCAAACCGGATGTGTGTTCTGGGATATGGAAGAGGCCATGGGCGGTAGCGATGCCATGCGTTATTGGGCGGAAAGCCAACCGGCATTGGCCGCACGCGACGGCGTGCATTTCACTGCAAAAGGAGCCGACTTGGTAGGTAAACTCTTGTATAAATCGCTTCTGGATGCCTACCGTCAATTCCTTTTACAGGAACGAAAAAGCCTAATGATACAACGCGCCAAACAGCTTTTATCCGACTCTCAAATCCAATAATCATGGACTTCCTTCTTCATTTCTTCGCCTTCTCGCCCCAAAGCGATTTCCTTTTTACAAGTCTTGATTTTTGGATTTTCCTCTGCCTCGTGCTGGGCGGTTTCTCGCTTTGCTACAAAAACCGCCACACGCGCAACCTGTTTCTCTTGCTCTGTAGCCTTTTCTTCTATTACAAGATAGGAGGATTTTTCATTTTTATCCTGTTGCTTTCTATTTTTCTCAACTACCATATAGGGAAACGCCTTGAAAGAAGCTCCGCCAAGAAGTTTTGGCTGAACATGGGAATTTTGGCCAACCTTTCGATACTGGGCATCTTTAAATACAATGTATTCTTTACTGAAATCTGGAACGCCATTTGGGGCAGTGGGCTATCGGCTATCGACTACCTTTCCGATACATCTTCAGCCATGCCCTTTTCAATAGAACGGTTTATTCCTCCTGTCGGGCTTTCGTTCTTCACTTTCCAGGCTCTCAGTTATCTGATAGATATCAAGCAGGGCAGATGCAAATCAGCCGATACATTGACCGATTTCGGTTTCTACATGAGCTTCTTTCCTCAATTGGCGGCGGGTCCTATCGTACGGGCCGAAGAATTTCTGCCGCAACTCAAGCGGCATTACATGCTTACCCGCCAGGAATTTTCGTATGCACTTGTGCTGATTGTATGCGGCCTGCTCAAAAAGATACTTGTGGCCGATTACCTTTCCCTGCACCTGGTCTCCCCTGTTTTCGACAATCCTGACCTTTTTACCGGCCTTGAAAAATGGGCGGCCGTTTATGGTTTTTCCCTACAGATATATTGCGATTTTTCAGGTTATACCGATATCGCCCTCGGCATCGCCGCCCTGTTCGGCTTCCAATTGCCCATCAACTTCCGTTCTCCTTACAAAGCTTCCTCGCTTACCGACTTTTGGCGCAGATGGCATATCACCCTTTCTTCTTGGTTCAGGGATTACCTCTATATTCCCTTAGGAGGAAACCGTCACGGCCTTTTCCGAATGGGCTTTGCTTTGTTCATTACCATGCTTTTGGCCGGATTCTGGCATGGAGCAAGCATAGGATTCCTTATTTGGGGCGGTATTCACGGTATCGCCCTCTGTATCGAAAAGCTGAGCCGCTGGCATATCCAAACCGAAAACAGCCGTATTTCCCGCTTAACCGGCTGGTTCCTTACCTTCCATATTGTAAGTATCGCATGGATTTTTTTCCGGGCCGGCAGCATGCAAACGGCGGCCGATATGTTTTTCGGACTTTTCGGAGATATGGGTTGGGCGCATTTTCCACAAATCCTCGTTGGGCATGGAAAGGCCCTGCTACTGATAACAGGAATGTTTACCTTCCTGCTTGTGGTTAAGGAAAGACAGAAAAAAGCCTTGGCGCGAAGCATTGAACGTCTGCCTATCGCCGTTAAATTTCTCTTGGTGCTGGTAGCGGCTTATCTGCTGGTTTTTCTCGGCGACCTGCCCGCTTCTGATTTTATCTACTTCAAATAAACGTTCAGCGCAGAATCGTAACACTGCCCGACTGCACTTTTTTCTGTACCCGCCCCTCGGCATGCCCTTCAAATTCGGCCATGTAGAAATACGCCCCGTCGGGGCAGGCCCTGCCTTTGTTGTAAAGCGTGCCGTTCCACTCAAAGCCGGGATTGTCCGACTTGAACACCTCCACCCCCCAGCGGTTCACGATCCTGATGGAAAACTTGCTTATATAAGAATGATTCCGCGCCTTTAAGACATCGTTCACCCCATCTCCGTTGGGTGTAAACACATTGGGTAGGTCGAAAACGAAACAATGCCAGTTATCGGTACAAAGGGTATTGCTCGGCGGGCTTTCCTGTCCATTTCCGCTCACCCCCACCACTTGATAGCAGGCAAAGAGCGAACCCGGTTCATCGTCCCGGTATACGGTTTCCTGCACGGTTGCGATCCATTCGTATTCCTTTTGCTTCGGATGGCGGCGATACACCTCATAATAATCCACCGAAGAACGGCAATTCTCCAGATAATCGGCATCCATGGGTACTTCCTCATCCGGACGGTGATACACGCTGTCGAAACTCCACGCAAGGGTATTGCTCAACGGCTCGCAGGAAGATTGCAACAAAAACAAGTACGATTTGCATGGTTCTCCCGGCAACGCCTCTCCCGTAACCTGATTGGAAAGGTTCAACAGATAATCCGGGAAACGCCGCGAACGATAGGAGCCCACGGCTTCCACACAGTAGCGGTATGCCTCTCCTACCGATGCGGTACGGTCTATATAAAACGCCTCGGTGGTGCTGTCTATCTTCACGAATGCCGCAACCGAATCGCAGTAGCGGTAAATATTAAACCACAATATATCCCAAGACGTTTTCCATGTCCAGCCCAATTCCACGCGATGCGGTTTTCCCGTTGCGGTGAGATAGACCGAAGAAGCGGGAGAAGAAACACTTCCTTCCGCCTCCACACGATAGAAATAGCGCAAATCTGCCGTGTTACGGCCACTGTCGATATAACGCACGGACGAATCGAACGGAAAAGAGGCGATAAATTTCAGGCTGTCGGATTCGTAACCTCCCCAAAGACGGTAGGAGGCAAGGCTGTCCACATCTTGCGGCTTGACCCAACATACTTCCACTTTACCATCATACACATCCGTCTCCACCACACTTACCCGCGTCAACAATGGTGAGATATTGGGTATTTCCATACATACCGCAGCCGATTCCTTGCTTTTTGCCCCATCGGCAAAGCCCACCACCACCTTGTAACAATACTCCCGTCCCTCTTCCACATCAAAATCGGAATAAGCCGTATCGGACAACGATGGAAACGTGGCGACAAGACGGTAAGCGGTATCGAGGATACCTGTCTGACAGTCATCGCCTACAAAATCCCCCCGCCAAAAATGGCTTCGATAAAGTTCGTAACCTGTTGCGTGCGGTGAAAGGCTTCTGTTCCATGCAAGATGCAGGCAACGCCGTTCTGTACGGGGCTGTGTAAATTCCACGGCAGGCGCCGTTACCGTAACCGCCACCGTCTGGACAGCACTCAGATGCGGATCGCCATCATCTTCCGCTCGCAAATAAAGCAGATAGGGCGTAGTCCGCGAATCCGACAAATCGGTTACCCAATAAAAATTGTACACAGCCGAATCCACGCTGTCGAAAATAGGCTGCAAGCCAGCGCGGCGGCCAGCCGTGAGTATTTCTCCCGTCGCTTCGAGTTTGAGACGGTTTCCGTCCCTATCCAGCACACGAACGGGAATATCCAGTGTTTGTCCCGCTTCCACACAATAAGTTTCATCCGCCAAGATTTCCGGCGGGTTGTTGTCGCAGGAACGCACCACAATCTGCATATCTCGCGTAACGCCGCCTATCCTGATCCGGTTGCGCCACTCCTCCATCAGGATGGCCACATTATATTCACCCTGCGCCATCGGCACATCCCAGAAAAGCGTGCCGCTGAAAGCATCGATATAAAACGAGTCGCGGGCGGCCGGATAGATGTAGCCCGGAACATCTTCACCATTTACGGTGCGACAGGGAATAAGGCGGTAGGAAATACTGTCGCCGTCTGGATCATAGGCTCCCGGATTATGGGTAAAGAGCTTGCCCAGACAGGCATTGTCGTCAACCGGCGTAATCGTGGTGACGGGACTGCTGCTACCCGCACCCAACCAAGGGCTTATCGTGACGGTGGTAGAAACATACATATACGTGAGCACGCTTCCGGGAATATTCACCACGCCCGCATTGCGGTTGGGATCTTCCATATACAGCGTATAGACGCCTGGGCCGGCATAGGTATGTACCGCCTCATAGCGGTTCATCTTGGTATCGTTTCCCATATAGGAGAACCGAAGACGCGGCACCACCTCGACAGAACCGTCTCCCCATGCGATTTCTATTTCGGGACGGTCAACATCCGTTCCTGTGAAAGTATAGGTAGTCAGAACGGCACGGTAGGTATAGCCCGAAACATGTTCCACCCTCAGTTCCGCCGCTTTCTGGTGCGTGGCATGGCAAAACAAAGACAGGCTCAAAAAAAGCAGTGAAAGAAGAGTACGATAAAAACCGTGCCTTATCATAAGGCTAAGGTAAACAAAAAAGCGGATAATTTTTTTAGACGATGTCGATAAACTTATGGGTCTGCAGTGACAGTTTCCAACGAGGATGCGCCTTGATATACGACACGAGGGGCACCGACATGGCTTTGGAAACACGCCATTCGGCCTGCAGGAAACACAGGCTTTTTTCATTTATCCGACACGCCTGTTCTTCGGCGAAGGCGAAATCTTCGGGGGTCTGCACCACCACCTTGAGTTCGGATGCTTCAGCGTAGTATTCGGGATATACCTTAATGCCTTTCTTGGGAGACAGGCAGATCCAATCCCATTTCCCCGACAGCGGTTCGGAACCCGATGTTTCGAGCCACGTCTGCAAACCGGCCGCCTTGAGGGCATGGCAAAGCGCGTGCAGGGAATGTAAGGTGGGTTCACCGCCGGTTATCACACACGAGGGCGCGCCGCTTTCAGCGGCTTTATCCGCCAGGCGGGCCACAGACACCGTTGGAAAGGCGGCCGTGTTCCATGAATCTCGCGTATCGCAGAAAGGGCAAGCGTTACGACAGCCCGCCAGGCGGATAAAGTATGCCGGGTAACCGGCATGCGCGCCCTCTCCCTGCAACGAGTAAAATGTTTCTACAACGGGCAATTCGTCCATGTTGCTCAAAATACGGTTACAATAAAAAACCGCTTGACAAAACGGAATCTGCCAAGCGGTTCTGAATCCGACTGCCCGAAAAAATCCGGACAACTATCGGTCGGTTAGAAGCGACGTTCTTTGATACGGGCTTTCTTACCGGTAAGTTTGCGCAGGTAAAAGATACGGGCGCGACGGACAACACCGCGTTTGTTCACTTCCACTTTTTCGATAAAGGGAGAGTTGACGGGAAAAATCCTTTCCACGCCGATGTTGCCCGACATTTTCCTTACAGTGAAGGTAGCCGTTGTACCGCTTCCCGAACGTTGCAGAACAACGCCCTGGAACTGCTGGATACGTTCTTTGTTTCCTTCCTTGATCTTGTAACTTACGGTTATGGTGTCGCCAGCCTTAAAAGCGGGCAGTTCGTTGCTGTTCGTCAAAGTATCGACAAATTGCATTAATGCCGGTTTGCTCATGGTGATATATGTTTTTATGGGTCAATAACTATTTTACGCTATCTACAACCGCTTTGAAAGCTTCGGGATGGTTCATCGCCAAATCGGCAAGCACCTTGCGGTTCAAGTCGATATTTTTCTGGTGAAGCTTGCCCATGAATGCCGAATACGACATTCCGTAAGGACGGA
>CAZPBB010000037.1:0-15015 GCA_964584745.1 uncultured Bacteroidaceae bacterium
CGAGGATCTTCTTCTACCTTGAATTTTTGCGCCACGAAATACAGGATCAGTGCCAGCACCAAGCCTAACGCGGCCAAAAGCACAATGGAATAAATAATTGTTTCGTTCACGGTTTTATGGTTTTGTAGGTTTGTTCTGAATAGAAATACATGTTTCCCCCTTTATCCAACGTTCTATTACAGGTGCGAAATACGTTTGTTCCAACGCATGGATCTTTTCAGCCAAAATGTCGGCGTTGTCTTCATTATCTACTGTACATTCGGCTTGAAAGATGATTTTTCCGCTGTCGTAATCCCCGTTCACAAGATGCACGGTGATACCGCTTGTTTTTTCGCCTGCCGCTACCACGGCCGTATGCACGTGGTGTCCGTACATGCCTTTTCCACCGAATTTAGGCAACAGGGCAGGATGGATGTTAAGGATACGATCGGGAAAGTCTTCAATTAGAAAAGGCGGAATCAAGGCCAGAAATCCGGCAAGCACGAGGTGGGTGACGCCGTATTGCCGCAGGAGCGGACGCATAAAGGCGGGATCTGTCAATTGTCGCCGGTTTATGACCACCGACGGCAATCCGAGCTTTTGGGCCCGTTGCAGCACGAAAGCATCCGCACGGTTGCAGAACAACACTTCGGGACGGATGTTGTCTGTCCCTCGGAAATATTCGCAGATCCGTTGGACATTCGTTCCGTTACCGGAAGCGAAAAGTGCGATTTTATTTTTAGTTTCCCCCTTCATTATCAGAGGAGATAGGTTCGTGTTTTGCGGTTTGTATGCGGCTTTCGTGCAAGCCGTGGATATTTTGCAGGCGGCTTTCCGCAAGCAAGGCGCAAAGATAATCAAAATAAAGATTAAAAGAGTGGGAAAAAGGACGGGAAGCACGCAAGCGGGAGGTTCTGTTTCAAAGCGTTTTTGTGATTTATGATAATATTTTGTAAATCAAAAAAAAATGAAAAGGATTAACACGGGGTGTTGAAAAACAGCCTCCGACGGGTTGGCAAAAGTCCGAAAAATGATGTTTCTTTGCGTCCAGTTTAACCCAAAAAATTAAGGAAATCATGTCAGAAATCGCAAGTGAAGTAAAAGCTATCATCGTTGATAAGCTTGGTGTAGACGAAAAAGAAGTTACTCCCGAAGCAAACTTCACCAATGACTTGGGCGCAGACTCACTCGATACTGTTGAGTTGATTATGGAGTTCGAAAAGAAATTCGGTATCTCCATTCCCGATGATCAGGCTGAAAAGATTGCTACCGTCGGCGACGCGATCAAGTATATTGAAGAGAACAAGAAGTAATTCTTTCTTTTCAAAAGATTATTCAAGAGAGGCGGAAAACAATGCGGATGTATTTGTTTCCCGCCTTTCGCTCATAAAAAAACATGTTTCCGCCGTGAGGCGGAAGATTTTATACCGTCAGGACATGGTTTCTAATTATGTCCCGACCCTATTTTGATTCTTATGGAATTTAAAAGAGTTGTTATTACAGGAATGGGGGCGCTTACGCCGATTGGCAATAATCTCAACGATTATTGGAATGCGTTGTTGGCCGGAACCAGCGGTGCTGCGCCCATTACCCGATTCGATGCCTCGAAATTCAAAACGCAGTTCGCCTGTGAATTGAAAAATTTCGACATCAGTCAATATATGGACCGCAAGGAATTGCGTAAACATGATTTTTATTCTCAGTATGGCATGGTCGCTTCCGATGAAGCGATTGCCGATTCGGGCATTCTCGACTACGCTGGACTGAATAAAGATAGAGTAGGGGTGATTTGGGCTTCCGGTATCGGTGGCTTGATCAGCCTTTTCCACGAAGTGAGTGAATTTGCCATAGGAGACGGCACTCCCCGCTTCAATCCGTTTTTTATTCCTAAGATGATCGCCGATATCGCGGCTGGTCATATCAGTATCAAGAACGGATTCAAAGGGCCTAATTTCGCTACTGTTTCGGCTTGTGCTTCCTCCGCGAATGCTTTGGCGGAAGCCTATATGTATGTCCGGATGGGCAAGGCGGATGCCTTTGTTTGCGGTGGTTCGGAAGCGGCGGTAACGCCGGCGGGTATCGGTGGCTTCAATTCCATGCACGCTCTTTCTACCCGCAACGATGATCCGGCAACGGCTTCCCGTCCGTTCGACAAAGATCGGGACGGTTTTGTATTGGGCGAAGGTGCGGGCGGTCTGGTGGTGGAAGAGTTGGAACATGCAAAAGCCAGAGGCGCCAAGATTTACGCTGAAATCGTAGGGAGCGGCCTTACGGCCGATGCCTATCATATGACATCTCCTCAACCGGAAGGTCTGAGTGTGGCGCGTGCCATGATGTTGGCTTTTGAAGACAGCCATGCCAAACCCGAAGATGTGGATTATATCAATACGCACGGAACTTCCACGCCGGCGGGGGACCTTCCCGAAGTGCTCGGTATCAAGAAAGTGTTTGGCGAACACGCTTATAAACTCAACATCAGTTCAACCAAGTCCTGTACGGGGCATCTTCTTGGCGCGGCCGGAGCCATTGAAGCCATCGCCACGGCCATGGCGGTGAAGAACAACATTGTTCCGCCCACCATCAACCATTTTACGGACGATCCTGAGTTGGACAACCGGATCAATTATACTTTTGGGAAGCCTCAGAAGCGTCGTGTGGATCTTGCCTTGAGCAATACTTTCGGCTTTGGCGGTCATAATGTATCCATGGCTTTCAGAAAGTACAGCGAATAAATAGATGTTGAGCATGATAGGATTTGTGGCAGCTCTTTTTTCGAAGGAAAGAAAGATGTACAAGGCCGTGAAAAATATTCTCGGGTTCTATCCCGGGAATATTTTTTTATATAGGTTGGCTTTTCGACACAAGTCTGCTTCCTATGTGGTGGGGGGGCTGAAAAGCAATAACGAGCGTTTGGAGTATCTGGGAGATTCTGTTATAAGCACGGCAGTGGCCCATTACCTGTTTAAGCGCTATCCCAATCAGGATGAAGGCTTTCTTACTGAAATGCGTTCCAAGATGGTGAGCCGTGCCACTTTGAATAAGGTGGCGGCCAAGATGGGTTTGCATGAAATGCTCAATATCGATACCAAATCGGGTAGTTTCAAGTCGGTGGATGGTAATGCGCTCGAAGCCTTGATGGGGGCGGTTTTCCTGGATAAGGGATATCGTTTTACCGAAAGGATCATCGTGCGGCGTCTCATCGGTATCCATATCGATATGGACGAGATCGAAAAACGCGATTGGAACTACAAGAGCAAGCTCATCGACTGGGGGCAGAAAGAACGTTGCCGGATTCATTTTCAGGTAATGGGAACGATGAACCAGAAAGGTAAAAAACTCTACAAGGTGGCGGCAATGGTGAACGAGGCCGTGTGGGGAGAAGGTGTCGATCAGTCGATAAAGGCGGCCGAGCAGATCGCTTCTGAGAATGCATATAAAAACAGGGTGATTCCCGCTATGGAGAGAAACTCCAAAAAAGGATACCGGGATCCGCTTCCCGATGCAGCGCCGGTTATAGCGGCAGACCCTGTTTCCGATGCGGGTTTGTGCACGATTACGGCAAGCCTTGATTTTATGGTTCCGAAAGAATCGTTGGAGAGGATGGCGACACAACCCGAACCGGAAGGGATGAAGCCCCAAGATGGAACAATCGAGATAGAGCCAGAAGTTTTAGAGAAAACGACGGTAGCGGAGAATACACAGCCGCAAATGGAAGAGATAGAGACGAAACCCGAAACGGAAGGAGAAAAAGATTCTATTCCGGTGGAGATTATTGTGGTTGAGAAGGATACGACGAAACCGACATCCAAAAAGAAACGGGCAACGGCAAGCGCGGTCAAATCCAATGCCAAGACTGTCGCTAAATCCGGTACCAAGACAACGACCCAACGTAAATCCCGTACAACAGAAGGGAAAGAAGGTTGATGCCTGAGGAGCGGTTTAACAAAAAAGGCGGTTCATTGTTGCAACGAACCGCCTTTTTTGTTTTATGAATTCGTTGCCTATTTGAAAGTCATGTTTTCTTTGGTGGTGAATTTTTCGCAGAAGCGGCATCTGAGTTTTACTGATTCGGAATTGGGTAGCACGGTAAATACGGTTTCAATCACTTCGTGGTTGGTGATGCAGTTGGGGTTCATACACTTCACGATACCTTTTACTTCTTCGGGGAGTTCCACCTTGGTTTTGCGCACTACTTCAAAATTACGGATTTCGATAATGGTGGCGTTGGGGCTTGCCAGTGCGATTTTGTTGATTTCCTCAGGTGCGAAGAAACGGTTGGCCACTTTGATGATGCCCTTTTTGCCTAATTTCTTGCTGTCTAAGTTGGATCCCATATACACCGTGTCCTCGCTTTTATCGAGATTAAGCAACTGGAGCACCCGGAAAACTTCATTAGAGGCGATATGATCGATAACGGTTCCGTTTTCGAGTGCGGAAACGATTAATTCTGTTTTGACCATGATATATAAAAATTAAAGATGAATGATGATTGAATTATAGTTTTGTTAGGCTTTGGCTCCTAAGATGAGCGCCATCAACGCCTGTCGCACAAAAACCCCGTTCTTGGCCTGTTGGAAATAGTAAGCGTAGGGGGTGTCGTCCACATCGGTGGCGATTTCATTGACCCGGGGTAGGGGATGAAGTATCTTCATGGATTCTTTGCATCCTTTAAGCATGGCCTTGTTGAGGATGTAGGCGTTTTTAACCCTTTCGTATTCCATCAGGTCGGCAAATCTTTCGCGTTGCACACGGGTCATGTAGATAATGTCCGCAAAAGGAATCACATCAGCCAGTTCGGTGTATTGGTGATATTCCAGATTGCGGTCTTTGATAGTCTGTTTTACATAACTGGGCAGTTTGAGTTCAGCCGGTGAAACGAGGTGGAAAGTGCAGTTGAAATTGCAAAGTGCCTGTGTGAGCGAATGTACGGTGCGACCGTATTTGAGGTCGCCGACGAAGGCGATGTTGAGATTGTCCAGCCGGCCTTGTGTCTTGCGGATGGAATAGAGGTCGAGCAAACATTGGGTAGGATGCTGGTTGGCGCCGTCGCCGGCGTTGATGACCGGCACATGCGCCACTTGGGAAGCATAGCGCGAACTTCCTTCTTTGGGATGCCGCATCACGATGAGGTCAGCATAATTGCTGACCATCAGAATGGTGTCTTTGAGGGTCTCTCCTTTGGTTACACTGCTGTTGGCTGCATCGGAAAAGCCGATGATGCGGGCACCGAGCCGGTTCGCCGCGCTTTCGAAACTAAGTCGGGTACGTGTGGAAGGTTCGAAGAACAAAGTGGCAACCACCTTGTCTTGGAGAATGCGTTGTTGCGGATTCTGTTCAAACCCTTCAGCTACGTCAAGAACATGTAATTGTTCTTCTTTGGAGAAGTCGGTGATCGAGATAAGGTTCTTGTTTTTCATATTGCGCTATTGTTGGATGGTGAATAATTAAAGGAAAGCCGGAATCGGGTAAAAAAAAAGCGACCCGAAATGGAATCGCCCAAAGAAAATGAAACGAGAAAACGCTTTACAGAATGTACAATCAATGATTTCCGGATGTTTTCTATCTTTTGCATACCGGAGTGTAAATATAGGGGCTTTTGTCGGGTTCTGGTTGGAAAAGGATGATAAGTTATCAACAAGTTGTTGAATAGATCATCGTTGAGGAACAGCCAAGGGAGGGAATGTTGTGATTCCCCTTGGCTGTTGTCCGTGCGGTTCATTCTATCGCCCGTCTTCTTATTCTCTTTTTGTATTTGGTTTCCATGGTTCTTTCCAATAGGTACAGATCTTTTCTTTTCAGTTTTTTGTCGAAGATCCCCATTGCCTCGAGCGACACCAGTTGTCGTTGCAGCTTTTTCATTACCGTATAATACCGGCTCATGACCGTGGACAATGGTTTGTTCATAATCGCACTCAGTTCCTTGAAGGTTTTTTTTTGCAAATGATGTTGTTTTATCAGCCAACGGTCGCAATCAGACAGGTGCAGCAGTTTGAAATTGCTTTTTATCAAAACATCGAGATTCAAGCAGATGCGGCCTTTTATCTGGTCGGTTTTGTCCTGAAGCCAAATGTTGCCGTTTCTATTCCGAAATACAAGGTGGTCTTCTGGCTGTACGGTTCTGTTCCATCCCAGATTATCGCATATCTGATTCTGGTTCGCTTGCATCAGTGCGTTATGGATAGAACGTGTCCGATAATGTCCGATCAGCCGGTTTTTGGCTACTTTCTGCAACCAGAACCAGGTAAGGCCTTTTTCAACAAATGTTCCTTTTTTCAATTGTTCATGCGCTTCAATTATGGTTTCCTGCATCATGTCTTTACTTAGATCTTCATCTCTGCATTGATAGTATAGATAGGAGTACAGCCGTTTGCAATAACACATGATGTTTTCTTCAAACAAACGGCTGTTCTCCTGTATTCGTCTGTCTGCCGTGTCTTGCCGGTTAGTGTCAGTTTCAGGGGCTTCCTGCGTTTTTGCCTTTGGCAGTTTCTTTTTGTTTGTGTTTTTCATGCATTTGATTTTTCTACTTCATAATGATTGTTTTGGTCAACATACATTATTAATGGGGTTAGTACTGGCTTCATACCCGTTGTCGGGGTGGAGCGTTGATTGACGTCGGTAAGGAATCGCATCCGGCTTTTCCGCAAGGTCGCCACATCTTTTGTGTCTTACCTTGGAAAGTGCGATGGGATGTTTTCCGTATAAAGTGTCGTGCGGTATCTGTTTTTTTTGTTCCTCCTTTTGTTGAGGGAGTAGGGCTTATAAATAAGGAACTCCCTGTTGATAATTTGTTTGCTTTTATGTTTGAATACAATTCAAAGATATGTAAAATTTTATGAATGGCAATGTTCTACTGTATATTTTAATGTTTTTTATAGAATATTAAGAATTTATTGCAAAAGTATAAAAGTATGGATAGTATGATATGTATTGTATTTATATTTATTTACTGATGAAATTAAAAATAAGTGAAAAATACTATAATATGTATTGTATAAGTTTTTAAGTTTTTTTATGATTGCGGATGGGTAAGGCAAGGATATAATCAAACGATAGCATGTCAGCGCGGAAAGTTTGAATCTTTTTTTATGGAAAATTTGCTTTCTTCGGAAAAAGACCTATCTTTGCAACCCTTTTCGATGAAACCCGAATGAAAAGTCGGTAAATCGGAAAGTTCCTTCATGACCCAATATATTCCGGAGGTCACGTAGCTCAGCCGGTAGAGCACATCCCTTTTAAGGATGGGGCCCTGGGTTCGAATCCCAGCGTGACCACAATCAAACAGACATTTCTGTTTATTTTCGCTTTTAGAGTCAGTAAGCCGGAGATATTTCACTTCCGGTTCTAAGCGTAGTTCAGATTAGAAAAAACTTTGACGTGCCGTTCCTTTGACGGGTTCCGGCTCTGTTGTGATGAACAGGCAGTAATCAGATTATTTGCGTATGACAACGGGTAGGGCGATATCGTTTAGGTTGATCTGCGGTTTGGATTCCAGATAACGGATAAAGACATCGGTGGGGTTGCGCTGTCCGGCGGACACCTCGGAAAATTCCGGCACGAGGGGAACGAACAATTCGGTGGGGTAGCCGTCACCGCCTGAAGACATGAAATGTTCGGTGATTATGGTACAGGGAGTGGTGTCCTCGATAGGCGTGCGTTTGCCGTTATGCACATATGCCATATCGGTGATTTTGCCATTTTCGATGGTAACCTCCATATTGTGATACTGCATCCAGCCCGCCTTACATTCAATGCCGTATTGGAAAAGCCGGCGCAGGCGGCTGCCATTAAACCGGAAGGCTTCGAGCACACCGCCGAAAGGCACGATGTTACCGGCCTGCAACTGTGTGATTTCGCCTTGAGGAAGTACAGTGCGGATAGCCCCCGCATTGCATACCCCCAATACAATTTCGGTAGAATCGGTTTGCGTGCTGCGGCGGTAGATATCTGCGTAAGATTGGGTGACCAAAGTTCCCAAGGCAAATAGACCTGTTCCTTCTATCAAGGTTTCAGGGTCAAGTTCCTGAGAATTTTCGGTAAGAATGCGATGAAAACCATAAACAGGATTAGAGAGAAAACTTTCCACGAGCGCTTCCGTTTCCACATCCGAGGAAAGTCCCGTTTCAATCAATTCGCCTGCAAGAAAACGATGCGAGAGGCGCCCTTTCCTGTCGCGGCTCACTTCGTATTGAAGCCGGGCTATCTTACGTCCGTAGTTCTGCGCTTGGATTACAGGAATCCCGTCTTTCAAGCCATACACGCTTTGGTGCGAATGTCCACTTAAAATTCCATCTACCCCCTCGATACGGCTTAACCCGTCCACGTCTGCATCGGTAAAGATTACCATGCCATCCTGCATCTTCGTTCCGATATGGGTCAGCAGGATATACAGATCCGCGCTGTCCTTGAGGGCTTGCATGATTTTCTTTGTCGTTTCCACGGGACAGGCAAAATCGAGGTCTGCCACGATAGAGGGTAATGCCGCCGTTTTGGTTTCGCAGGTGGTGAGTCCGATTAGGGCGATGCGTACCGGAGTTCCGTTTTTGAGCGCACGGTGTTCGATAACATAAGGAACCGCCCAGTCGGGACGTGCTCCGGAAAGGGAATCAGTAAAGATGTTGGCGGACAGATAGCGTGTGTTTCCCCAATAGAGGCGTTCTCTCATCGCCTCGATGCCCCAGTCGAACTCATGGTTGCCGATAGCCGAATATTCCACGCCACAACGGTTGAATACGCTGTTTTGCGGTAGTCCACCCGTCATGCGGGGAAAATACCCTCCGCTATAGTTGTCTCCGCCGGCCAATACCATCACATTGGGCAGCGAAGCGCGTAAATCCAGCAGACTGCTCGTGAGCCGCGCTGCGCCTGGCACAGTACCGGAGGCTTGGAATGAGCCGTGAAAATCGTTGAACGCAAGAAAATTCAGCGTGTCCTTGCTTGGCTTCACGCTTTTTGAGAAACCCGGAACAAGCAGGGTTAAAGATAGGAAAAACGACAGAAAGCGTCTCATGATAAAACGGATTAGATTTTTGCTCCTAATTTTTCAAGCACTTTCCAGAAACAGGGGAAAGACTTGTTCACGATATCTTTCTCTTCTAAACGGACCTGCCCGTATTTCATGCCAAGCAATGAAAAAGAAAGGGCCATGCGGTGGTCTCCGTATGTGTGTATCAGTTGGTCGTGCGGATGTAGTATGGAGGGATGGATATGGAGCTCGTTGTCGTCTTCTGTCTCGGTGAGTTCCACATCCGCTCCGATTCTGTGCAACTCGTTGTAAAGGGCTACGATGCGGTCGGTTTCCTTGTATTTGAGGCCGAAAATGCCTGTCAGACGCGCCTCGATTCCCAACGCGGCGCAACATACGGCCATGGTTTGCGCCAAGTCAGGATGATGGAGAAAATTGTATTCTTTAGCGGTGCGGTCTATTTCAACGTCTTTTTGTTTGCGTATGATCACGCGGTCTTCCAGAAATTCGGTCTCCACACCCAAATCTTCGAACCATTCACATATGATGCGGTCGCCTTGCACGCTTTCTTCAAAGAGCAGGGGCAATGATATTTCCCCGCCGTCTGAAAGCGCCAGCAAACCATAAAGATAGGAGGCGGAACTCCAGTCCGATTCTACAAAAGAAAAAGAAGGACTATGTAACGCTCCGTTGATGAACATGTTGTTGCCGTCGATGAACACCACCTCCGCGCCGCAGTAGCGCATCAGTTGCGCCGTCATCTGGATGTAGGGCAGCGACACCTTGTTCTCGCCCAGCATTTCTATGTGTAATCCGTTCGGAAAGAGCGGGGCCGTCAACATCAGCGCCGACACGAACTGGCTGCTTTGGCCAGCGTCCACGCTTACCACTCCGGCCGTTTCCAATACTTCAGGCTTGCCTTTTACCCGTAGCGGAGGATAACCTTCCTCTTCCAGATACTCGATTTCCACCCCGATCGACCGGAGGGCATCTACCAAAGATCCGATGGGACGCACTTTCATGCGTTCGTTGGAACTGGTCAGTATCCATGTGCCGGGGCGGAAGGCCAGTTGGGCGGTGAGAAAACGGATCACCGCGCCCGCGTTATGGCAATCTAATTCCATCTCGCTGTCGGGATTTTCATCCTGACGGTCGATTTTCTTGAGCAACTTGCGCATCAGTTGCGTATCATCCGAGTCGGAGAGGTTTTTGAGGTCGAATGCCTCATCGGACAAAAACGCTAACACCAGATATCGGTTGCTGATGCTTTTGGAGCTTGGCAAAGGCACTTCGCCTGCCAGAATCTTGTTTTTAAAGCGTATGCAGATATCATCCATAATCGGTTCAGCTTAATTCCGTTTCAAACGGATATTCGTTCAATGTTTGTACAATGGTTTCTGTTTCAACAGGCTTGTTGTAGATGCACTTGCCTGCCGCTTGCAACAAAACGGGAAAGATTTGACCGTTCCGGTTCTTTTTGTCGTTCCGCATATAGTCGAGCAATCCGGGGATATCCTCCTTTTTGTATTGGAGAATCCCGTAATGCCTGCTTATCATGCGGGCGGTTCGTGTGAACAGATTTTTGGGACAGTCCGCCAGAAGACAGGAGAGGTACAGTTCACAGACCATGCCGTGGGCAACCGCCTGCCCGTGCGTAACGGGGCGGTTCTGTTTCAAGGCCAAGGCTTCGAAGGCATGTCCGAAAGTGTGTCCGAAATTGAGGGTCTTACGGATGTTTTCTTCGTGGAAGTCAAGGCTGACGAGGCGGGCTTTTTCAGCGATGGCCCAATGCAGGAGCGGCAAAGGAAAGGTGGTGGTCTCGAAACATTTTTCCATTTCCTCGAAAGAAAGCCGGGGATTGCCGATAAACTGCATCTTGAGGATTTCCGCCACGCCCGACAAAAATTCGGGATAGGGCAGGGTCTTCAAAAATGTGGGATCTATCCAGACGGCTTCGGGACGGCGGAAGTTGCCGAGGATATTCTTGATTTCGCCCAGATCCACGGCGGTTTTGCCCCCTACTGAAGCATCGGCCATAGCCAGGAGCGTGGTGGGGATCGAATAGAAAGGAATCCCCCGTTTAAACAACGAGGCGGCGAATCCCCCCATATCACAGAGAACGCCTCCGCCCACGAGTATCACCGCCGTATGCCGGTCAAGGCCGTCCTTTGCCCACTCTTCCCAGAGAGGTAGCAGTGTTTGTATCTGTTTCGTCGGTTCCGAGGCATCGAGATGATACAAGGGAAGTCTGCGTAAGTGCGGGCATTTTTCGAACAGCGGCGGCAGAATAAGCGGAGCGGCGTTGCTTTCGCAAAGCAACACGCATTTTTCATGCCGGCGTATCGGAATCTCGTCGGTGGAAAACAGGCTCCCTTCACCTATGTGGATGGCGCATTGTGTGTCAAAAACGGTTTCCATCAGCAACGGTGTTGAAAAAAAGATACGACAGATTGCGTGCGGTCTTCCTTAAGGGCAGAGATTTTCCGCACGCCTTGGTCGTTCACGGCGATGCAAACCCGTACGTAGCGGTCGGGCAAGACGCTTTCCACTATTTCGGACCATTCCAAAAAACAATAGCATCCGCTTGCCAGATATTCCTCCATGCCGATATCGAAGGCCTCTTCAGCATTTTTAAGGCGATAAAAGTCAAAGTGGTAAACCGGTTCCCGGCCGGTACGGTATTCGTTGACAAGGGCGAAAGTTGGACTCACAACCTGATCTTCCACACCTAGACAGGCGCAGAGAGATTGGATAAAGGTGGTCTTTCCCGCCCCCATGGGTGCGAAGAATGCGAAGATACGTTCCTCCGGAAAATGGTCCAGAAGGCGTCTGGCCGCCGGAGGCAGGTCTTCGGGCGAAGGCACCGTGAGTTGACAAACGGATTCTTCCATCTTACTTGGGTTGAAGTACGGCGTAAGGAACCATCATTTCTTCCATCGAGATACCGCCATGTTGAATGGTGTTGCGGTAATAGTTCACGTATTGGTTGAAATTGTTGGGGTAAACGAAAAAGTCGTTTTGCCGGCAGAACACAAACGAGGATGTAATCGTGGTCTTGGGTAGAAAGATATCGCCCGGATTGCGCACACTGAAAGCTTCCTTGGGATCGAATTCCAGATTGCGCCCAATCTTGAAACGCAGGTTCACGTTTGTATCGCGGTCGCCCTTGATGCGGACAGGATTGTAGATACGGATGGAACCATGGTCGCTGGTGATGATGACGATGGCTTTTCTACCGGTAAGGTTTTTGATAAGTTCCAACAGCGGCGAGTGGTCGAACCAGGAACCGATCAGCGAGCGGTAGGCATCATCATCGTTGGCCATTTCGCGCAACAGCTCGATTTCGGTACTGGCGTGCGAAAGCATGTCGATGAAGTTGTAAATGATCACGTTGAGCGGTGTCGCCATCATCTTGGGCAGATAGTCAAGAATCTTGAGGCCGTAGGACTGATTGAGGACTTTGTTGTAGGTGTAGTTTACCTCTTTGCCGAAACGTTTGAGATATTCTTCGAGCAACATCTTCTCGTTCTGATTCTTGTATTGCACCGAATCCTCGCTGATCCAGTAGTCAGGATATTTCTTTTCTATTTCGGAGGGCAACAGGCCGGCGAACATACTGTTGCGGGCATAGTGCGTAACCGAGGGTAGGATACTCATGTAGGTGTCTTCGCTCAGTGTGGTCAGATAGGGGCGAAGATGTTGTTGCAATACCTTCCAATGGTCGTAACGGAGATTGTCGATAAGGATGAAGAAAACGGGGAAATCATCGTTCAATACCGGGAAAAGTCGCTTCCGAAGCACGGTGTGCGACATATCGAAGTCGTTTTCCGAACCTTTTTTGAGAAAATCGATGTAGTTCTTTTCCACGAATTTTGAGAAAAGCAGGTTGGCTTCGTCCCTTTGGTTGCGGAGAATCTCTTTCATGCCCTCGTCATCGGTCTTGCTGAGTTCCATATCCCAAAACACCAGTTTCTTGTAGATGTTTTCCCATTCCTTGTAAGAGAGGCTGGGGGAAAGGTTCATGCCGATCTCGCGGAATTCCTGTTGGTAGGAAGATGTGGAACGCTCGCTTTCCAGACGTTTGGATTCGAGTTGCTTCTTGATGGCCAGCAGTATCTGCCCCGGATTGACGGGTTTGAGCAGGTAATCGGAAATTTTTGATCCGATGGCCTCGTCCATGATACGTTCTTCTTCGCTTTTGGTTACCATCACCACCGGAATGGCGGGGAACAATGTCTTGATACGGGATAGGGTTTCCAAGCCCGAGAGCCCCGGCATCTGTTCATCGAGAAAGATGATATCGACAGCCTGGTTTTTGATGGTATCCACGGCATCTACGCCGTTGTTTAATGTAATAACTTCATATCCTTTTGCTTGGAGGAACATGACGTGCGGCTTGAGCAAGTCGATTTCGTCATCTATCCAGAGGACCCTTGTAGGCATATAATTTTCGATTGTTGGTTTAACTTTCAAAGATACGAAGAGTCGAGCGCAAAAGCAAACGTCAGTTTGATTTTGCCGAGACCGAAGTATCTTCAATGGGAATTAAAGATACGAAGAGTCGAGCGCAAAAGCAAACATCAGTTTGATTTTGCCGAGACCGAAGTATCCCGGTGTATAATCTTTTGGGGTCGGGCTTGTTTGTTTAAAAAAAAATACCGACCTTTGCACTCCATTTTCGGCGGTAGGTCGCAGCGCGGCCCTGTTTACGCCGCGCAAATAAAAAATTTACAGCCATGTCGAAAGTTTGTGAAATAACTGGAAAGAAAGTGATTAGTGGAAACAACGTTTCCCACTCCAACATCAAGACCCGTCGCAAATTCTATCCCAATTTGCAGACTAAGAAATTCTATGTACCCGAGGAAGACGCTTGGATTACCTTGCGAGTATCGGCCAAGGGTATCAAGAACATCAGCAAGAAAGGTATCATGGCCTGTTTGCTTGAGGCTGAAGCCAATGGCCTTATCCGCCTGTAACAGCGGGTTGATATATCTTATAATAAAAAAGCCGTCTGCAATTGCAGACGGCTTTTTTATTTCTATCGGGGCGGATTAAAATACTACGGCTACATTCAAAGATACCGCTTGCGTGTCATAATCATAGGCGGGCAGGACCGTAACGGTGGATTTGGATTTCTTCGGACTGCCATTCCAATGAAACCAACGTTGATAGAGCGGCAGCATCCAATAGCCGATGCGGGCGGATAGAATCCCGATACCGGCTCCACCGATTACATCGTTGAGCCAGTGTCGATTGTTGTACATGCGTAAGAAGGCGACACTGGCGGCGATGGTGTAGGCGGCCAATCCGTACCAGGGGCCGTATTCGATGCGCATCAGTTCTGCCCCTGTAAAGACCATGGCCGTGTGGCCGGAAGGAAAGGAATTGCGGGCATGTGTATCCGGACGTTTTTCCCGGATGGAATATTTGAGGCCGTTGGTGAGGGCCGCCATGACGATATGGGCGGTTGCCCCCGCTACAAGGCGTTCTTTAAATGTATGCCTGGCTTTGACGCCGACGGCACCTAAGCCTAAATAAGCGGCCGCCGGCAGATATTGGATGTAGTCGTCGGCATGAATATAATGATTGCCGCGTAGATGGGTCAAATCGTCTTTGATGGAGTTCTTGAACCCATAGAAAGTACCGTCATATACCCCGAAGGTGCCGATGCCCATTGCGATAACGGGAAAGAGGATTTGTTTCGGTTGAAAGCGATAGGCCTGTGGATCGGTATAGGTACTGTCGTTCAGGGCGGAAGCCTTTACGCAAAAGAGCATGCCGATCCCCCAAAGATAAACGGAAAATGTTTTTTTGATGGCAGGCAGATGCATGGCGTCCGATTCGGAATGGAAGACCTTTTCTCGTTTCGGCATAATCCGGACAAGTCCGGATTTGCGTTCAATCTAACGGTAAGGCTGATGGTTTCAAGGAACCGCATAAAAATACTACAATTCTGGCGGTAAAACAAGAACCGGCCAAATTTCAGAGCGTTTTTTGAAGATGAAAGTTATCGGTGATTATGGTGTAGATGGATATAAACGAGAAGGGCGACCCCATATGGGGTCGCCCTT